>NZ_PQWO01000005.1 GCF_003231495.1 Acaryochloris thomasi RCC1774
AACTGCTTAAGCCCAAATAGTTCACACAAAGCATGTTGATGCTCTTCGGCAAATGTGTGTAGAGGACGATACCCCTGATATCCGGCTAGGATGCCCATGACCATCAATAGCAGCAGAATCCACAGCGGGTGAGATCTGCCATGGGATTTGCGGAAATCAGGGACTTGTTTCAGTTCTTCTATAAGGGTGCTCATGGGTCAATCCACTATCGTGATGTGAATGATCCTAATTTTTCTACGGGAAATTTAAAACAGCCCTGCATGTTTGGAAGGGGAACATCAAGAACCGGGCTAAAGATGGGAGTCATTACTGGGTCAATACGACCATCATTCCTTTTTTAGACGAGCAAGGACATCCAGAGCAATATCTAGCCATTCGCTTTGATATCACCCCTCAAAAACAACTGTCGGAGGAGTTAGTCCACAAACAGGAGGAACTTACAACATTCATTGAGGATGTACCGATTGGAATGTACTCGATCAATCGCGAGGGATATATTGTTTGGACGAACGACAAACAAAGAGAGATGCTTGGATACCAAAAAGAAGACTGTATTGGACAGCATGTTAGTGAATTGTACGTAGATTTAGCATCGAATAGAAAGGTAATTGAGCACCTAGATAAGCAGGAAAATCTCCGCAATTACGATGCACAAATGAAGTGCAAAGACAATTCAAATAAAGACGTTTTGATCTCCTCTAGTACTTGTTCACAAAGCAGTGAATTTGCTCAGAATCGATACTTTACTTACGACATCACAGCGCGTAAATGTATGGAGCGCGCGCTACGGAAAAGCGAAAATATATTTCGATTGCTGACGGAAAATTTGCGTGAAGTCTTTTGGATGACTAGCATCAATCTTACAGATCCGAGTCAGCAGCAAATTTTATATATTAGTCCTGCCTATGAAGACATCTGGGAACGCGATCGGCAATCTCTATATCACGATCCTATGAGGTGGATTGAGGCGATACATCCAGAGGACCGGGAGCGCGTCACGGAACATTTCATGGACCAGGTAATTCAAGGTGGCTTCGATCATCAATATCGAATTATACGACCAGATGGTTCTATTCGCTGGATTAGAGATCGGGGCTTTCCTTTAAGCGATTATTCGGGGGAAACAATCACAATTACGGGATTTGCCGAAGATATTACCCAACGCAAAGCGACCGAAGATAGACTCCGCCTGCTTGAATCTGTTGTAGTTAATGCTAACGATGCAGTCATCGTCACTGAAGCAGAACCGTTTGGTGAACCTGGACCACGTATTGTCTATGTCAACGAAGCTTTCACGCAATTGACAGGCTATCAGTCAGAGGAAGTCATCGGCCAGACCCCGCGTATTCTGCAGGGACCAAAAACCGATCGCAAAATACTTGATAAAATTCGGGCCGCTTTAGAAACTTGGCAGCCGATTAGGGTTGAGTTAGTCAACTATTGCAAAGATGGTTCTGAATTTTGGGTTGAGCTGATGATCACACCCATTACCAATGAATCAGGCTGGTTTACCCACTGGATCTCTGTCCAGCGGGATATTACTGAACGAAAACAAACAGAGATGATTCTGCAACAGAATGAACAGCGATTTCGTGCCCTGATTGAGCATGCCTCAGACATCATCATCCTGCTAGATACGGATGGAATGATTTCCTATATCAGTCCCTCGATTGAGAGCACTTTAGGATATTTTTCTCAAGATTTTATAGGTAAGCCAATGGTCACCTGGCTTCACCCAAATGACCAAAACAAGATCACAAAAGCTTTATCTAAGTCTTCACAACGACAGAAAGCGGAGAATATCCCCGAAATACGCTGGCGAAGCATTAAGGAGGAGTGGCGCTTCTTCGAAGTGATCATCAAAAAGTTGTCTGAGGGCACCGCATTCAGTGGCTTTGTCGTCACCGCTCATGACATGACTGAGCGCAAAAAAATTGTGAAGATGCAGCAAGACTTGGAGCGGGAGAAAGAGCTGAGCGAGTTAAAACTTCGCTTTTTCTCTATGGCATCCCATGAATTTCGGACGCCTCTGAGTGTCATTTTAATTGCAGCCCAGACGATAGAAAACTATGGAAGCATAGAGCAGGCTGAAAAATTAATTCGGAATACTCAGCGGATTCAAAGCAGTGTCTACCATTTGAGAAGCATGTTAACGAATGTTCTTTCAATTGCTAGAACTGAGGCAGAGAAAGTAGAATTTTCCCCCCAACATCTAAATTTATATAAATTCTGTTCTCAAATCATGAAGGTACTGTATGAAGAACAAAAAGAAAAAATGTCTGAATCTCAAATTAAATTCGCGCTTGACGGTACAAATAGAGAAGTATTCTGTGATCCAAAGTTGCTCCATTCGATGTTGACAAATCTACTGTCTAACGCGGTCAAGTATTCTCCAAAAGGTGGCGTCATTGACTTCTCTGTGACAATCCAATCTGAGTGGATTGAATTTGTAGTCAAAGATCAGGGGATTGGGATTCCTCTAGAAAATCAATCCCATTTATTTGAGCCATTTTACAGAGGAGAGAATGTCGGCAAAGTCCAAGGCTCTGGTTTGGGGCTAGCCATTGTCAAAAGGTATTCAGACTTACATGGGGGGCAAGTCGCCTGCGAGAGTGTTGAAGGCATTGGAACTACATTTACGATTCATCTACCCGTTAGCTCATGAAGATTCTATTAGTTGAAGATGACTTTTCCCTGGCCGAGGTACTCACTGAAGCGCTTAATGATTATGGCTATGTGGTTGATGTTGCGATCGATGGGGAAAAGGGCTGGTATCAGGCAACAGAAGATAACTACGGCATTATTCTGCTCGATTGGATGTTACCCAAACTTGATGGCATCACTGTGTGTAAGCGATTGCGGGAAACTAGCTATACGGTGCCGATTCTAATGATGACCGCTCGGGATGGCAGTACTGACAAGGTGATGGGATTAGATGCAGGTGCTGATGATTATGTTGTTAAGCCCATCGATTTAGCAGAGCTGCTTGCAAGAATTCGAGCTTTACTACGACGTGGTCCTAGCACAATGATGCCTGTCCTAACCTGGGGAGACATACAGTTGAATCCTAGCAATCATGAAGTTTTCTATCAAAAGCAGGAAATAAACCTGACACCCAAGGAATTTTCGCTACTTGAGCTTTTTTTGCGTAGTGGTCGCCAGGTTCTCAGTCGTCGAATGATCCTCAATCAACTTTGGGATTTTGAAGATCAACCAGAAGAAGAAGCCGTCAAGGCCCACATCAAGTTACTCCGACGCAAGTTCTCCTTAGCAGGTGTCCCTACAGATCCAATCAAAACCATTCGCGGTATAGGCTACTGCCTCAAAAAACTCAACTAGGATTAATGATTACAGGTCGTCTAGCTTCATTTGGACATAGAATCGTCCCAAAGGAGATTGCTATGAACAGCTCATTAAGGCAACGCTCATACACAGGCAAAGACCTCTTTGTTGGCATTGATATTCGTAAACGCACCTACTCAGTTGCAGTGGTGATGGAGGGAGCGCTGGTCAAGAAATGGCAGACGTTCGCAGACCCAGTGAAGCTGGCCCATCAGCTCATTGCCTATTTCCCTAAAGCCTTACTACAAGGAGCACGAAATTTTTGAGAACAGATGTTCTAATGCTCGGGTCTGATCTTCTGCATTACATAGCGCAGAGACAGCCATTGTGGATCGTAGAGTGCTGCGCAATGTTGCCAATTTCTCTAGATCTAGAGTGGCAGCTATAACCCTTTCAACATAAGCTTCAGGTGAATAGGTCACCCATTTCGCTAGACCTACAGTGCTTAACAGGCTCAATCCTACCCGACTCACGTGAGTTTGCCCCGCTAGCGTGATCACAGGTACTCCCATCCATAGCGATTCACAGGTGGTGGTGGTGCCATTGTAGGGGAAGGGATCGAGGGCAAGATCTAGACGGTGGTAGAACGCTAGGTGTTCTGCACTGTCCTGAAGAGGACCATAGAGCTGTACACGCTCACGCGAAATATCATGCTGGGCGAATAAGCGCCAGAATCGCTCCTGGGTAGGCGGATCATCTAAGCAGCGCATCTTCATGAGCAGTTGGGCTTCAGGGAGCGCCTGCAGGATCTTGGCCCAACACTCAATCACCTGGGGAGATAGCTTAGCGAGATTGTTGCAAGACCCAAGGGTGAGGTTCCCTGTGGTGAGAGCAGGTAAGTTATTGACGGGTGGGGCATTGGGCGGCGGCTGGTAGCACAAAAAACACTGGGGCAGTCGGATCAAGGTCTCTGTATAGTCACACTCCGTCAAGCCAGGAGGATCAGCTAAGGCGTCAGTGATGCGGTAGTTCATGGTCGTCAGCCCTGTGGTGTTGGGGTAACCCAGGTAGGTGATTTGAATCGGGGCGGGCTGACGGGCAAAAACCGGCAGGCGATTATTACCGGTATGACCAGCAAGGTCGATCAAGATATCGATGTGATCTTCTTGAATCAGATCTGCTAGTTGCTCATCCGTGAGTGCATAGACATCTCGCCACAGATGCCCGAGGGCTTTAATTCTCTCCGTATCGGCATCAGGGACGGCGACGTTGGCATAGCAATAAACCTGAAACGCCTCACGATCGTGATGCTTGAGAATCGGTTCAATAAAGTAGGCAACGGAATGCTGGCGAAAGTCTGGTGACAGGTACCCAATGCGGAGCGGCTGATCAATCGAGTAAGAGGGCAGGGTGGTCACCTTCGCCTGTTCCTGTGCACCCCAGCGACGGTGGGCCTCAGCAATAAAGTCACGGCTGTAGCTAGAGTCGTAGTTGAGGGCATAAAGAAAATTCGATTGGGCGGGATGATAGTCAGGCTCTAGCTTTAACAAGGTCTGAAAGCTGGCAATCGCTTCAGGAATCCGCCCCTGAGCAGTGAGGGCAAATCCCAGATTAATATAGGCAGAAGCACTGTCCGGCTCTAGGGCAATTGCCTTTTGACAGTGGGTAATCGCACCCGAGACTTGACCCACAACACCGAGGGTAAATCCTAAATTGATATGGGCCTGAGTTAAGTCAGGATCAAGTTGAAGGGCTTGGCGCAGATGTGCGATCGCATCTTCAAACCGTCCTTGGTCGCTATACACAGACCCCAAGTTACAGTGGGCTGCGGCATTGGCTGGATTTTGGCTGAGCAAACGTTTTAGAAGTGCGATCGCATCTTCAAACCGTCGCTGAGCTTTAAGCACCAGAGCCAACCGAGTAACCACATCAGCATTTTGGGGATGGTGAATGCGAGCCTGCTTAAGCTGTTGTTCAGCGGCAGTAAAGTTCTTCTGCTCTTGGAGAAGGGCGACAAGACGCAGATGGGCCTCAAGCCATTCAGGACGAGAGCGCAGACTTTCCTGATAGGCAAGGATTGCAGCTGCGTCATTTCCTTGAGCAGAGAGGGCATTGCCCAAATTGTAGTGGGCTTCAGGATCGTTGGGGGACAGTGCAATGGCTTGCTGATGGCAGCGCACCGCTTCATCGAACCGGCCTAGGGCTTTCAGCGTATTGCCCAAATTGGTATGGGCGCGGGTGAGCTGGGGGTTGTGGGAAATAGCAGCTCGATAGCAGATCGCCGCTACCTCTAGCTGCTCTTGCTGCTGGAGTAATCTGCCCAGATTAAAGTGGGCTGCGGCTAGGTTAGGCTGCAGTTGAATCGATTGGCGGAAAGCTGACTCTGCCTCTGCTGCGTTCCCTTGAGCCTGGAGAGTATTGCCGAGATTGAACCAAATGTCGGAGCGGTTGGGCTGGAGAGTGAGGGCTTTTTTTTGGGTTGCGATCGCATCTTCCAAGCGTCCCATTTGCTTCAGGAGACTTCCCATATTTACACGCACATCGACGTGATTGGGTTCTAGAGAAAGCACCTGTTGATACACTTCTAGTGCTTGAGAAAAATTACGCTGACGATGCCAGTGAACAGCTTGGTTAAACAATTGTTGAACATTGGCCTGAGGATCATGCGACTGTTCAGAATCCAAAGGAGCAGACATCAATAACATATCCTCAGCGTACGTTTCCTCAACCTAGTATATTCGGATGGATTTTGAAATATAAATTCATAGAACAGAAAATCTTTGCACACGCCTCTCAGCCCCAATCCAAGCAAAGTTCTCAATCGAAGACAGGGCATCTAAATCATCAACCAACACCTTTAAAGAATCGCAGATCCATCACTGATGCGGGTGAATAAATATCGCGTCTATTTAAGCAGCTCGTAATCACAAGAAAAATGACAGATATATAAACAGTCCAAGTAATGACGACTCGATATATATATGTTAGATTATCTTCGGGGAACACAAGCATGACCTAGACGCGGGGTTTTATAGGTCTTACTCATATTTTTTTGGGGTCTTACAGCTTTAACATGTTGCGTTGCATTGGCTTTGCGGCCTATGGATTGACCTGTGCAGCTTGATTTGAAGGGAAATCCTATTCTCGGGAAAGCGGTCTCCGAGCTATCCAGACAATGCTATGAATGGCTTGAATATCGGGCTATGTGGAGCTTCTTTTCGCTACCACGATATCCTCGTGCGCAATTACTTTCCTGGCCCTTCAGTCCTTTCTATAGCTCTTTATTTTCAAGAGAATTAGCAGATTAATCACATAACTTAAAGTTGAATCTCTAGAATATTTTTTATTTGATTCATCTATTTCTAGTAGAGTTATATTTCTATATAGAAACTCCTACAATTCTCTTTTATTCATCTCTATTTTTGGCGTCAGAGAGGCAAAAAAATGTCGCAATCATCTTTAGATCTTTCTAGCCTCAACGGCAGTAATGGCTTTGTCATCAACGGCATTGACATATCTGATCAGTCTGGCTTCTCTGTGAGTGGTGCCGGCGATATTAACGGTGATGGCATTGATGACCTAATTATTGGGGCCTACCTTGCCGACCCCGACAGCACCAATGCTGCAGGTGAGAGCTATATCGTCTTTGGCAGCAGCAACGGCTTCAACAGCAGCCTCAACCTCTCCGATCTCAATGGCAGCAACGGCTTTACCATTAACGGCATTGATATATCTGACCAGTCTGGCTTCTCCGTCAGTAGTGCTGGCGATGTCAACGGAGATGGCATCGATGACCTGATTATTGGGGCCTTTGCCGCAAATCCCAACGGCAACAACTCAGGTGAGAGCTATGTCGTCTTTGGCAGCAGCAATGGCTTCAGCAGCAGCCTTAACCTCTCCGATCTCAACGGCAGCAACGGCTTTACCATTAACGGCATTGATCCAACAGATCAATCTGGCGTTTCCGTGAGCAGTGCTGGCGATGTCAACGGCGATGGCATTGATGACCTGATTATCGGTGCCAGGGCAGCAAACCCCGATGGCAACACCGTTGCGGGTGAGAGCTATGTTGTCTTTGGTAACAGTAATGGCTTCAGCAGTAGCCTCAACCTGTCCGATCTGGACGGTAATGACGGCTTTACGATTAACGGAGTTGATCCATTTGATCAATCGGGTTTCTCCGTCAGCGGCGCCGGGGATATCAATGGTGATGGCATTGATGATGTCATTATTGGTGCCATGTATGCTGACCCCGATGACAACGATGCTGCAGGCGAGAGCTATGTGGTGTTTGGCAGCAGTAGTGGCTTTGACAGCACCCTCAATCTATCGACACTCAACGGGAGTAATGGGTTTGTCATTCACGGCATTGACTCGATGGATCAGTCGGGTCGATCGGTCAGCAACGCCGGGGATATTAATGGTGATGGCATTGACGACCTAATTATCGGAGCCTTGGGTGCAGACCCAGATGGCAGTAGTTCTGCAGGTGAGAGCTACGTGGTGTTTGGCAGCAGTAATGGCTTCAGCAGCACCCTCAATCTATCCGATCTAGATGGCAATAACGGCTTCACAATCAGCGGTATTGATCCATTCGATCAATCGGGGTATTCCGTGAGCAGTGCTGGGGATGTCAACGGTGACGGCATTGACGACCTGATTATTGGTGCCAGGGCGGCAGGCCCCAATGGCAATCTTGTCGCAGGCGAGAGCTATGTGGTGTTTGGCAACAGCAATGGCTTCAGCAGCACCCTCAATTTATCCAATATCAATGGCAGCAATGGCTTTGCTATTAACGGTATCAATCTAGAGGACCAATCTGGTTTTTCCGTCAGTGGTGCTGGAGATGTCAACGGTGATGGCCTTGATGACCTGATTGTCGGTGCTCCCTATGCTGATCCGGGTGGCAATGGCGCAGCAGGCGAGAGCTACGTGATCTTTGGCTTTGAAAGCGGAAGCGGAGCGACCGAGGGTCCCGATCAGCTGGTCGGGACGCCGGAGAACGATACCTTAGAAGGCTTAGCGGGTGATGATCTGATCTCGGGCGGTAACGGTGCTGACGTCCTAGATGGTGGTCTCGACAATGACACTCTCTTGGGAGAAACAGGCAACGACACACTCCTCGGTAACGCTGGCCTTGACTTGCTCCAAGGGGGTGGCGGTAGCGACTCCCTGAGCGGAGGGCTAGGTAACGACACCCTTGAGGGACAATCAGGCAACGATACACTCCTCGGTGACGCTGGCCTTGACTTGCTCCAAGGGGGTGGCGGAAGTGACTCCCTGAGCGGAGGGCTAGATAACGACACCCTCGAAGGACAGGGCGGAAACGATACACTCCTCGGTAACGATGGCGCTGACTCACTTCGAGGGGGCAGCGGCAGTGACTCCCTAAGCGGCGGACTCAACAACGACACCCTTGAAGGACAAGGCGGAAACGATACACTTCTCGGCGGCAGCGGCAATGATTCCCTTATAGGTGCTTCGGGAAGCGATCGCCTGCAGGGCGGCGGCGGTGATGATGTTCTCGGTGGCGGTGGCAACAATGACACCCTTGAAGGGCAAGCAGGGAACGATACCCTCCGGGGCAACAGTGGCTTCGATTCTCTCGCGGGCGCAGCCGGGAATGATCTCCTACAGGGAGGCTTGGCGAATGATTCTCTCAATGGGGGCAGTGACAACGATACCCTTGAAGGACAGTCAGGCTTTGATGTCTTGCTAGGGGGCAGCGGCAACGACATCCTGGTCGGTGGCTCCAACAATGACACGCTCACGGGCGGTATTGGGGCTGACACCTATCGCTTTGATACGGGCTTTAATAGTCTAGGTACGGATACGATTACCGACTTTGCCAGTAACGATGTATTGGAGTTAAGCCAGTCCGTCTTTGACTTGGGCGGTGTTGCGGGCACGAATATTGTTGCCAGTGAGTTTGCTACAGTGAACAGCTTAGTTGCGGCAGAAAATAGTGCAGCGCTGATCGTCTACAACCGCAATACTGGCGATCTGTTCTTCAATGCCAATGGCTCCGCTGCAGGGTTGGGCACAGGTGGCCAATTCGCTCAGTTGGAGAACAACTTCAATTTGATGGCTGAGCATATTGAGCTGACGGCTTAATTTATCCCTGGGCTGGCCATCTTTTACCCACAATATAAATAGTCCGAGAGGATACCTGAACAATCAGATAAAGGTCGTCAGGAGGATTTTGGGTTGCGATCGCATCTCCAACTTGCCCCCTCTGCTTAGACAAACATCCTAGATTCCAGAACACATCCCATCGACGAGGTCACAGCGCCCCTTATTTGCGCATTGAGTCACAGCAAGAAATTGCAGCTAGCACTGCAGCGAAGAATATAGCTTCAGTAGTTTTACCAAGATTTCAACCGATACTCTCAACTTATTTCAGTAAAATTCTTGAGGCTGTCACCCTAAGCCGTTGCCTAAGATGAAAACGGTTACCTAAAGCTAGCCCTCAGCTCTACCTATTTTTACTGATTTCTAAATAATTTTTTGAGCAGCTCAGTATTTTTTATCAATCGCTAGATTAACCTTCCAACCTGAACGATGCTCGCCATCATCTCAGGTTTTCTAGTCATAGATGTATGACTTAGATCCGTTTGGCCTAGCCAATTTTCCCACCCAATCTATTACTAATGGCTCAGATCCAGGAGATCTAAGCCATTAGCAGTATTGATTTTCAGCTTCTTTAATAAAGGCATTTAATTTAATGGCAGATAACGCATCTTCTCTATACCGCGCTCTTTTAATTGCCCAAGATTATTTGACCTCCTTTGCTGCCAGCGAAACCTTCACCGACAATTTGACTACGGCTTTTGGCAGTCTTCTCAACACTTCAACTGCTGCAGAATTTCGACAGCAATGGTTAACCGGTGACTTCAGCGGCATCTCAACGATCAAAGTCATCTCATCTAGCGACATCAACAGTGCCTTTACCCCCGCAGCCCAAACCATTTACCTCTCTTCAGAATTTCTGACCGCCAACACCGACAATCCTGCCGCCATCGCCACAGTGCTGCTAGAAGAGATCGGTCACGCCCTCAATGCCCAGCTCACAGAAAGCAATACAGGCGATGAAGGAGAAGTCTTCGCAACCTTAGTCCAGGACGTGGAGCCAAGGATCTCCATGCAATTCGAAGCCATCTATGAAAATCCGGGCCTCTTACAAGAAGACCACCACGATGACTTTGAAGAATTCCAAGCCTCATCAAGATGGACCTCTACTGCAACCAATGGCTCAGGTTTACAGCAAGGCGACCCCACAACCTTAACGTGGAGCATTGTCGCAGACGGCACCTTCATTCCTGGCTTCAACGGTGAACCCGATGCCAACAGTGACTTAGTTGCATTCTTCAACAACATCTACGGCACCACGGCAGACTGGCTACCGATCTTTAGCAGCGTCTTTGACCGCTGGAGTGCCCTATCCGGCGTCAACTATGTCTTTGAAGCCAATGATGACGGAGCCGCATTTGGCAGTACCGTAGGACTTGTAGGCAGCCGTGGCGATGTGCGCATTGGCGGTCACTTTATTGACGGCGAATCGGGTTCCAACACTCTGGCCTACAACTTCTTCCCCAGCAACGGGGAAATGGTCATTGATACCTCTAACTTCAACTTCTATTCCAACACCAACAACAATTCTCTCAGCGTTCGCAATACCCTCGCCCATGAACTGGGACACGGCTTGGGATTAAGTCATGTCGAATCGAACAACGCCAAATTTTTGCTCGAGCCTTTTATCAGCACCGACTTTGATGGCCCTCAAATTGACGACATTCTAGGCTTACACCGCCTCTATGGTGATGCCCTCGAATCCAGCACAGGCAACCATAACCAATCCAATGACACTATTGCTGCAGCCACCAACTTAGGGACTGTCAATTCAGGAATGACGGTCTCCATCGGCACAGACGCTTCCGATAGCAGCACCGTTGTTGCAGCCAATCAGACCGACTTCGTTAGTATCGACGACAACTCAGATACTGATTTTTATCGATTTGCGATCGCAAGCCCCTCCGCCATTGACGTCATTCTCAATCCCCGTGGTCCCTCCTACAACCAAGGCCCGCAGGAAGGCGCACAGGCCCTCTTCAACGCCAAAGCACTCAGCAATTTATCCCTAGCCGTTTTCAACAGCAGCGGCACTCTATTACGGAGCGTCAATAACGCTGCAGCCGGGGAGAGCGAGAGCATTGCAGGTCTGCAGCTATTGTCTCCGGGAGCCTATTACGTACGGGTAACGGGCAGCGCTAACAATGTGCAGCTCTATGATTTAAGTATTGCAGTCAATGCCAGTTCTGCATCCAACGATAATTTTGCAGATCGCTTTGTTCTAGCCGGTGAAAACACAGCAACAACCGGCTCTAACATCGGATTCACAGGCGAAACAGGCGAATCTAGCCAATCCGGTGTTCTTCACTCAGCCTGGTGGAGTTGGACCGCATCCTCGACCGGACAGGCCACCCTTGACACGAATGGCAGCAACTTTAATACCTTCCTATCTGTCTTTACGGGCAGCTCAGTCAATAACTTAACGACCATTGGGCAAAACAATAACGGCGGCAACGGCAATCAAAGCCAGCTCAGCTTTACAACGGTCGCCGGAAGCACTTACCAGATTGCCGTAGATGGCGTCTCTAGCGATCAAGGTAACATTGCGCTCAACCTCAACTTTGCCAACAACGATAGCTTCGCCAATCGCCTTGCTCTAAGTGGTCAAAATACTAGCGTGACCGGCTCTAACGTCGGTTTCACCGGCGAAGCAGGGGAGTCCGCCCAAAGCGGCACCATCAACTCAGCTTGGTGGAGCTGGACTGCTGCTGCAACGGGAGAAGTCACGGTCGATACCAACGGGAGTAACTTTGATACCTTCCTATCGGTCTTCACCGGCAATGCAGTGAATAGCTTGACAAGCGTAGGGCAAGACGATGATGGCGGCACGAATCTCCAGAGCCTCTTAACGTTCTCAGCCACAGCCGGGACAACGTATCACATCGCGGTTGATGGCTTCAGCGACAATACAGGCGACATTACGCTGAACCTAGCTCAGAACCTTGAAGGTATCCAACGCCTTGGCACCGGCGGTTCAGATCAGCTTATAGGTGGTGTCGGAGACGATACCTTAATCGGGTTCGGCGGCAATGACGTGCTATTTGGCGCCAACGGTGGCGACCTATTACGCGGCGGTAGCGGCAACGATGACATCAGCGGCAGCGGCGGTATTGACACCCTGCTGGGCGAAGGTGGTCAGGATACCCTCGCAGGCGGTATCGGCGGCGATCAACTACAGGGGGGAAGCGGTAACGACTCCCTGCGTGGCGAAGCTGATAACGACACCCTACAAGGACAAGGGGGCGGCGACACGCTAATTGGCGGCAGCGGTGACGATTCATTGGTGGGTGCTTCAGGAAGCGACCTGCTGCAGGGAGGAGGAGATAACGACGTTCTCAGTGGCGGCGGCAATAACGATGTTCTTGCAGGCCAAGCAGGCAACGACACTCTGATTGGCAACAGTGGCTTGGACATCCTCACGGGACATGCGGGACATGATCTGCTTCAGGGTGGCCTTGCGAATGATGAACTCAATGGCGGCAACGATAATGACACGCTCGAAGGCCAAGCGGGCTTCGATATTTTACTCGGCGGCAGCGGCGACGACATTCTGGTGGGTGGCTCGAATAATGACACGCTCACAGGCGGTACCGGGGCCGACACGTTCCGGTTTGACAGTGGCTTCAATCGCCTAGGCGTCGATAGAATTACAGACTTTGCCAATGGCGATGTACTGCAGCTTAGTCAGTCAATCTTTGGTTTGCTCGGCAGCGCAGGTAGCAACATTATCGCTAGCGAATTTGCCACGGTAGGGAGCTTAGCAGCAGCAGAAAGCAGTACAGCAGTGATTGCTTACAACAGCAACGATGGCCGCTTATACTTCAATTCTAACGGAGCAGCAGCTGGGCTAGGTTCGGGAGGCCAGTTTGCCCAGTTAGACAATACTTTTGATCTAAAGTCCAATCATATTGAACTGATTGCATAGAGAGTCATTTGCATAACACAACATTTACCAACCTTGAAAGTTCGGACTTTTGGGAATCTATTATCTTTAGTCAATTTCAATTGTGTAAAGAACGATATATCTAACTAAATCTGATTAGATACATGCTAAGTTAATGGCGGGGTTACAAAATTTTTGCAAAAATGTAGGGCAACGCTAGCCTTACTCTTATTCGGGGGATTCGGGTTCTATTGGCTATGGATAATGGACAGAGGTGTCAATAATCCACGGATCTAATTGGGCCTACGCAAAAATTTTATCGTTCTGAAATATTGATCTTTGAGCTATACAACAGATGTTCAGATTAAGCTCTGAGCGGATAAAGCACCGTCTGGTACGGCAATGAGATGCCTTTAATCGTGTACATCCTGCTTTAGCTCTTCTCCAAAGTTCTTCCTAGAAGTGAATAGGCAGATAACTCTCACTGCTTGGGTTTTATTCCCCAACGTTGGCATAGTCGAATCCACACCCGTTTTGGTCAGGGAATAGCTTCGACTAGAGCTGCATAAGCAATTTTGGCAGGGAAATACTTCTGAGTAGGGCTGCATATATCTTCTCCTTATCTATCTTTTTTCTGGTGTCAGCAAGGCAAAAAATATGTCTCAATCATCTTTAGATTTTTCGAGCCTTACTGGCAGCAATGGCTTTGTTATTAGCGGCATTGATGAAAGTGATTATTCAGGCCATTCGGTCAGCGGTGCGGGTGATGTCAACGGTGATGGCATTGACGATCTGATTATCGGCGCTCCCTTGGCCGACCCCAATGGTAACGAGAGTGCGGGGGAGAGCTATGTGGTATTCGGTGACAGCGGCTTTGATAGCAGCCTTAATCTAGCCAGTCTCGACGGTAGCAATGGCTTTGTTATTAGCGGCATTGATGAAAATGATTTTTCCGGTGACTTGGTCAGCGGTGCGGGTGATGTCAACGGTGATGGCATTGACGATCTGATTATCGGCGCTTCCTTCGCCGACCCCAATGGTAGCGAGAGTGCGGGGGAAAGCTATGTAGTGTTTGGTAGCAGCGGTTTTGATAGCAGCCTTGATCTCGCAAGTCTTGATGGTAGCAATGGCTTTGTTATCAGCGGCATCGCAACCTTTGATAGGTCAGGCCGTTCGGTGAGCAGTGCTGGTGATGTCAATGGTGATGGCATTGACGACCTGATTATCGGGGCCTTCAGGGCGGATCCAGAGGGTATCGATAATGCGGGTCAAAGCTACGTAGTGTTTGGTCACAGCAGTGGTTTTAGCAGCAGTATCAGTCTTTCAAGCCTGGACGGTAGCAACGGTTTTATCCTGGATGGCCTTAATCCATCTGCTCAAGTCGGTCATTCGGTTAGCAGTGCCGGTGACATTAACGGTGATGGCATTGACGATCTAATTATTGGTGCACCTGGTGCTATCAACCCAGAGAGTCAAGAGATTAATGGGCAGAGTTATGTAATTTTTGGTGACAGCAGTGGTTTTGATAGCACCATTGACCTATCAAGCCTTGACGGCAGCAATGGCTTTACCCTCAATGGTATTGATTCCAATACTAACTCTGGCTATTCAGTGAGCAGCGCTGGGGATATCAATGGTGATGGCATTGACGACCTAGTTATCGGTGCCCCTTTTGTCAATGTCAATGGCCGCATCAATTACTATGGCGAGAGCTATGTAGTATTTGGCAACAGCAGTGGTTTTGACAGCAGCATTGATCTGGCAACCCTTAATGGCAGCAATGGCTTTACTCTCAACGGTACTCGTTTCGAAAGCTTTTCAGGTAGTTTAGTCAGCAGTGCGGGTGACGTCAACGGCGATGGGATTGACGACCTGATTATCCGTGACTATGGCCAGGGCTATGTCGTATTTGGCAACAGCAGCGGGTTTGATAGCAGTCTCGATCTACGGCGCCTCGACGGTGACAATGGTTTTGTCATTGGCAGAGCGATTGGTTCAGTCAGCAGCGCGGGGGATATTAATGGTGACGGAATTGACGATTTGATCCTCGGGACATCCGGTGCTGACCCTGATGGCATCGATAATGCGGGCGAAAGCTATGTGGTGTTCGGCAATGCGTCTCCTGAACTAGATTTGAGTGGGGTAGATAATAGTACCTCTCCCACCAGCATTGACTACGAAGCCATCTTTATCGGCGATCCCTTGGTGATTGTGGGGACTGGCCTCAGCCTTACGGATGCTAACTCCGACAGGATAGTAGGGGCCACGGTTACGATTACCAACCTTACTAATGGCTTAGCCGAGAGCCTCAGTGCGATCACGACCGGCACTAATATTACAGCAACCTATGATTCAGGCACCCTCACCCTCAGCGGCACCGATACGGCTGCCAACTATCAGCAAGTCCTCCAGACCGTCACTTACCAAAATTTGACGCCCACGGGTGCAACACGAACCGTTGAGTTTGTTGTTGACGATGGCGAGACCCATTCCAATAGCAGTGCGATCGCAACCACCACCGTGACTTTTGAAGTGGGTGATGCACCGGTTGCCCCTAATGACCGCATTACCGTGAATGAGACCGGTCGCGTCAATGGCAACGTTCTAGCGGATAACGGCGATGGAGCAGATAGCGACCCGAATGGCGATCTCTTGACGGTCTCTGCCGTCAATGGCCGCGATGCAGATATCAACACTCAAATTACGCTCCTTTCAGGCGCCTTGCTTACGCTCAATAGCGATGGCACCTTTCAGTATGACCCCAATAATCAATTTGCATCCCTTGCGGCTAGGGAAAACGCCACAGATCAATTTACCTACACTGTGACCGATGGCGATGGGGAAACAGATACGGCCACCGTTGACGTTGAAATTAAAGGCTTGGCGGGGGCCTATCGCATTGGTACCGCTGGCCAGGATCAGCTTGTGGGAAGCGCCTTTGGGGATACCTTAGAGGGTCTAGCAGCAGATGATGTGCTGATCGGGGGCCGCGGTCGCGATTCTCTAGCAGGGGGAAGGGGCAACGACTCCCTGAGTGGCGGCAGCGGCAGTGACACTCTCAAAGGCCACGCAGGGAACGATACCCTCCGGGGTGGTGACGGCATTGACTGGCTCCAAGGTGGCCGCGGTCACGATTCTCTTGTCGGCGGTCTCAACAACGATACGCTCGAAGGCCAGACAGGCAATGATACGCTCTTGGGCGGCAGCAATAGTGATGTGCTAATCGGCGGTGCTGGGATTGATGTACTCTACGGGGGACTAGGCAGTGATGTCCTCAGGGGTGGTCAAAATCGCGATACCCTCAACGGTCAAGCAGGGAACGATACGCTTGAAGGCCAAGCTGGCTCTGATATTTTGCTGGGCGGCGGCGGGAACGATATTCTCGTGGGTGGCGCGAATAACGATACGCTCACGGGCGGTTCTGGAGCTGACACGTTCCAGTTCGATGCGAACTTCAATCGTTTGGGTATCGACACAATTACCGACTTTTCCAGCAACGATGTGCTGCAGTTAAGCCAGTCCATTTTCGGGTTAAGCGGTGCAGGCGTTACTGAGATTTCTATGCAGGAATTTGCCTCGGTGGGTAGTCTAACTGCGGCTGAGAATAGTAGCGCTTTGATTACCTACAATCGCAATGATGGCAGTTTGTACTTTAATACCAATGGCTCCACTTCTGGGCTGGGTTCAGGGGGTCAGTTCGCTCAGTTAGACAATGCCTTCGGTCTCACGGCTAGCCATATTGAGCTTGTGAGCTAGATCTTTTTTGAGGGTTGCGATCGCATCTCACAGACCACTCCATAATCATGATGTATAACAGTAGGCCAAGCCTCTTCTCTTAGACACGTCATCTAAGCATCTACAAACATCCAATCTGGTAAAAGTGAAGTAATTTAGAAATTAGAAAACTTAACAGCTATTAGGCACAACTCTCAGAGAGAGAGGTTCCCGTATCGATTGGGGCATCTAAAGGGCAGAAAGCGATTGATGACAGAGCAAGGCTGCCCTCATGCAGCTAATTACCGCGATAGTGCCGACTCAAAATATATGTGCTAGGTTGAGTGCGGGGTTTTAAAAGTCTTACTGGAATGCGGGGTTTAATTAATTTTTTGTGTCGCGGTGTATTGGCAAAAACGTCAATATATTAGTAGGCACAAATTGACCAGTATCAGACTTTTCCATTTCAGAAATATTGTTCTTTGAGGCATCCACAACCTAGTTGGGGCTGCTCATAATTTGATCAACAGAAGTGCCTGCAACAGTCGCAGAACTTTCACTCAACACAATATTTCTAACTTTAATTTTTTCTATAATTTTCCTCCTTCAGCTCGGCAGGTGGACCAACTTTGCTGCTTGGATCTGACCTCAACAATCAGAGTTGCTTAGTCTGAAACAGCTCTGACAGGGAAATATTCCTGCCCAATACTGCATCCTTATTTGCCTTTATCCACCTTTATTTCTGGCGTCAGAGAAGCAAAAACATGGCTCAATCATCTTTAGATCTCTCAAGCCTCAACGGCAATAATGGCTTTGTCATCAACGGCATTGACATCAATGACACCTCTGGTGACTCCGTCAGCAATGCCGGAGACATCAATGGCGATGGCATTGACGACTTGATTATCGGCGCTCCTGCGGCTGACCCCAACGGCGACAACTCCGGCGAGAGCTACGTTGTCTTTGGTAGCTCCAGCGGATTCAGCAGCAGCCTAAATCTCTCAAGCCTCAACGGCAGCAATGGCTTTGTCATCAACGGCATCGATCAGGACGATAACTCTGGTCGTTCAGTCAGTCGTGCCGGTGACGTCAACGGCGACGGCATTGATGACGTTATTATCGGCGCTCCCTTTGCCGACCCCAACGGCAATAGCTCGGGTGAGAGCTACGTCGTATTTGGCAGCTCCAACGGCTTCAACAGCAGCTTAGATCTCTCAAGCCTCAACGGCAGCAATGGCTTTGTCATTAACGGCGTTGCTCCACTTGACCAATCTGGTCGTTCAGTCAGTCATGCAGGTGACGTCAACGGCGACGGCATTGACGATTTTATTATTGGCGCTCCCTTCGCCGACTCCAATGCTGTTAGCTCTGGTGAGAGCTACGTGGTGTTTGGTCGTTCCGGCGGTTTCGGCAGCAGCTTCAATCTCTCTACACTTGATGGCTCTAATGGCTTTGTCATCAACGGTACGGCACCAGACGACAGTGCGGGTCGTTCAGTGAGCAGTGCTGGCGATATCAATGGTGACGGAATTGACGACATTATTATCAGCGCCCCCTTCGCCGACCCCAACAACAACGACCAAGCCGGTGAAAGCTACGTCGTCTTTGGTCGCAGTACCGGATTCAACAGCACCCTGAACCTTTCTGCGCTCAACGGCTCCAATGGTTTTGTCATTAGCGGCATTGATGAGTATGACAACTCGGGCCGTTCGGTAAGCAGTGCCGGAGATATCAATGGCGACGGAATTGATGACCTGATTATCGGCGCTCCCTTTGCCGACCCCAACGGTATTAGCTCGGGTGAGAGCTACATCGTCTTTGGCAACTCCAACGGCTTTAGCAGTAACCTAGATCTCTCCAGCCTCAACGGCAGCAATGGCTTCATTATCAACGGCATCGCTTCGAGAGGGGGAGGAGGCGCGACCGGTGACGAGTCAGGCTATTCAGTCAGCGGTGCCGGAGACGTCAACGGTGACGGCATTGACGACCTGATTATCGGCGCTCCCAATGCCAACCTCAGCAATAGCGGCGGTGAAAGTTACGTCGTCTTTGGCAGCTCCAACGGCTTCAACAGCAGCTTAAATCTCTCCGATCTCGACGGCAGCAACGGCTTTGTAATTACTGGCACAGATGAGAACGATTTTTCCGGTCACTCAGTCAGCGGTGCCGGAGACGTCAATGGTGATGGAATTGACGACATTATTGTAGGTGCGCAGGGTGGCGACGCCAATACCAATGACGAGGGTGAAAGCTATGTCATCTTCGGTAACGCGACCCCAGACCTAGACTTAAACGGCAACGGTACCGGTGGAATTGACTTCAGCGCCACCTTCACAGGATCTGAAATCCTCGTTGTCGATAGTGATCTAAGCGTAGGGGATGATAACTCAGCGACCCTGTCTGGGGCCACCGTCAAGATCACAAATCGCCTCAACGGCACTAACGAGCAGCTCAATGCTGACACGACGGGCACCAGCATTACAGCAACATATAACGCAAGCACGGGTGTTCTCACCCTCAGCGGCACTGGCACTGCAGCCA
The DNA here is from genome assembly GCF_003231495.1 of Acaryochloris thomasi RCC1774. Classification (NCBI taxonomy): domain Bacteria; kingdom Bacillati; phylum Cyanobacteriota; class Cyanophyceae; order Acaryochloridales; family Acaryochloridaceae; genus Acaryochloris; species Acaryochloris thomasi. Next base: position 19,550 of record NZ_PQWO01000005.1, read on the forward strand.
ACTATCAGCAAGTTCTGCGCACGATCACCTACAGCAACACAGATCCAGTCGGCCCTTCACGGATTATTGAATTCAGCGTTGATGACGGGGAAGCCCACAGCAACACCAGCCAGGTCGCCGTCACTACCCTAACGTTTGCAGGTCTACCCACTTCAGGCCCCGATCAGCTTATCGGAACATCAGGCAACGACACTCTCAAAGGCTTCGCCGGTAACGATCTGATCTCAGGGGGCAACGGCAGCGATCGACTAGAGGGTGGCATCAACAGCGACACCCTCCAAGGCCAAGGGGGTAATGACACCCTCCTCGGCAACGACGGTATTGACTTACTCCAGGGGGGCAGCGGCAGCGACTCCCTCAGCGGAGGACTCAACAACGATACCCTCCAAGGCCAAGGGGGAAGTGACACACTCCAAGGCGACGCCGGCAATGATTCTCTGGTCGGCGCGTCTGGAGGCGACCTCCTGCAAGGCGGTAGCGGCAACGATACCCTTAGCGGCGGTGGCAATAACGACACCCTCGAAGGGCAGGCGGGCAATGATACGCTCCGTGCCAACAGTGGTCTCGACTCTCTGGTGGGAGCAGCGGGAAATGATCTACTGCAAGGAGGCTTAGGAAATGACACACTCGACGGCGGCAGTGGTGACGATACACTCGAAGGACAGGGGAGCTTTGATGTCTTATTGGGGGGCAGCGGCAACGACATTCTGGTCGGTGGGTTGAATAATGACACACTCACGGGCGGCACGGGGTCTGATATATTCCGATTTGACACGGGCTTCAACAGCTTAGGCATGGATAAGATCACCGACTTCGCAAGCAATGATGTGCTGGAGTTAAGCAAGTCTGTCTTTGACTTGAGCGGTGTAGCAGGCGCTAATATTGTTGCCAGTGAGTTTGCCTCAGTGAACAGCCTGACAGCAGCCGGGAACAGTGCAGCGCTGATCGTCTACAACCGCAATACTGGCGATCTGTACTTCAACGCCAATGGCTCCGCTGCAGGGCTAGGCTCCGGTGGGCAGTTTGCCGAACTGGACAACACGTTCAACCTCAGTGCAAATCATATTGAGCTGACGACCTAAAGCATCTCTGAGGCACTAGCGCCAGCTCTCCCTGCGATGACAACATTCTGCCCCAAACAGAAAGCCAGCCCTAGCGGGCTGGCTCAGAAAAATGAATGGGAAGCGCTACTGAGGGTTACTCAGCAGATGCAGCATTTGTCGATTGTCCTGGTGGTGAATTAACTTTCAGCACTCGGCAACCTGGCGATACATTGGCGACCACAAATGCGGCTCCGTTAGGACCACAGGTAACAAGAGAGTTAGAGCCATCTGACGTAATGGTAGTGGCAGCTTCCTCAGCCCCACCGATATCAGACTCTGCTTCTTGCGTAGGATCACTTTCAGGGCTAAGCGTGTCTTCTGGAGCAGCAGGCGCTTCAGGCTCTAGCCGAGGGGACTCTCCTGCTTCAGGTGAAATGGGATCAGCGGGAGCATCCAGCGGACCTGACTGTGCGAGAACACTAGTACTGGAAAGAACTGTTGCGGCCAATGCAGCAGACAGAAGCTTAGTGAACTTAATTTTCATATCGTTTTCTCCTCATCAAAAAATGAACCCATTACAAACAATGGGTTGAGGAATGATTATATGTAGTTGGCTTATAGGTTCAAAACAAACCAACAGATGTGAGTCTGTATCTATTAATACAGACTCAAGGTAAAGAAGCCGTGAATCTGCTGTTTTCGAATACCCAAAAGCGAAAGTATAGGGATTCACGCCTTCTTATCCATCACGCAAGGGCAAAAAATGACGTCAAGATCTCGAGCCGCGAGCCGAGTTTTAGAGTGATAGCATCCCGTATGATTGCTAGGCTCGTTGAGGTATCGTCAACGCCCGAACTGGTGACAAGATAACATCGGTCACAAAATTAGCCAGCCCTGAGGACTGGCTAATTTTGTCAATAGCAAAAACAGATCTTATTCAGCGTTTGTAGATTGTCCTGGGGGTGAATTAGCCTTCAGCACATGGCAGCCAGGAGAAACCTCTGCCACGATAAATGCTGCGCCGTTAGGACCACAGGTGACAAGAGAATTAGAACCATCTGAAGTAATGCTAGATGTTGCAACACCAGGGTCAGCCTCCTCGGGCAAAGGCTCACTCTCGGGAGCAGCAGGCTCAGCCGGGAAGTCAGGATCTACTTGCTCAGACTCGTCTGCCGGCCCAGTCGTGTTGGGTGCTTCACTAGGACTTGGCTGAGCAATCGCATTTGTCCCTGAAAGGACCGTTACCGCGAGTGCGGTGTAAAGAAAGCTCGTGAACTTGGTTTTCATATTATTTTCTCCTCACTGAGATATTAAAACCACCACAAATGATGGACTTGAGGAATGATTACGCTGAGTTAGCTCGCCGATTTCAGCAAGAGCTAACTGGAGTGAATGTATGTATATGATCACATACATTGAGTTGAAAGACCGCTAATTAATCAAAAATCTATCTATGGATAGACTGACACGCAGCGATGCCATCACAGCCATATATAAATTGAGTAGCGAGGCTTCAAACAGGTCATCTTTCCTGCGGATCTATCTGTGGAGAACACAGTTAGACAATCGAAGGACAAGCAAAATAATATTTAATTGCCCAAGCCGTCGCTAAAACTGCTTCAAGAATCTCAAGTCACTCGTATATAGACGGCGGATATCGTCAATCTGGTGCAACACCATCGCAAAACGCTCGACACCAAACCCAGCGGCAAAACCTGTGTAAACCTCCGGATCATATCCCACTGCCTTTAGAACATTGGGATCGACCATGCCACAACCCAGAACCTCTAGCCAACGCCCCTTCCATTGCACATCGACTTCTGCAGAGGGTTCTGTGAAAGGAAAGTAGCTGGCTCGAAAGCGAATCGGAACGTCGCCGAACATCCGTTCTAGGAAAACTTTGATGGTGCCTCTAAGATCGGTGAACGTCAGCCCTTTATCAATGGCAAGCAGCTCAATTTGATGGAAGACAGCGGCATGGGTAGCATCCTCAGTATCTCGGCGATAGCAGCGACCGGGAGCAACGATGCGAATCGGTGGATCGTGCTCTTCCATGTAGCGGATTTGCACAGAAGATGTGTGGGTACGGAGCAGGTTGCCATCGGGGAGATAAAAGGTGTCGGCCATATCCCGAGCGGGGTGATCCGGGGGAGTATTGAGAGCCTGAAAGTTGTAGTAGTCTGACTCCATTTCGGGTCCGCGAGCTACGGTGTAGCCCAGACCCACAAAGACATCTAGAGCGAGATCAATCATGCCGTTAAGGGGATGAACGTGCCCTTGGGAGGTATAGGTCCCTGGCATGGTGACGTCCAGGGTCTCAGAGGCTAGGCGGGCCTGAATCTGTTCGTTTTGCAGGTCTGAGCGTTTCTGCTCTAGACAGCTTTGAACCGCTTCTTTGACCTGATTAGCAATGGCTCCAATGCGAGGACGATCTGCAGCATCTAGCTTACCCATCCCCTTCAAAATCTGGGACAACTGCCCTCTCTTGCCTAAAAATTGAATTCGGTGCTGCTCTAACTGGTCAAGATCTGCAGCATCTGAGATCGTTTGCTGCGCCGCTTGCTCGAGGGTCGTTAACTGGGTTTCTAGATCCGTCATCTCAAGGTGTGAGTCAATAGGTAAATGGATGCCATTCTTGATAGTAACGTAGGAAGCCCTCGTTCTTGGGGTGGCTAATGTTAGCGACCCGCAGAGCGACAGTCTTGGCGAATCAGAATGGATAGGTCAGCATGCGACATTCAGATTTCAAATCGTATGTTTTAGGTGATCATTATTTTGGCGAGTTTCGGTCAGCGGACTTCAATATGTTTGCTACTAACAGCGCTTATGTAAATTTAGATATCAAAGTAATAACTGAATTGTTTTATCTTTTGCCAAATGAGTCTATGGTTTAATGGATTGAATCACGGTCCTCTTTCACTTGTATGTAGGTATTTGAAGATGAGTTTGCCTGAACCTTTTGATCGTTCCACCTTCAAACAATCTCAGTCGCATCATTCAGTTGATCCGTTATCTGCACCCAGTGAAACGCTCGAGACGCAGCCGATTGGTGATTGGCAGGAGCAACTTTTGCCGGTTGCGACGTTAATGAGTGAAGAAGATGTCACGGTACTACGACAACAGCTTGAAGCAGCGCATCAGCTCTTGTACTATCGACAAAATTTAGTGGATTCCCTGACAGAGCAGCTGGTCAGCGGTCAGACGCACCTCGCTCAGGTAGAGCGAGACCTAGAGGAAGCTCAGCATAATTGTGCTCGTCAGGCTGACAAAGTTGAAGATGTACAGTCGGTTTGCCAAGATTTGCGATCGCAACTTCGTCGTCAGCAGCAGCGCATCGGCGAATACAAACAGGTCTTGAAGCAGAGCGGCCAGCTTCCGCGACCGGCAGGGCAACTGGCAACGCAGGGCTTTGTAGCCTTAGACTACGACTCCTTGAGCGGTGCGCCCGTCGATGAGAATGAGGCCAAGGCCGCTCCCGTTGCACCCTGGTCAGCAGAAGTCGCAGATCTTGCCGGTCCGCTCGCGATCTATCGCAAGCTAGCAGAGATGACGATGGCGACCGCCGCTGCGCGCTCGCAGCAAAAAATGATTCAAAAGCGGGCTGAACCACAGACATACAATGCTGAAGATTATCAATTAGCAGCAGGGCACCGCATCGAATTGCCAAGCTTCACCTAAAGGTGTGCGGCCTAGCTGCAGGCTAGTTTTTCTACGATCTACAGCCTTAGCTGGTGACGCACTATTGATCAGCCACACCAAACCGGGTCGGTTTGTAATAACCTATTCAGAGAATGAGTAGGAAATGGGCCTATGTGTGGAATTGTTGGCTATGTGGGTCATCAGGCAGCAAGTCAGATCTTGCTCTCCGGCCTCCAGAAGCTGGAATATCGAGGCTATGACTCAGCAGGCATTGCCACAATTCTAGAGGAGCAGCTCCACTGCATTCGTGCCAAGGGTAAGCTCCATCACTTAGAAACCAAGCTAGCCGGATGGGATAACCCAGCCCGGATGGGTATCGGCCACACGCGCTGGGCCACCCACGGCAAACCGGAGGAATATAACGCCCATCCCCACCGAGATGAAAGGGAACGGTTGGCGGTGGTGCAAAACGGCATCATCGAAAACTACCGCGACCTCCGCATTGAGCTGAAGGAGAAGGGATACACCTTTCGGTCTGAGACCGATACAGAGGTGATTCCCCATTTGATCGCCGATCTGCTCAAGCAGCAGACCACGCCTAATCTACTAGAAGCGGTACGGGAGACCGTTAATCGGCTTACAGGGGCCTTTGCGATCGCAGTTGTTTCTGCAGACTTCCCTGAAGAGCTGATTGTGGCGCGGCAGCAGGCTCCACTGGTGATTGGCTATGGTGACCATGAGTTTTTCTGCGCCTCCGATACCCCGGCGCTGATTCCCCACACCCGCACCATCTTGACCCTCGACAACGAGGAGATCGCCACACTGAAGCCCTCGGGCGTAGAGCTATATCACTTCAACGGCGATCGGGTGCGGCGTCCGCCCCAAACCCTGAATTGGAACCCCGTCATGGTGGAGAAGCAGGGCTTTAAGCATTTCATGCTCAAAGAAATTTATGAGCAGCCTGGTGTTGTCCGCACCTGTTTAGAGAACTATTTAGATGAGCAGTGGTCACCCGATTCTGCAGCAGGTCCGATTAAGCTGGGCCTTGATCCATCCCTCTTTCAAGATCTAGAACGAATCCAAATTGTGGCCTGCGGCACGAGCTGGCATGCCAGTCTTGTCGGTCAGTACCTCCTAGAGCAACTGGCGGGGGTGCCCACAGTGGTTCAGTATGCTTCAGAATTTCGCTACGCTCCGACGCCATTAACGCCCAATACCCTGACGGTTGGGGTGACCCAGTCGGGTGAAACAGCAGATACGCTGGCGGCACTAGAGATGGAAAAGCAGCGCCGCTCTGAGCTGTCTGATGAATTTCGCCCGCGCCTGTTGGGCATTACCAATCGGCCTGAAAGTTCGCTCTCTAGACTAGTGCCGCAGATTATTGATACCCACGCGGGCATCGAGATTGGGGTAGCGGCCACCAAGACTTTCGCGGCCCAATTGATGGCCTTTTATCTGCTAGCGCTAGATCTGACCTATCAGCGCCAGTCGCAGTCGCCTGAGCGGCTGGCTGCGATCATTGGGGAACTCAGAACGCTACCGGCTCTGCTAGAGCTGGTGTTAGAAAGCCAAGAACGCTACGTGGAAACGCTGGCCCACGACTTTGTAGAGACCCAGGACTTTATCTATATTGGTCGAGGCATTAATTTCCCGATTGCTTTAGAAGGGGCGCTAAAGCTCAAAGAAATTAGCTATATCCATGCAGAGGGCTATCCCGCCGGGGAAATGAAGCACGGCCCCATTGCGCTGCTTGATGCCAAGGTGCCGGTGGTTGCGATCGCAATGCCCGGCTCAGTCTTCGAGAAAGTGCTCTCCAACGCTCAAGAAGCTAAGGCGCGGGATGCCCGCTTGATTGGGGTCACCCCCATGAACGAACAGGAAGCACGGGAAACCTTTGACACGCTCTTGCCCGTACCTGCCGTTGATGAGATCCTGTCGCCACTGGTAACGATGGTACCGCTCCAGCTTTTGGCTTATCACATTTCCGCCATTCGGGGCCTAGATGTCGATCAGCCTCGAAATCTGGCTAAATCAGTCACGGTTGAATAGTCCCTCGTACAGTGGGCAACCCAACACATATACACCGATAAGAAAAGAGGATTACTCCACCAGTGAAGAGCCTAGAGGACACTGCACTGGTTCAGTCTCAGAGCTAGGTGCAGGCGGTGCAGCGGGCGGAAGCCGCGACGGAACGTCAGTTTCGCAAATGCCTGACACAAATTTGAGGTCAGTGGCTGCAGACTCCAGAACAAAGACGAAAGCCGTGTAGCTCTTTAGGTCAGTCCCCTTCAACGGCACAGTGGTGGCAATGGCAGTAGTCATCGTACTTAACTGAGGGACAATTCGGGAATCAAAATACCGGTTAACAATTCTGCCATCAAGGTCATCTATCGATGTCGCAAAACCTTTGTTTTCCAACCGATACGCCTGCTGTGATCGGTTAATCGCACTTAAGCTCCCTGCCCCTTCAGACTTTCTCGCTAGGGCCAGCTCCCTGAGGAAAGAGGGAAGTGCGATCGCAAGCAAAATCATCAAGACAAAACCACCTACAGCTAAACAGCCACAACCGCCTAAAATTTTGACCATGCTTGAAACACCGCCTTTATTCTGTCGAGTATTGGGCCGTGAATTCGACATTTAAGTCACCCTCAAAAACTAAATTAAAAAGTATCAGAAGAGCCGACAAGGCATTAAATTTATCTTCGCTGAACAAAAAAGCTGGCTCCAGCAAGGGGCAATCTTTATCAGATAACCTCTAAACTTTTGATATCTAGACCCCTGACATAATCGGCAAAATCAGCATTCCTTTGAGCATCACCCCCGGAACAAAGCATGGATTTTCTGAATGGCATCACCATCCTCTTAATTTACGAGCTAGCGGGCGAAGCGATAAAGCTACTGCTGCAGCTCCCCATCCCTGGCCCAGTTCTGGGCATGATCTTTCTGTTCCTCACGCTGATCTCTCAACGCCATGTCTCCCACTCGGTCGATTTAACATCGAAGGTGCTCCTCAGCCATCTGTCATTGCTATTCATACCTGCGGGTGTGGGCGTCATGGTCCATTTTGATCGCATCACCCAAGAGTGGCTGCCCATCAGCATTACCCTATTGCTCAGTACGGCAGTGACAATGGCCACCACCGCCGCCATCATGCTCGGCACCCAGCGCCTCTTTTCAAAGAAGGTATCTACGGATGCTTAAGTCTGAGCTGGTCGAGATTTGGGTTTATCTTTCAGCTTCTCCACTGGTGGGTCTGACGATAACCCTCGTCACCTATGGCATCGCCTATCGCCTATATTTGTGGGCGAAATGCAATCCCCTCCTCAATCCAGTGGTGGTGTCAGTGGCGGCACTGATTGCTGTTTTATCAATCACAAATACCTCCTATGAAGCGTATTTCGAAGGCGGACAGTTTATTCACTTTTTGCTGGGTCCAGCCACTGTCGCCCTAGCCGTGCCGCTCTATCGGCAGTTCTCATCTCTAAAGAGACAATGGCTGCCTGTTTTTGCAGCCATTATGGGAGGGAGCACCATCGGTACGTTGAGTTCCGTCGCCATTGCTCAGCTTTTAGGGGCGAGCGTGCAGACGCAGCTCTCATTGGCTCCCAAATCGGTGACAACGCCTGTGGCAATGGGAATCTCAGAGCAGATTGGTGGTTTACCCTCCCTGACGGCAGCGCTGGTGGTGATGACGGGGGTGATCGGGGCGATTCTTGGCACTACACTGTTTAGAATCCTGCGGATCAACAACGACAGCGTTAAAGGGATTGCAATGGGCGTGACGGCCCACGGTATTGGAACCGCTCGCTCATTTCAAGTGAGCCCAGAGATGGGAGCCTTTTCAGGGCTGGCAATGGCGTTATCAGCCTTCAGTACTGCCGTCATTTTGCCTTGGCTATTGGGCTTAATCGGTCTTCTCAGTTAGGGTGTTCCTGCAGCAGACTCAAATCTTGCAGGCGATCGCAATCTAAAATCTCTACCTGCATTCCCTGCATAGCAATGATGCCATCAGTACTGAGGCGATAGAAAGCCCGCGAGAGAGTGGCCGGAATGGTTCCTAATGCTGCAGCCAACTGGCTCTTGCTCATATTTAGCGTCACAGTACGCTGGACTTGAGACTCATTCACAGAACCATCATTCAAACTGAGCAAGTAGGCTGCCAATCGCTGCGGCACATCCTTGAAAGAAAGATTTTCAACCACCTTTACGAGATGCCGTGAGTGCCGCGCCAAAGTTACCAGCATATTAATCGCGATGTCAGGGTATTGATGCAGCAGCGCTAAAAATTCAGTCCGAGGAACAAAGAGGAGAGTAGCAGGCTCCAAGGCAGTGGCGGAGGCCGGGAAGCATTGACCGTCCATTGCCGCGACTTCTGCGAAGTTATCTCTCGCCTCGAAGATATTCAGAATTTGCTCTCTCCCGTTGGCCGCGAGCTGAAAGACTTTGACACGCCCTATTTTGATTACAAAGAATCCAGTGGCTTTGCAGCCCTGCTCAAACACAAGATCACCTTTGCCAAAGGTTCGCAACTGTGCAATATCGGTCAAGGCGGTGAGCTGTGATGCAGAGAGTCCTTGAAAAATGAGGGTCGTCGAAAGCCAATCGTTCAGTTCTGAGTCACCCACGTTTTGCCTTGTTGCGATCGCACATCAAACCTAGCCTTCCATTATCAATGCTCTATTTTCACCTATCAGACCCAGCTAACTGGATTTAAGAATCTTTCAAGATCATTTTTGACTTAAGTCAAGGCACTTGCTGCGGTACACCTCCTAAGGTGAAGACGCAGAAGAAAACACCCTAGACGCTCTATCTATAGACAATGCAGACTGTCTAGCCCTGTATTTAAAACTGTCCCCACTTCCTTAGGAATTTTATGGCAACTTTGTACGAAAAACTGGGTGGCGCTGCCGCCGTTGATATCGCAGTTGATAAATTCTATGAGCGTGTTCTGCAGGATGACCGCATCAAGCATTTCTTTGCTGATACCGACATGGTGCAACAGCGGGCGCACCAAAAAGCGTTTTTGACCTACGCCTTTGGCGGCACTGATAAATATGACGGTCGCTTCATGCGAACAGCCCATAAAGATCTAGTCGCAAAGCAGGGCTTAGGCAGTGAGCACTTTGATGCCGTAGCTGAAGACTTAATGACCACCCTCAAAGAAATGGGTGTACCCGAGCATCTACTGGCAGAAGTCGCAGCCGTAGCAGCAGCACCTCAGCACAAGAAAGACGTCTTAAACCAATAGCGCCAAAAAATCAGTGAGATCGGCAAGGGTTCGATCTCACTGATTCTGCCAGTCAATGAACGATGATGCTCAATGCCACAGCATCTTTATTCAGAGGCCGACAAAGCAATAGTGCAGGCAGGAGAGGTTTGATTACTCACAATCAGGGTGGCTGGCGTTGGCTCGATTGAACAACTAGAACTGATGCCAGCGGCTTCTTTGAAGGGATTGGTCACGAGTAAACCAAGGGCAGATGCAAAAGCACAAGCACCCATGACTTGGAAGCACCGACCGGCAGGGGCTGCGATAGATAAGAATCTAGTCATGGTGTCGTCTCACAAATGAATTAAATACAACCAGTGATCGGCTGCGCCAGCTACAGAAAATCTACGCAAATGGACTCGTTGGAAAGAACTGAGTCTTGTTGACTTTTCCAGTTCCAGACGCCTTTAAAGACAATCAACAGGAGCCGCAGAGAACAGAACTTAGTAGTTGTTTATACTCATCATCATAGGGCTTGACCAGGATAGATTCAAGCCACTTTATTTTATTTTATGCATTGACCTAAGGCTATGAATCAGTATTTCAGTTCACCAAAGACCGTGATTCAGCCCATCAGCAAAACAGTATCAATGCAGTGGATGATGCCGTTGTCTACTTCAATATCAGGGGCAATGACGGTGGCATTTTTAACCTCAAATCCATCTGAAATATGGATGGGGAGTGGCGAACCTTCTACAGAGGTCAGTTCACCGAGATCTTGCAGATCTTCCTGGCTATAAGTGCCAGAAACAACGTGGTAGGTGAGGATGCGGCCCAGTTGCGGTAGGTTCTGCAGTAGGGTTTGAATAGTTCCAGGCGGTAGCTTTTCAAATGCGCTGTCTACAGGAGCAAAGACAGTGAAGGGGCCTGGGCTTTGCAGGGTTTCCACTAGGCCCGCTGCGCTGACGGCGGCAACGAGGGTTTTGAAGTTGGGAGATGCGATCGCAGTTTCGACAATATCTGCCATTGAAGATTTTCCTTATAGGTGAGAAATATCAAAAACTCTACATTGGCCCCCCCGGCCCCCCAATTCTGGGGGGAGAGAAGCATAGGCTGGGGCTAGCGATATTGAGCTGTTTGAATGTCTCTAAGGCGGGCTTCAGACCGCTTGAAACGATCCATTTGCGCTTCAAAAAACGCGCGGTTGGCCTCTAGATGCTTGGGGTTCGGATCATCAAGGGGATACAGCAGCGCACACCGTAGCGCCTGAATAACAGCGGAGGTAACGGTGTACATCGATCGCTGAAAGCTAATACCCAACTGAATCAGGGTATCGTCGTCGCCGCGACAGTGCTGCTGATAGTAGTCCACCAGATAGTCGGGCAAGAAATGGAGCATATCCTGCATGAGCTGGGTGGGAGGAATCCCAGCGGTGCCAACGGGGAAAACATCGGCGTATAAAATGCCGTAGTGAAACTCTTTTTGCTGCTCGGGAACTTGCCCCACCTGAGCGTTATAAGATTTCGTGCCCCGAAACGGAGAGGTGCGGTAGAAAATGGCTTCCACGTAGGGAAGTGCGGCTTCGTAGAGCCACATGAAGCCTTTTGATTTAGGGATGATTTCGTAGCACTCGCCTCGGATGTATACATGGTGATAGATGGGACGACCTGCGATCTCAAAGATCCCATTCACCAAAAAGTCCATCGCCTCTGGCACGGTGGTGAGTTTGCTTTCATCGTATAAATCAGACATCTCAAAGAACACTGGGGCCATCACCTCCCAGAACAGACCCAAATTTGAGTAGTACGACATCTGCCGACACTGCTCTAAAAACATCTCTGGGAAGAGCTTATAGAGGCCCAACATAACAGGGTTGCGAGCGAAGAAAGCGCGAATCGCTTGGTCCGCATTGGCTCGATATTCGTCAGTATCGAGAAACGCATCGAACTGACCCATGCCCATATCTCGACCGTGCCAGAGCATCGCTCGCATACAGGACTCAGCGAACTCCATATTGATGCGATCGTGCCAGAGGTGGTGGAGCAGCTTCGGCATTTTCCGGGTTTCGCCGGATTCCATGAAAGCCAGCAGCTCAGGATGGGCGGTGGCTTCTCCACGCCAGACTCGAAGGTCGGCCCCCTCCCCTGCATAGTGGTTGGGCAGATCGAGGTAGGACTGCGGCAGAAAGTATTTGAAGAAGGGGAGCGGTTCTAGAAAAACGTGCTCAGCAATGTAGAGCAGATCGCGCCAATAGAAATCCATTGGCACAGCATAGGCTTTGTAGAGACCGATAATCTGCATCAGGTTCGCGGGAGAGTCAGGCAGCATTGCGCCCCCTGCTTCAAGGCGATGGACAACCTCAGCAAACTCATGGTTTGAGGGTGGCAGAGTAGCGGGTGGCGATGCGGCTTGAGTCATGGTGTTTGTTAAGTGTGGATCTCAAATTTGAGGTAGAAGTTTTGACTTGGTGTTCGTTCCTTTAGAGCGATTGTTGTATATACATAGGCTGGGATAGGACTTTTGGGCTTTGCACTGGCCCCCCCGGCCCCCCAATTCTGGGGGGAGATTGTCTTTATTGGGTTGATGCTTGGTTGTGAATAGTCGCTAAGACCGTCTGGAGATTTTGCTCTACGGCTTTATTGCTAAAGCGGATTACTGTGTAGCCGTACCTTTCTAAATGCTCAGTTCGGGCTTCGTCATAATCCTGTTGCTGTTGATGAACCCCGCCATCAATTTCTACGACTAGTTGGCAAGAGGGGCAGTAAAAGTCGACGATGAAACGACCAATGGGATGCTGACAGCGAAATCGAAGCCCACCTAGTTTCCGATTTTTTAGAGCCTGCCATAACTTAGCCTCTGCTGGCGTGAGTCTGTTTCGCAGGCGACGAGCTGCAAGCTCAGTCTCTGGCGTCGTACCGCGAATCCTGTCGTAAGACTTATCCATCAAAAGCTGAGTTTCCATTACCATGAGACCTTCCGCTATTCTCCCCCCAGAATTGGGGGGCTGGGGGGGCTAAGCGCAATACTTCGAGAATCCTCTAATTGAATTGCATGAGCCGAGGTCGCCAGCGCAATACTCTGAGCATCCACTACCGAACCTCTGCTGTCCAACCCACGACTAGGAATCTCAGCCACAACACCCACCTGCGGCACCGCAGCAACGATCGCATCTGCCGTATTCTCGCTCCAGCGCGTCAACCACATCGGCTGCAGTCCCAAAATCAAGATCATGACCGTGAGAATCAATGCTGGGGCGCGTTCTGGCACTGTCACTTTAGGATAGTAAGCCGTTTGACTATCCAAACGACCAAAGCAGGTGCGATTAATCAAAATCACGAAATATACCGCCGTCAAACCCGAAGCAATAATGCACAGCAGCGTCGGTATCGGGAAACGCGCGAAGCTGCCTTGAAAGACCATGTACTCAGCAATAAAGCCTACGAGTCCCGGAATTCCAGCACTCGCCATGCCCGCGACCACTAGCAATGCACTCACCATCGGTAAGCCTCGCACGGGGTTCATAAGACCGTTTAGTTTGTTCAAATCGCGGGTGCCCACTTTCGTTTCCACCAGGCCAAGGAGGTGAAACAACAGGGCCAGAATTAAACCGTGGCTGACCATTTGTGCGATCGCACCCGTCAAGCTCAAGGTGTTGCCCGCCGCCGCCGCCACCAGAATGTAGCCCATGTGCCCAATCGAACTGTAGGCCACCATACGCTTGACGTCGGACTGTGCGATCGCACTTAACGCCCCATACATAACGCTAAACGTTCCAATCGCGGCTAAGCCGGGAGCGACCAAATCCCATGCTTCTGGGAAAAGCTGCAGACAAAATCGAATCAGCCCGTAAGTTCCTAGTTTCGCCAACACCCCCCCCAACAAGATGGCAATAGGCGGGGAAGCTTCAACATACACATCCGGTTGCCAAGTATGCAGAGGAACAAGCGGCGTCTTGATGCCGAACCCCACCAGCAAGATCGTCAGCAAGACTAGCTGCAGATTTCGCGGAATTGTGGTGGTATCGAGATCGATGTATTCAAAACTAGTGCTGCCGCTCAACCAAGTCAGGCCCAAAAAGCCCAGCAAGATCAGGATGCCGGAGAGTGCCGTGTATAAAAGGAACTTCGTGGCTGCATATGATTTTTGCTCACCGCCCCAGATTGATACCAGCAGATAAAAGGGAATCAGCTCTAGCTCGTAGAACAAAAAGAAGAGCAGCAAGTTCTGCGCCAGCAAAGACCCAGCCACGCCAATATTGACGATAAAAATAAGCGAATAGTACAGCTTCGGACGCTCTAGCTCCGCAGGGCTACTATAGATCGCAATCCAGGTGAGGACACTGCTCAACATCAGCAGCGGCAGCGATAACCCATCCACCGCCAGCGAATAGTTGAGACCCAAATCAGGCAGCCAAGCCAAGACAGTTGTGAGCTGCAGCCCTGAGACAGCAGTTTGAAACTGGCTCAAGACATAAACGGTCCAGACCAACAACAGACCCGCAATCCACAGGGCAAGCTGCTTAATGTGCTGAGCCTGAGGCCAAGCAATAATCAGCAATGCACCAGCCAAGGGAATTAGAAGTAGAGTGCTTAGCGTCATGGTTATCGCTTTTTATACATGGATTTATACATCGACAGAAAAAGACAGCTATGAATTTTGAGTTCTCAAAGGCTGAGCATGCAACGCCTACGACAGCAGTGGATAGGCCAACGCCAGAATCAAAAGAGTGACGCCAATTACAATCGACAGCAAGTAAAACTGTCCCGCTCCAGTGTTGTTGTACTTCAAAGTCTGTCCCCCAAAAAGCGTCGCCAGTCCCACGCCGTTAACGGCTCCATCAACGAAGATGCGGTCAAACCAGTTCACCAGACGCGAGACCTGATTCACAGCCAAGATAATGGTGCCGCGATAAATCTCAGCGGTGTATAAATCATTAGCAAACGCCTTCTGGAGCTGCGGCCAAAATAAGCGAATGGGGCGAGGCGTCAGCTTACCGATGTATAAAACACCACCGATGCCGCCGCCCAATAGACAGGACCAGAGCAGCAAAAGAACAAAAGGCTTTTCTAGCATTGCCCAGTCGGGCAGCGCTGACGCCTGATTTAAGATCATCGGCACATGAAGAACCACGCCTGATAAAACCGTCATCGGCACCACCATCGGCCACAAAACCTCAGGAGATCGCGCCATCATTGCATGGGGCTGCCCCATGAATACCAAGCCAAACAAACGAGCCAAACTCAGCGTTGTCAAGGCGTTCACCAACAGCACCACGCCCACCAATAGCGGATGATCAGTCCATAAATCAGTCAGAAGCCTGAGCAAAGCCCAAAAGCCACCCAGAGGTGGTAGCCCCACTAGACCCGCAGCCCCCACTAAAAACGCAAGGCCAGAGATCGGTCGTCGCGCCCAAACGCCACCCATTTGAGTCACGTCTTGGGTAATATTGCTCCAGATAATCGTGCCGGTGCTCATGACCAGCAGCGCCATCGAAACGGCGTAAGTAAACATCAGCAGCAGGGCTGTATCGGTATGCCCAGTTCCCACTGCGATAAAGACAAGGCCCATGTAAGCGCTGACGCTGTAGGAGAGGGCGCGCTTGAGATCAATCTGTGCGATCGCAACCAAGGTAGCCCCAACAGCCGTCGTTGCCCCCACCCATACCACTGCGGCAGAGGCAACAGGCGACAGCGCCAAAACCGGCTGCACCTTAATCAAGACCCAGGCTCCAGTACCAACCACCACCGCATTCCGCAAAATACTGGCGGGGAGCGGCCCCTCCATCGCTTCATCAAGCCACAGATGCAGCGGGAACTGCGCGCATTTGCCCAGCGGTCCTGACATCAACGCCAGTCCCAGCAGCGTTAAAGTCAATGGCGCGACGGAAGCCTGATCGGCCCAGGTCGCAAGATCTCCATAGTGCCAAGTACCGGCCAGCGGCCAGAGCGCCACCACCGCCATCAGCAGAATCAGGTCACCCACCCGCTTGGTCAAGAAAGCATCTCTTGCGCCTGTGACCACCAGCGACTGATTAAACCAGATGCCCACCAGTAGATAGGTGCCCAACGTCAAAATCTCGAGAATGACGTAGCTAAAAAACAGTGAGTTGAAGAGCGCCAAAGCGCACATCCCAGCTTCAAACAGGCTGATGGAAGCGTAGAATCTAGCCCATCCCCAGTCCATCTCTAGATAGCCAACGGCATAGAGCTGCGCCAAGATATTGAGACCCGTTATGGTTGAGATCGCGCCTATCGTCTGACTGGAATACTCCAGCGGCAAAATAAGCTGCAGATCAGACACCGTCAGCCAGTTTACCGAAATCTCCTGGGCGGGTTCTCCCCAAATGGCGGTCAACGCCAGCAAACTATGAACAAAGCCCACACCTGCCGTCACGATATTGATATATCCCGCCGGACGCGGCCCCGTTCGCCGAAACCCTGCCGGAGACCAAAAAACCGACGCCATCCCGCTCAGCAGCGTATAGATCGGAATCCAGTAGACCGTACTGAGACTCGCTTGCTGAACCGACTCCAATGCTTGGGACATAGATTTTAAGGGGCAGACAGTGAAATTAAAACAGAATTGATAAAGACCGTTCAACGATCGGATACCACTCTCACCATAGAAACGAAAGAGCACAGACGAAGTTACTTAAAACTTCTTAACTATTCTCACGATAATAGAGTTCAGGCATTTATCAAAAGCACTATATTTTATTAAATGGATAGACTTAAGCCTACTTGACCGCATTATTGGATCTTTCCCGTAAATCCTTAAGTCCTTGCAGAAAGTAGCATACGACATAACCTTATCGGACTGCCAAAGTGCTTACATTGAGTAAAGACTATGTTTTTTGTCTATCAATAGACTCTATCCTGTTAATAGGATCAAACCATTCTGATGTCTAAACCGTCACCCGAACGTAGAACAGAGATAGCGATTGTATGCAACCCACACTTCACCAGCTCAAAGTTTTTGAAACAGCAGCCCGCCATCAAAGCTTTACCCGTGCTGCGGAAGAACTGTTCCTCACCCAGCCCACGGTCTCAATTCAGATGAAGCAGTTGGCCCAGACGATAGGGCTACCCCTGTTTGAGAAGCTGGGGAAACAGCTCTTTTTAACGGAAGCGGGACAAGAGCTATTAGGCACCTGCCAAGATATTTTTGAACGGCTCGATCAGTACGAGATGCTCGTGGCCGATTTGCAGGGGATGGCGAAGGGCAGACTGCGGTTGGCGGCAGTCACCACCACCAAATACTTTGTGCCGCGCCTCTTGGGGCCTTTTTGCCAAGAATATCCCGGCATCGATGTCTCCCTTAAGGTTACGAACCACCGGCAACTTGAAGAGCGCATTGCCAATAACCAGGACGATCTCTACATTTTAAGCCAGCCGCCGGAGCAGCTTAATTTACACGTACAGCCTTTTTTAGAGAATCCTTTAGTGGTTTTTTCCCCTGCGAATCATCCGCTAGCGCATAAAAAAGGGCTGTCCATTCAGTGTCTAAATGATGAACCCTTCATCACCAGAGAGGCAGGATCAGGAACTCGGAAAGCTGTTCAGGAGCTGTTTGGTGAACACAAGGTCTCCGTCAAGACTCGCCTGGAGTTAAGCAGCAACGAAGCCATTAAACAGGCGGTTGCGGGTGGTCTTGGTATTTCGGTCCTCTCCCGCCATACGCTGCACTCAGGTGATGATAAGGAGCTATCTATTTTAGATGTTGAACATTTTCCGATTCAGCGCCAGTGGTATGTCTGCTACTTCATGGGCAAACAGCTTTCGGTGGTGGCAAGAACGTTCTTAGAGCATCTACTTAAAGTTAGTGAACAACTGGCTGTTCTCTACAAAAGTGGGACATAGCTGACCCACTCACCTTAGGTAGCTTCTTACACTTAAGAGGCAACGGGGGTGAGCTGTCGTTCTAGCCATTCAATCAAGTCGGCCAGAATTTCTGGGTAGTTCAGGTCGATATAGAGATCGTGGTATGACTCTGGATAGAAATACCGCTCTTTGTTGGTAAACGTGACCCGTTCAAAAAATTTTTGGCTGCCTTCAGGAAGGGCGATGCGATCGCACCCTCCATGCATCATCAACAGCGGCGTCCGTAAATCACTGGCATGCTCTAGCAAGCCATCCGCCGTTTTGGCAAATTCCGTCACCATACGCGCCGTCCCCTGATAGTGCCGCAGCGGATCGTCCAGCAAGGTCTTCATGACCGCCTGATCACGGCTACCGAGACAGGGATCTAAGCCTGACTTGAGGCTAAATCGAGGCCAGATGATCGACAAAACTTGTCCCAAAGCTCTCTGGAGCCGTGGGAGTGAGTTCTCAATCGGCAGGGCGCTGGCAATCACGCCCTGGAGTTCGTTTGGCATCTGCAAAACATAGTCCAAGACGATCATCGCTCCCAGGCTATGCCCCCATAAAAAGCACGGCGTTGCAGCCTGTTCTTCAGCCACTAACTTGAGAAAGCAATCTAAATCTTGGCGAAATTCTGACCAGGAGTTAATGTAGGCCCGCTGTCCTGGTGAGCGTCCATGTCCTCGCAGATCAAAGGCATAGACAGCATAGCCCTGCGGCATCAAAGCCTTCACAAGATTGGTATGGCGATCGCTATGGGCACCGAGGCCGTGAACAGCCACCACAACGGCGCGCAGATCAAAGGGGTGCCAGGATTGATAGTAAAGGGGGAGGTCTCCAGCCCCTAAAAAGGTTCCTTCGTGGTGATCCATACAATTCCTGACGCCTATTTCGCTATCCTAACAGGAGCACTTTCGCCTCGTCGGGGCTTTGCCAAAAGATGAACCTGCCCCCACGCAAAACCCTGGGCTTCTTCCCCACACCGTTGATGCCACTGCCCCGACTCTCACAGGCGCTCGGAGGACCGCAAATTTGGATCAAGCGCGACGACCAAAGCGGGCTAGCGCTGGGGGGCAACAAAACCCGAAAACTAGAATTTCTCATGGCTGAGGCGTTGGCCCAGGGTTGTGACACCGTGATTACGGCAGGAGCCGCTCAATCCAATCACTGTCGCCAAACAGCGGCAGCGGCGGCAGCTCTAGGGCTAGGCTGTCACTTAGTTCTAGGCGGCGAAGCCCCGGCACAGCCCACCGGAAATTTACTCCTCGATCAGCTCTTCGGCGCGACGCTGCACTGGAGCGGTGCATCGCGAAAAGGAGAACAAATTCCTGCATTAATGGAGGTGCTGCAGCAGCAGGGCCATACACCCTATCCGGTCCCCTACGGAGGGTCAAATGCAACCGGGGCTGTGGGCTTTGTCGCGGCGGCGATGGAATTACGCGAACAGTTGCGATCGCTGGAGCGAGGGTTTGACGCGATCGTATTTGCCTCTAGCTCTGGCGGCACGCAGGCGGGATTAATGGTGGGACAAGCCGTCACCGATTTGCAGACACAGCTAATCGGCATCGGCATTGATAAGGCAGATGCCGCCACATCGGTCGCTCAAATTTCTCAATTAGCAAAGGAGACCGCCCAAAGCATCAGCCTGACTCACTACCAGCCTCAACCCATCACCGTTAATCTGGATTATCTCGGTGATGGCTATGGCGTTGTCAGTGACCGGGAGCGAGCAGCGATCTCGCTAGTCGCTCAGTTAGAGGGCATCTTGCTCGATCCGGTCTACACGGGGCGAGCCATGGGCGGTCTTTTGGATCTCATTGACCGTCAAATTCTGAAGTCAGGACAGACGGTACTGTTTTGGCATACAGGGGGCACACCGGCCCTCTTTAGCAGCGCTGGGAGCCTGCTTTAGATTTTCTACAGATTATTTTGACGCTCTTCTTGCTTTACTAGATAAGTAATAATGCCGAAAGCAACTAGGAACTCAACAGCGAGTGTTGTCCAAAAGATAGCGGAAGTAGGCTCAGTAAACATAGTTTTAACTCGGTACTTGCGAACGGTCTCATTCTATTTAATTCTGCCCAGAAAAGAATGAGAAAGCGTACGTGGATGCACCCAATTTTTCTAAGAAAAATCGGTTTGGCTTGAAGATTCACGAAGCAATTGTGAGGTTGTGTGGTGAAGCCTTGCGTTTTGTAAGGGAACTAGAGTCCACCGACCAGCATTAGGGGCCATAGGATCAGGCCCAGAAGAGCCAGACCAGAGACTCCTAGCGTGAGAGACAAGCCCACCGCAGCCTGCACCCAACTAAGCTGATGAACTTGACGCACCGAGCCAGCCAAGGTAATCAATGTGCCGATTAGAATGCCGAGGGTAAAGAGGCTACCGAGGGTGGGGGAGAGATGCTTGGATGCGATCGCACTTCCTGACAACAGCAGCGGCCACAGCCCTCGAACAACCGCCTGAAAAGTCTGTCCGCTGGTTCCCTGACCGCCCAAAAGCTGAGCGCAGAAATGTAGCGACGTTGCTAACCAATAGCAGCCCAGCCCCCCCGCCAACACAAACAGCAGCAGAATGAGCATCAACCCAGAGGTTCCAGCATGGAAGACACCCGCAGTATTGAGCGCCAGAACCAGGACCGTCAGGCCGCCAATCATCAGGCTGATAGCAGCCGTTCCCTGACTGTCTCTGGGTCTAAAGAGGGTTGTATAGAACGTATTCAACATCGGATCATTCCATCAGAGCCAACGGCACTTTCTGAGAGCTAGAAAAGCGAGCCTGCTGGTAACCGGGCAACAACTGCTCTAGCGAAATAGAGAGAGAGTTTCCAAGCACCCGCTGCAGCACTCCACCGCCTTTCATATAGTCCCGCACCCGAGGTTCCCCATCGATTTTGGCCAGTTCTGCCACCTTGTCGAGGGCGTCGGCATAGTTTCCTAGCGAATCTGCGAGCCCCGCTTTCTGGGCCTGGGTGCCGGTGAAGATACGGCCATCAGCCAGGGGCTTCAGCTTCTCTAGCGAAATATCGCGTCCCGCTATAATGGAGTCAAGAAACTGCTGATAGGATTCCGTAACAATCCCCTGCAGCAGCTCTGTCTCTGCGGGCTTGGGATTGCGGTAGGGCGACAGGATATCTTTATACTCGCCGCTTTGGATGGTGCTGTTTTCAACTCCAACCTTATCGAGCAAAGGCGACAGGTTTTGGGTGCGAATAATAACGCCGATGGACCCAGTAACGGTGGTGGGATTGGTGACAATATGGTGGGCCGCACTGGCAACAAAGTAGCCGCCGGAAGCGGCCACATCACCGAGACTCGCGACAATCTGCATGTCGGTTTCTTCGCGCGCACGCATCAGCTCATCGAAAATAGCCTGGGAGGCTGCCGCCGTGCCGCCAGGACTATTAATCCGCAGCAAGATGGCCTTAACGTCATCTTCGCGGGCTTTGCGAATGCCAGCAATGACGCTGTTTGAGCTGACGCCAGTACTGCCACCCAACAATCCAGGAGCAGCGCTGTCGCTGATGCCGCCGTAGATATCAAACAGGGCGACTTCTGCGGGCAAAGCACTGGTTAGATCACTGGGCGACTCGCGGATGCTGCCCCCCAGCCAGTTACCGAAGGCGGAGATAAAGCACAGTGTAATTAAGGCAATGGCAAAGATGCGATCGCGACGCATAGCAACAGGTTATCTATGTATAGATGTATAAATTGAACAGTACTGGAAAAGGGGAATCAGCGATCGCAATATATACAACAATCGCCGATTCCCCTATTTCAATCATCTAAGCTTCAGCTTCGCTACCTTCAGCTTCGCCACCCTCAGCTTCTTCAACCTCTTCGTCCTCTTCATCCGGCGGCACCAAAGCCACCGCAGCAATGAAGTCATCGGCATCTAGACGCTGAACCCTGACCCCCGTTGCCGAACGGGACTGGGAAGAGATATCAATGACCGCTTGGCGAATAATCACGCCTCGACTGGTCACCAGCATCAGCTCATCTTCAGCATTAACCACCCGCAGCGTTGCGAGCTGGTCGTCCGCCTGTTTCTTCGTTTTCTTGGCCTTGAACTTGGTGGCAATCAGCCCTTTACCCGCTCGATTCTGGAGCCGGAACTGATCAACCGGAACTCGCTTTCCGTAACCATTGGTGGTGATGACCAAAATCCAGGGACCGGGAATATCATCCGGCAAATCTTCCGCAACCGCATCATCAACATCGGCATCATCACCGGCCTCAGCCAGTCCCGCAATCACGGCACTGGGCAAGATATCAATGCCGATCAGTTCGTCGCCGTCACGCAGATTCATTGATCGCACGCCACGAGTCGCTCTCCCCAAAGGCCGGAGCTGTTGATGATCGGCCCGAAAATGGATCGCCATCCCTAGGCGAGACCCAATCACAATGCTGTCTTCAACGCGAGCGCGGCGCACCCAGCGAAGCTGATCACCGTCCTCAAGCGAAATAGCAATCAGACCATTAGAGCGAATATTACCGAAGGCAGAGAGGGCTGTTTTTTTGATGTACCCGCCGGAGGTCATCATCACCAGGTACTCATCTTCGCTAAATTCGCTAACGGGGACGACCGACGTAATCCGTTCATCGCGGGGAATGGGAAGCAACTGTACAATCGGCACCCCTCGTGCCGTTCGAGACACCACCGGAATCTGGTAAGCATGGACGCAGTAAACAACACCGCGGTCGCTGAACAGCAAAATACTGTCGTGGTCACAGCAGGCGAAGAAATGCTCAACAGCATCGTTCTCTTTGATGCGTGCACCCGCCCGCCCCCGAGTCGCCCGACTCTGAGCCTCAAACGCATTCGCAGCCATCCGCTTAATGTAGCCCTGCTCGGTCACCAGAATAACCGACTGCTCATTCGCAATCAGATCCATATCATCGAGCTGGCCACCGGCTCCAAACACAAGCTGGGTCCGGCGTGGCGTCGCAAACTTAGTCTTGAGGTCGGTGACCTCGGTTTCAATAATTTCTAGCCGTCGTTCTCGCCGATTGAGGATATCTTCGCAGTCTTTAATTTTGGCCTGCAAATCATCGTGCTCTTTGTGGATTTTCTCCGCTTCTAGGGCAGTCAAACGCCGGAGCTGCATCTGCAGAATGGCGTCCGCCTGCGGTTCTGAAAGACCAAAATCTTCCATGAGACCCTGACGTGCGATCGCAGAGTCTGCCGCCTGCCGAATCAACTGAATCACAGCATCAAGATTGTCCAGGGCAATCAACAAACCCTGAAGCAGATGGTCGCGCTCTTGGGCTTTACGCAGGGCAAAGCGAGTGCGGCGAATCACCGTCTCTTCCCGAAACTCCAGGAAAACGGTCAAAAACTTCTTCAGACTCAGCAGTTGCGGATCGTTCTCCACCAGAGCCAGCATGTTGGCCCCAAAATTGGTCTGAATCGGCGTCTGCTTATACAGGTTATTGAGCACCACCTGCGGATAGGCATCCCGCCGCAGCTCGATCACCACGCGCATCCCGTCGCGATCGCTCTCATCTCGAATATCCGAAATGCCCTCTAGCCGCTTCTCGTTGACCATCTCAGCAATGCGCTCAATCAGCGCCGCCTTGTTGGTCTGATAGGGCAGCTCCGTAATGATGATCGCCTCACGATCTGGCCGCCCTGTCTGCTCTAGCGTTTCAATGCTGGCCACACCACGCATCGTAATCGAGCCACGTCCCGTAGTGTAGGCTTCGCGGATACTAGTGGTGCCCAGAATCAGCCCCCCCGTGGGAAAGTCCGGCCCCGGAATATACCGCATCAGGTCGGCATCGGTCAGCTCCGGATCATGAATGAGCGCCACCAAACCATCCACTACCTCCCCGAGGTTATGGGGCGGAATATTGGTCGCCATCCCCACCGCAATTCCAGACGAGCCATTGATTAAGAGCTGCGGCAGACGCGAGGGTAAAACAACCGGCTCCTGCTGTGAACCGTCAAAGTTATCGGCAAAGTCAACGGTATCCTGATCAATATCTTGAATCAGGGAATCGCTGCTCAATGCCTGCAAACGACATTCGGTATATCGCATGGCCGCAGGCGGATCATTATCAATCGAGCCAAAGTTTCCATGGCCGTTGATGAGGGGCATCCGCATCGAGAAATCTTGAGCCATCCGCACGAGGGCGTCGTACACCGCCGTATCGCCGTGGGGATGATATTTACCTAGAACTTCCCCCACCACACGGGCGCACTTACGAAACGGGCGTTCAGGAGTCAGTCCTAGCTCGTGCATGGCGAAGAGAATGCGACGATGCACCGGCTTGAGACCGTCTCGCGCATCGGGGAGCGCTCGCCCCACAATCACGCTCATGGCATATTCAAGATAGGAGCGCGACATTTCATCTCGTAAATTGATGGAGATGATGCGATCCTGGGGTGACTCTATGGCCATAGGGAAAACTCCAAAAAAATGAGATTTCTGCCGCTCAGGCAACAAAAATCATCGAAAAATAATTAAATAGCGTCTAGGGCTATTTAATGCGTAGATTGTGTTGTCTATTTTAACATATTTTGCACTTCACTAACCGCCCTTGAAACCCTCTCTATGAGGCTATTTGACCGAGTTAGATCATTGCGATCCGTTTAGTCTCGGTTTCCTCTCACGCAACCCTTTCACCGAGATGTCTAAATACCGACAGGTTGCTCCCACAACGAATCGGGAAGACTAGATACAAAGCAATCCCAACATCCACAGGTTAAGGGTCAGGCTTGACCTCAAAGCGACGCAAGGAATATAGGCGAACGAGACACATAATGATCAAGAAAAGGTGGGGCTGGCCCTTCCGTTCACAACGCAAGCCCAAGCCAATAGAAACCTTAATTTGGCAATCATTCTCTGAGCCACAACACTTTCTGATTTTGCTGCCTAAGAATCGAGTATGGGGAGTCGATACGTTTCATTTTCTGCGAGTGAGTCTAGATCCAAGTCAAATCGGCATTGAAATGCGATTCCGGCATTCTCAAAAGCTACCCTGGCTTGATTCCTGTTACGGCCCCACCTGCTCCACTCTGAATCCCTTAGCTGAGGCTGTCGTTAAACCACTCGAACAATATCTGCAAGCTCGATCAGCAGGTCACATCGAAGCAATCGATCAGTTTCACTCACTAATGTTTCGACTGCATGAGAACATCCTCAATGAAATAGCACTCCTGGCACCCCCTGAATCAGGGTACACAGCACAGCCACAGCAAGGCAGTGTTGACTACTCTGATATGGAAAATATGCTGGATGCCTTTGATAGAAGCCGTACCTAGCCTCAATAGTTTTAAGCCACAGAACCCAACAGAAAGGCGTGATTCACTGGTTTAGACCCTACAGAGCATTGATAGATCGCACCAAGGCACTGGCAGTGAACCTGCGTGTAAATGCGGATGCTTTGCGATCGCACCTGTCGAAAGTTCAGTAATTTAACGATGTTGTGGCTTGAGCCGTCCCCCCATAATGATTTCTCGTAGGGCGTTATCAATAGTCGGCAAAACAACATGGCTTATCAAACAACTCTTCAATCTCAATCCATGGAGCTTCTGGTCTCCTATCAGCAAGCACCGTCCGTCCGTCTCAGAAATCGCCTCGTTCGACTCAACATGGGCCTAGTGCGCAAGGTTGCTCACCGTCTAGCTAATCAATGTGCTGAGCCTTACGAAGATTTAGAGCAGTGCGGTTACATGGGTTTGATTACCGCCATTGAGCGCTTTGACCCCACCCAAGGCTATGCCTTTAGTTCCTTTGCCGTCCCCTACATTCGCGGTGAAATTCTTCACTTCTTGAGAGACCGCGCCAATACCGTTCGTGTCCCCCGTCGCTGGCAGCAGCTCAGCCGTGAAGGTGCTAAGGTCCGTCAAGCTCTCACCATGGAGCTGGGGCGTCAGCCCAGTGACCAAGAGATTGCCGATGCATTAGACCTCTCGATGAATGAGTGGCGCTCTGTGAAGCTTGCCGCTTCTAACCGCACCCCTTTGAGCCTGAATGCTCGGGTTTCTTCTAGTAATCATCAGCAGTCTGAGTCAGCCATGACGCTCGGTGATACGTTAACCGATACGCACTACCAGATTTTGCAGGTCAATGAAGAGGACCGCATTGAGCTACAGCATGCCCTCAACCAGCTTGAAGATAAGACACGGGAGATGATTGAGTCAGTCTTCTTTCATCATCTCTCTCGCCAGGAAGTGGCCAAGCGGATTGGCGTTAGCCCAGTCACAGTCACTCGCCGCATTAAGAAAGGAATTGATGAGCTAGTGGAGCTGCTTCAGAATCAGTCCCAGGTGCAGGCGACAGCTTCCTAAGTTCAAGTTTTCAGTCACCTAGGCAGCGCGTTTGGACTGAGCGCCTCGCCTTACAAAATGCCCTTAAAAACCTCCTGAGCTCGTATAAGCTTCGGGGGTTTTCTTGCGAAGATAACGCCTCGGGGAATGACTAGCACGTATCTTCAGAGGGTTACTTAGTCTTTCTGAATAAGCAAATGAACAGCTCGGCGGACATAGTCGATCCAAGACTCAGACTTGGGTAAAAAGAGGAGAGCATGCAGCATAATGCCGCTCATCATATCGAAGACCAACCACGGGTCTAGATCCTGCCGTACTTCCTTTCTTTGCTTAGCTCGCTCTAGGACTTCAGCAAAAGCGCTTCGTCGGGGCTGCAAATATTTATCCCGGTAGATTTCAGCGAATTTGGGGTTACTGGAGGCGCTGCTGATAATAAGGGCAACGGTTTGTCGTCCCACAGGACTAAGCGTAATCTGAGCTGCATTCTCGATCAGAATGTCAATGTCGCGCTCTAGACTTCCGGTATCGGGGATGGTGATGTCTTCTCGAATTCGCTCAATGGCATCAGCCACCAGCTCTTCTTTGTTGCTGTAGCGCCGATAAATGGTGGTCTTACCCACTCTGGCTCGAGATGCGATCGCATCCATACTCATCCCATCAAATCCAACTTCCCCCAGTAGTTCCAGTGTTGCCTGCAGAATAGCCTGCTCAGACTGAACACTACGCGGTCGCCCCGGTGTCTTTTTGCGATTCTCATTCATGAATGCTATTTTAATTTACGATACCGTTTCGTATCGCAAATAGAGTTATGCATCAGCGACCTGATTATGCTGCCCCCAAGAGCACCCAGACACTACGCGAAGGATTAGCAGAGTACTATGCACTTAACCCTCAGGTCACGGATCCACAGGCTCAGCCAGCGGAATTTGGCGCAATTCTAGCGGCTCACGATGCAGGCCACGTTATCTATGGCTGCGATACCGGTATGTACGATGAGTTGAAAATTCTGCCGCTATTTTGGTGGACCAGCGAATGTACATTTTCTACTTATCTGAAAATGCGAGACTCACCTGCAGTGGATGTCATGTACGAGGATATGATTCGGGAGAAAAGTATCTGGTGGCTGTATGGCGCGGTTCTCAGAGTTCTGCCCCGTCTAATTCCACAGTTGATTGTGATTTGGTTCAAAACCCGTCAGCGTCAAAAGCGTGTTCCCTTTCTGGAATTTTCCCCCCTTCTAGAGCAGTCCTTGCTAGAGATTCGGCAAAAGTACGACTTGCTGCCGCTGATACAGTGAATACGAGGATTTCTGATAAGCCTCCAGTTCTCTCACGCTAGAAATTTTGCTAGACATCCAAGAACAACAAATTTTGTCCGCTTGGCATCAGAACGCTCAGCCTTGGATTGATGCGATCGCAAATAACGAGATCGAGAGTCGGATCGCCGTCACTAATCAAGCAATTATTGATGCTGTTCTGGCAGAGCCTACACAAACAGCAGTGGATATTGGATGTGGTGAAGGGTGGTTGGTGCGAGCGCTGACTTCACACGGGCTAGATATGCTGGGCGCGGATGGGGTGCCGAAACTGATTGAACAAGCCCAACTATCGGGAGACGGGCAGTTTAGACAGGTCACCTATGAAGAAATCGCAAATGGTCAGCTTAACGATTCCTTTGACACCGCAGTCTGTAACTTTTCGCTCCTCGGCCACAACTCAGCGTTGGGACTATTTACGGCATTCCCGAACTTACTGAACAGCAACGGACGACTTATTGTTCAGACCCTACACCCGCTGATTGCCTGTGGCACAGAAGCTTACAAAGATGGATGGCGACCCGGATCGTGGGCAGGCTTTAAAGGAGATTTTGTCACAGTGCCCTGGTACTTTCGCACCCTTGAGACTTGGGTTGCTTTATTTACCCAGCATGGGTTCAGGCTTATCCATTTATATGAGCCAATTGATCCCAGCACTGGACATCCTGTTTCTGTGATCCTAGTGGGACAGCTCACCCAATAGGACTGTTTTTACCCTTGTATGAGGTGTAACCCTCTAAGACAGGCTGTTTAGAGATCATCGCAGGATCTTAGGCTTTCCTCAGCTATCCCTAAGACTTGGTCATGTTTTCCGTGTTTTTCTAATAGAAGCAATCATTTCAACCCGCTACAGATATGTTTGCTCACACACCACGGACCCCCTGTAACCCCCAGGGGGTCTTTTGTACCGCAAGCTCAGAAAGTTCAACAACAGAACCATGGCTAGACACTAAACCCGTTTGTAAGAGTCTGGATCCGCCTGTACGACAAACATATCGTCATACTGAATCACGTCTCCTGTGATCTCTACCGGATCGGCCACGAGATCTAAGATGCGCTCATTGATGGCTTTTCCCTGCTGATCGGCTAACAGGAAGTAGAGAACATCCTTGCGACTGTTCTGCACCCGAAACACGGCAGGCACCCCGCCACTAATGCAGCGAATCGCACAGGCCCGATGGGTTTTGCCCTGGCCCGGTTTCATCACACCGGGGTAGCATTTGCTGTCTAGAATCTCACCCGTGAGGGTATAGGTTCCTATCGGTTTTCCTTCTTGGGGTCTGGCAGCAGCGCTTGCTGGAGGATCAATCGGCTCTGCAGATCGGGTTGCGATGACCGAGAGCTGATTGCGCGAAACCATCGTACCAGTGAGCTTTACCCATCTGCCTAGATGCTCCAAAATGTCCGCACTGGGAGCCGTCTTGCCACCCCCCGTCAGCAAATAGCGGGAAAAAGGACTGTTATCTCCAATATTGCCAGGTCGAGGCACCACCAGATGTGGGACTGGCTCAGCCGCGAGGAAGCCCTCTAATTCTTGTGTGCCCTGCAGCTTGCCGGTATTGAACTGGTTGTGAACCATCGGCAACAAGCCCGCAAATAGGACAACGCCAATCACCAGTAAAGGAACAAAACGGAACAGGAAACGGCGATAACCCTTGGGAACGGGGGCGTAGCTGATATAAAACTCGTCTGGTTTGGATTGATTCTTCATCAGATAATTTCGCTCAAGCCTAAGTAATCAGGGCAGGTTCGACTCGGGTGCCGGGTGGGTTGGGAGTGGTGCTGACAAAGATGCGATCGCCCTCCACTTTCACCGCAAAGGTCGGAATACGCTCTTCAAAAGGGGGCGGCGAGGCACCCGACTCTGGTAAGTACTGGTAGCCATGCCAGGGACAGGTAATGCAGCCCTCTACGATTTTTCCTTCGCCAAGGGGGCCATTCTGGTGCTGACAAACGTTGGACACCGCAGAAATCTTGCCCTCGTATTTGAAGATGGCCACCCGTTCACCACTCACGATCACCACTTTTGCCCGAGATTCAGGAATCTCATCAATGGTGCCCACCTCCACAAAATCATTGGTGGTCAGGAACAGCGCTTTCTTATCTTTCTGGAACTCGCGGTAGCCCGTAATGAGGTGAAGACCCACAATCCAAACCATCCCAACGAGAACCGCGATGGTCAAAGACGGATGTTTATTGGTTTGCAATGCCCCCAGCACAACATGGCCCACTAGCAAACCATAGGCAAGATAGACACCCATGTGTAGGGCTTTCCAGATGGGAGCGGTGAGGTTCGCCAGCCAGAAATCGTGGCTAGTGGCGGCCATCAAAAACAGGATGAAGAGGGCGATCACCCCCAAAAACTCAAACGGGAACAGAATGAAGTCACCGTAGTGGGTATTGCCCACAAACAGGCTGACCAACGGATCGAGATCACCAAAGTCGTGATACCAGGTCAACGCTCCGTTGAAGTCCCAGGGAAACTTCGGCGCTTTAGCTCCAAACAGCTCCCAGGGCAGCTTGAGAATCTTCCAGCCATCGACGTGGGCGAGGGCCAAAAAAAACATGGTGACGCCCATGTGACGCCGATTGAACAGTAACGGTAAAAACTTGGGATTGAGCCGACTCAGAGGGCCAATGGAGAGAATGATGTGGAGCAGGATAAAGGCGGCAGAGCCATAGGCACGAATAGCAACGCCGTGAGTGTCTAAGTTGTCACCCGCTTTTTCTGTAAAGGTCATGAACCCCCACAGATAGAGAAAAACGCTGAGCCAAAGAATGACGTCGTAAATTCTTTTCTGACGATTCCACTGAACGGCTTTGTATCCGACGCTCATGATTACTGGGTAGCTAACGTGAATGGGAAAGTGGCAACGAGGGTCTTCTGGCCCCGGCTGTAGAGAAGCAAGTGTCCTTGTTGACCCTGAATCTCTGTGGGTAGGCGAAATCGGCGGCGACGGTTTCCAGAGAGCTGTCCGAGCAGTACGGCGCTACTATCGACAGTTTGGGCATCTCTAGCGGGAGCTTCACCCGCCTGCCAGTACACAAGCACATCTGCAGATTGAAGATTGTCAACGGGCTGTAAATCTAAAAATTTAGATTCTGAATCGTTGATAATTTCAGCGCGGATTCGAACGTTCTCTGCGGAGAGGATCGCGCTATCAATGGCCTCAGTTTTGTTGGGGAAGTTTGCGATCGCAAACAGTTCATCCACCGACTCATCGACGGTGGGAATCGCGGGACGCAGCAGCAGACCTGCCAGAAAGACAACGGGAAGAGCACAGGCAAGGGCAATCGCAGCATAGAAGTGGGCTTGGCGTCGAGCCAAAATCATGGGGCACCTCCGGCTTGGCCTTGAGCTGCGATTCGATGGGCGTTTCGTTCGATAGGGCGCTGCTTGCGGCGGAGAAGACGGGTTGCAAAGAGGGGCCAGAATGCACAGAGACCCGGAAGAATCATGAGCCGGAACCCCAGGTTCCAACTCCATCGAGCATCGGGGTCAACCCGCTGCAGTCCAAACAGGATCAAGGGAACAGAGAAGACTAGACCCGCAAACAGGTAAGCCCGCACGGCCTGGAGTAGCCACTCAACCAAGGCAACATTGTCCAATAGGGTCGATCCCTCCTGATGAGCTTAACTTCACAGTTGCATCATATCGGTGTAGGACCATTTTTAGGGACAACGCTCCACTTTGCTACAGAACTTACTTATAGGAGACAGGGGCTTTGTTACATGAATCTTGCAAAAGTCGTATCAGTTATCTCCGAGCTTTTTCTTCAAGCATCAATGCCGTATTGAGATCGTCATTCATAAACTGAATTAGCTCTGGTTTACCAATGTAATACCCCTGAGCACAGGGTTGCTTCAAAGTCACGGTAGAAGTGGATGACCAAGATACGCTGCGTAGCGTTTGCAGATGACGTATCGATGCTCCCAATGATTGAGCTGCTGATTAAGCCAGCTGCAAGAATTCGATAGATAGGACGGAGCAAACTATCGATCACAAACACGGGCTGAATCTAATGTCATCAGAGCATTGAGAGCAATAAAACTGAGATAAAGCTACGATACCCAAGCCCAAGCAAGCATTACACGGCTCTTGGTTGAATTTACGACTCTACCTGACCTTATCAGTTACTTTGCCTACTTCATATTGCGATCCGAGATGAGAGTAAAAGTCAAGCCAGACAAGGTTCCCGAGGTTATTTTATTCTCAAAAATGAAATCATTTTTGAGAATAAACAACAAATCATAGACGGTTGGAGCTGTGACACCCATGATGACGATACGATGGCCTACGGCCCACCTTCGATAATCGCAAAATTCTTCCACAGACATTTTTCCCTTCAAAGCTTGCTGCCAAAAAGTCTCAGAAGGCAAATATCAACGTCATCAAAACAAGCCTACTGATGCGATTTAATGCGATTATGCTCCTATTCGTGGGTAGAGCTAGAAGGCGAAGTGAGCCTGAAGACTTGGGCATCCTAACAAAAGGACTGCAGGATTGTTCATGGATTTGTCGGTATCTCAAATACAGCACTTGTCAGGACAGGAGATTTATCAACGTCTCTCTGACAATATTGAACAAGTGGTCAAAGGACAGTCTGCCGCCATTCGAAAACTACTAGCCGCCTTTGTCAGTGGCGGTCACGTGTTGCTCGAAGATTATCCCGGCACAGGCAAAACGACTTTAGCAAAGGCCCTCGCCCAGTCCGTCGATGTATCGTTCAAGCGCATTCAATTTACGCCGGATTTGCTGCCGTCTGATATTCTTGGCGTTTCAATTTTAGATCCGGTGGAGCGTTCTTTCCATTTTCATGAGGGGCCGATTTTTGCCAATATAGTGCTGGCAGACGAGATAAATCGCGCGTCACCCCGCACCCAGTCTGCCCTCTTAGAAGCAATGGCAGAATCTCAGGTCAGCATTGATGGCAATTTGAGAAAGCTGTGCGCCCCTTTCTTTGTGATTGCCACCCAGAATCCAGTGGACTCCCGAGGTACCTATCCTCTGCCCGAAGCGCAAATGGATCGCTTCGCTTTGCAGTTCAGCTTGGGCTATCTCTCGCCGGAAGCTGAAATCGAGATTTTATCGCAGCAAATTCAGGAGCACCCGATCGAGAAGCTCGCTCCCTGCCTGTCGTTAGAAAATATTTTGACCCTCAAACAGCAGGTGAAGCAGGTGAGAGTCAGTCCAGAACTGAAGCGCTACGTGGTAGATATCGTTAACGCAACCCGTCAGGTAGAGGACGTTCAGCTCGGTGCCAGCCCGCGAGGATCTATCGCCCTGATGAAAATTGCTCAAGCCCTAGCTCTCTTTGATGGTTATGAGTTTGTAACACCAGAACAGATTCAGGAAATCGCAGTCCCCGTGATCGCTCATCGATTGGTCATGGAACCTCAGGCTAAGTTTTCGGGGCAAACTGCCGAAGGTGTGGTGCAGGAAATTGTGCAAGCAGTTCCCGTTCCGGCTTAGGTGATGGATCGCTTTTTCTACCGGCTACTGCGGTTTAACTACACGGCGCGACAGTGGCTGACCCGGCGATTTAGCCGCGCGGGGCTAGGGGTGCTGATAGGTTTGATCGTCTGTGCAATTATCGGCATGGATACAAACCAGAGCCTGTCGTACCAGGTCTACACGCTGCTGATGGCTTTGCTGACGGTTGCGATTGTTGCGACGCTCTTCTCGCGCTATCGATTCAGCGCCACCCGCACGCTGCCGCGCTTCGGCACCATCGGCACACCGCTGAAGTATCGGCTTGTGCTACGCAACCGCACCCGGAAGCAGCAGCGGGGCTGGAAGCTCTTAGACTCTGTCGCTGATTCTTTCCCCAGCCTGAAGGAATACCAGCGGATTGCCCACCGCCGCGTAAACTGGCGCGTTCGACGCCGACAGTGGCTGATGCTTTTAACACAGCGTCAGCAAGCCATTGCTGCGGCTGTTGAGCTACCGCCCCTGCCAGCAAATCGGGATGTGGAGGTGATGGGCGAAGTGATGCCGCTGCGGCGCGGGCTACTGCGCTTCAAGGCGGTGACGGTTGCCTGCCCTGATCCGCTGGGGTTGTTCAATGCCTGCGTCACTCAAGCGCTTCCCCAGTCAGTTTTGATTTTGCCTAAACGCTATCAACTGCCTACCATTCAACTGCCGGGAGCACGTCGCTATCAGTCGGGGGGGTTGGCACTGGCCTCGTCTGTAGGGGATTCGGAGGAGTTTCGCGGACTGCGAGAATATCGTCCGGGTGATCCGCCTCGCAAGATTCACTGGAAAAGCTGGGCGAAGGTCGATAAACCGATTGTAAAAGAGGAGCAGGAAGAATATTTTGTTCGCCATGCCCTGATTCTCGATACCTTTCAGTCAGAAACCTATAGCGAACTTTTAGAGGAGGGGGTTGCGATCGCATCTTCTCTAGCCTGCGAAATTCAAACTCAGGAATCCCTTCTTGATCTGATGTTTGTGGGCCTCGAAGCCCACCGCTTTACCGTCGGTCGCGGTCTGGGACAAACTGAGCGCATGCTGGAATTATTAGCATCCGTCGTCCCCTGCCAAGATCAACCCTTCGAATCCATGATGCCCGCAATTCAAAGTCGTCTAGCGCTTTTGAGCGGCTGTATCTGCATCCTGCTGGCCTGGGATGAAGCCCGCCAAGCCCTGGTGGAACAGCTCCAGCGATGCGGCATCCCTACTCTTATCCTTGTGATTACCGATCAGCAGGGCTTACCCAATACTCCCGACCTCGAAAGATTTCAAAATTCTCAGAGCAGCCTGCACGTGTTGAAGCTCGGCCAGATTCAGCAGGGACTCGGGCAGCTATGAAACGTCACGTTGCTAGCCTCTGCAGCCTTGCCCTCACCCTCTGGGGCGTCCAGACCGGACTATTGCTGTGCGCCATCCCCATGATTCTGCTGCTAGAGGGCCGTCATATTATCCAGCAGCGCTGGGATGTCCCCGTGCAGGATCTCAAGCGCCTTGCTCAGCTCTGCGGTCTTATCTTTGCTCTCTTTCTCGTTTTTCTATTCATCACTCAGCCCTCATTTTCGCTGATCTATCGCCTGCTACAGTGGCTACCCATTTGCGTTTTCCCCTTTGTAGCCGCCCAAACCTATGCCACCCATTTTTCGGCGTCCTTCCGGAGTCTATTTACTCGGTTCTATGCCCCCCGGACCAAACTGCGACAAAAGCCGATTAATCTCTACTATCCGTATTTCGCACTCTGTCTCGTCGCCGCCAGCGCTACGAACTGGAACGGCCCAATTTTCTATGGGGTCACCGTCGGTCTGATTGCAATTCTGCTCTGGTCACGGCGTCCGCAGCATTCAACGCCGGTGCTTTGGATCTGCCTGATCGTGCTGGCAAGCAGCCTGGGATTTGTGGGACATCTGCAGCTCCATCAACTCCAGGCCAAACTGGAACAGCAGACTGCGCCATGGCTGAATAGCTTGACGGGTGAATCGGTTGATCCATACCAAAGCATTACCCAAATGGGCAGTATTGGTTCGCTCAAGCAGTCCAATGCCGTCGTCTTTCGGGTGGCAGGCGATCGCAACTCTTTTCCACTGCTACTGCGAGAAGCCACGTACAACAAATATGGTGCTGGCTCTTGGGTCGCCCTCCAGTCTAAATTCAGGCGCATCAGGACTTCAGCTAAGGGAATCTGGAAGCTCAGCAACGCCGCTCCCCCCTCTGATTCAATGACGGTGACAGCCCGCCTAAGCGGCGGCAAAGGGATCCTAAGACTGCCGGACGGAACCGCCGAGATCAGCCAGCTTCAGGTCAAGCAGCTGGAGCAAAACCAGTACGGCACGGCCAAAGTAATCGGGAAATCTGGACTGCTCCGCTATCAGATACAGTTCAATCCGGCCCAGTCTGAAGATGCTGCACCAACGGACGCCGATTTACAAATCCCAAAGACCGAGCAGGCCGCCGTTGAGCAAACGCTGCAGACCCTCAACACTGCCGGGAAGTCTGAGACTGAGGTAGTGAATCAGATCTCAGCTTTCTTTCAAAGAGATTTTGAATATTCTCTTGAGTTCTCTAAGTCCCAAAAGTCCCAAACGCCGCTGTCGGCTTTTCTGCTCGATCATAGATCGGGGCACTGCGAGTACTTTGCTTCAGCTACGACGCTCTTACTGCGCGGTGCAGGGATTCCGGCCCGTTATGCGGTGGGCTATTCGGTTCATGAATTTAGCCCGCTAGAGCAGCAATATGTTGTCCGCAGTCGCAATGCCCATGCCTGGGCCATGGCGTACATCAACGGCCATTGGCAATCGGTGGACACAACGCCGCCCGACTGGACGGCTCAAGAAGATGCAGCAGCATCTCCGCTTCAGGTTCTTTCAGATTGGTGGTCGTTTTTGCGATTCCAGCTATCGAATGGGCTACAGCAGCTTACGCAAGGCAAGATTTGGATTGGCGTTGCGATCGCACCTTTTATTCTCTTTCTATTCTGGAAGTGGGTTCGTAAGTTTTTTGGGTTGCGATCGCGATCAAAAGAAACCACACCCTCAACTCCAATTGCCCAGACCGTCAGAGCAGGAATCGACTCAGAGTTTTATCAAGTTGAGAAGCGCCTAAACGAACTCAACCTACAGCGCGCCGAATCTGAGTCTTTACAACAGTGGATAAAACGACTACAGGTACACCTTACAGCCCAACAATTAGAGACATTGCAGCAGATCAAAAAGCTGCACTATCGCTACCGATTTGATCCACAGGGCCTTGAGCCAACAGATCGTGAAACCCTCCGATCTCTAAGCTATCTTTTGCTCGATCAATTAAAGATAGAATTCGCTGGCCCGCAAGATCCATCGATTAAGAATGCACTCTAAAGCCCATCAACATCTCTTGTTAAGATCAATGCAGTCTGAGCAACAGGCGTTTAGACAACGTATACCGACGTTATCTCTGCAAACATCGTATGAATTCCACCTCTACCCTCAAGCAGCTGATCGCCCATCCCATCTCATCTGAATTATTTCAGCCCTTTGGTCAGGTCATTTTTCCCAGCGCTGACGGTGCAGCCTACGGCCCTCAAGATGCCCAGCTCCAGCTTAGCAACGGCACACCCCGGTTTTACATCATGCGGCTAGACGCCAAAGGTCGCCAATTCCATACGATCACACGCCATCAGCAGTGTACACAGTGCCTCGGATCTTTAGGCGGTCAGGACTGGCTGATGGCCGTTGCACCGCCTTCAGAAGGCAAGCCTAATCCTGATGAGATTGTGGCATTTCAGATTCCTGGCAACTGCTTTATCAATCTCAAGATGGGCACCTGGCACGCTGGCCCCTACTTTGAGCAAGCCGCCATTGATTTTTACAATCTAGAACTCAGCGATACCAATATTACAGATCACGAGACCTGCAACCTGAAGGCAAGCTATGGTCTGGAATTTGAAATTCTAGGTTCTCAGTCGTAACGAGTCTGGCTAACGCGGGCAGAATCGCTAAGCCGCAAAGATCAAAAACACCTTGAGAACAAGGGTCAACATAATACAGAACACCAGGAACCCTAGCAAAAAATTACGGATCAGCGATTTCTGTTGATGCATGTTGTAGACACAAGCGAGTAGCTCACTCATAGAATTATCCATCAGAAGCCCTAGGCAAGGCAATTCTGAAGATCTATATTGATGCTCAGAAGTTGCCTGTGATAGGCTCAATTTTGGGAAGGCAATGTTATGTAATGCAGCGGTTCAGGGTCTGTATCCCTGACTGGCGCGCTGGGGCTGAAAATTGTCTGGGTGTGTACCGCAGAGCATAGTAAAGCTGGTTCCACCCTCTCTCAATTAGCTCAGTGGTAGAGCGCCGGACATCCGGCGGACGTGGGTTCGAATCCCACATTGAGTACCGCAAAGTTAGCTCAATGGTAGAGCAACAGACTCATAATCTGTGTGGCACAGGTTCAAATCCTGTACTTTACTCCACCCCAGCCCTGGGTATGGGCACCTTGTTAGGGACGAGTCCAAATGGTACGGGAGCAATCCCAAATCGGTTCAAGTCCGTGTTTTTCTCAACTCCGCTGTGCTGGCTGTTCGGCCACTGTCATCACCTGGTGGTGGCGATGGCAGCAGTGAAAGGCCAGTGAGATCGCAACTGATGATCGGTTCGAGTGTGTCCCTTCCAGTCGCTGAGTCCTTCGGGATAGGCGGCAGGAACAGCACATCTGCCAGAGGCTTGGCCAAACCTACGGGGGCGGTCGGGGGAAGGCATCTGGCTTAGTCCAGCCGGTCACAAGCGATCGCCCGCACTGACGCTGTGAACACCAGCAATAGTGGAGTTTTCAGACTAGCTTTAAATTTATTTTCAGAGACTGGGGCCAAGGGGACTGATAGAATCGCCCAATGTATGACAACACCTGCAAATTTCTTGCAGAGACGTTCTCAAGTGACTTTGCAACCTGGTTGCTGGGTAAGCCTGTCCCTTTGACCAAGCTAAGTCCATCTGAGCTATCGCTGGAACCGATTCGAGCAGACGCACTGATTCTCCTGGAGTCTGAAGAGCATGTCCTGCACATCGAGTTCCAAACTGAGCCTGATGCGACAATGCCCTACAGGATGGCTGATTATCGTCTAAGAGCTTTCCGCCGTTTCCCGAACAAACAGATGAAACAGGTGGTGGTTTACCTGACTCCAACGAAGTCGAGGTTCGTGCATCAGACTGTTTTTGAGATTCCGGGCACTCGTCACGAGTTCGGGGTTGTGAGGCTATGGGAGCAACCCACTCAACCGTTTCTCGATTCGCCAGGATTGCTACCCCTAGCTGTGCTCACTCAAACACTAGATAAGACTCAGACACTGAAACAGGTAGCTGTTCAAGCTGACTCTATTCAGGACAAGCAAGTACAAAGTAATGTGGTGGCTTCTGCTGCAATTCTGGCCGGGCTATCATTGGAGAGAAGCTTTATTAATCAGGTTCTGCGCAAGGAAATTATGAAGCAGTCTGTTATTTACCAGGACATTATTGATGAAGGGCGTCTAGAAGGGCATCGAGAGGGGCGTCTAGAAGAAAGTCAATCCCTTATTCTCCGTCAACTCAATCGCCGTGTTGGGGAGTTGCCCTTTGAACTGAGATCGCAACTCGCAAGATTATCCCTAGAGCAAACTGAAGCACTGGCAGAGGCACTGCTAGATTTTGCAGAACAGTCTGATCTTGTTGAGTGGCTAGAGAGACAGTAACAGCCAGCCCCGGATGCAATTTTCTAAGATATTTGCGATCGCAAACCGGGGCAAAAACTCAACTGATCAAGAATCCTCAATTTTGAGCGATGTAATCTTATCGCCTTGGGCGATCGCATTGACAACATCCATATCCTCAGTTTGGCCGAAGGTGGTATGTACACCATCTAAGTGTGCCTGCGGTGCATGACAGATAAAGAACTGACTGCCGCCGGTATCTTTGCCCGCGTGGGCCATCGAAAGCGTCCCGGCCTTGTGCTTGTTGTCATTAATCTCACACTTGATGGTGTAGCCGGGGCCAGCGGTACCGGTTCCCTTGGGACAGCCCCCCTGAATCATAAAGTTGGGAATCACTCGATGAAACGTAAGGCCGTCATAAAAGCCCTTATTCGCAAGATCAACAAAGTTCTTAACCGTGTTGGGTGCATCTTGAGCAAACAGCTCCAGGTTAATGGTGCCTTTATTCGTTTCCATAATGGCGCGAGTCATTGAGGTACCTCAAGTTGTTTACACTCCACGCTAGCGAACTTTGGTGCATTCCCCAAGGGTGGTTCGGCACGGATACCTCCTGCCAAAGACCGACGACTATTTCTACAGCCTCAGATCCAAATCGATAAAGAGCCACACTTTTGGTATGATTTGGTATGCAAAAAGCGTCAGAATTCTGATGGTCATTGAGCGTCTTGGCAAAGGGGCACGATAGAGCGTTCTAGCAAAACCGCTATTATCGCAGGGATCACCATCCAACCCCTCTAATTGCAGAAGGCACAAAAAAGCATGCACCCCCCCCACGACGATTCCCAACGTATCAGCGAGAGCACTAAGACACCGGCCTTAGAGATCAATGCTTCACGGCAGTTTACATCTTGGTTGGCAGAGCAGCAAGTGAGCCTGACGTTCACAACCTATCAGGCCGGTAAGGTTTTCTTCATCGGCCTACAGCCCGACGGTAAACTTTCGGTTTTTGAGCGCACCTTTAATCGCTGTATGGGTTTGTTTGCACAAGACTCCAGCCTTTATATGAGTTCGCTCTATCAGCTTTGGCGCTTTGAAAATGCCCTAGAGCCAGGGCAAACCCATCAAGGACATGACCGTCTCTATGTACCCCAGATTGGTTACGTTACGGGTGATTTAGATATTCACGATATTGTCGTTGACCGGGATGGACAGCTCATCTTTGTCAATACGCTCTTTAGCTGCTTAGCGACGGTTTGCGATCGCAACAGCTTTATCCCCCTTTGGCAGCCCCCCTTCATCACCAAACTCGCCGCCGAAGATCGCTGTCACCTGAACGGCCTAGCAATGCGCGATGGAAAGGCCCGCTACGTCACCGCTGTCAGCCGCAGCGACGTCACCGAAGGCTGGCGAGATCGCAGGCAAGACGGTGGCTGCATGATTGACATTGTCTCTAATGAAATCGTTGCCAGCGGACTGTCGATGCCCCACTCGCCTCGGTGGTATCGAGACAAGCTGTGGGTGCTCAACTCCGGCACCGGCGAATTTGGATTTATTGACTTAGAATTTGGAACCTTTCAACCCGTAGCCTTTTGTCCGGGGTATTTGAGGGGACTGGCATTTTGCGGAGACTTCGCGATCGTCGGTTTATCCAAGCCACGCGAGAACAAAACCTTCTCGGGATTACCCTTCAACGAAACCCTAAAAGAGAAAGACGTCGAACCTCGGTGTGGCTTGCTCGTGATTGACCTGCGGTCGGGTGACATCGTTCATACCCTCAACCTGGAGGGAATAGTGACCGAAATGTATGATGTCGCATTCTTGCCCGGCGTGCAGAGACCGATGGCCATTGGGTTCAAAACCGATGAAATTCGACGCACCATCACCGTTGGATCAAGTTCGACACAGTTGATCAACTAAGTTTTCAAATGAGTGGAGCATGTCAGCATGATCACAGTCAGTCTTTCGAACTTAAACGGAGAAAATGGTTTTGTCGTCCGCAGAATTACCTTCCCAGATCCGTCAGAGGGTGTTGGCTCGTCTGTTAGTGGAGCGGGAGACATTAACGGTGACGGATTTGACGATCTGATTCTGGGGCCAGATAGTGGCATGTACAAATATGGAGAGACCAAAGTCTATGTCATATACGGAAGCAGTGAGAATACCAGCGGTAGCTTGGGCTTAGCCGATCTCAATGGAAACAATGGCTTTATCATCGAGAGTGCCAACCCCAACAGCACTTCCATTAGACCCTCCAGTTTTGGCAGCGAATACAGTATTGAAACGGGCACAGCGGACAGCAATGCCGGATTTTCGGTCAGTGGGCTAGGCGACATCAACGGAGATGGCATTGATGACTTCATTATTGGCGCACCCAGAAGACCGCTCAAGATACCATTCAGTCCCCCTACCCCCGTCGGTTCAGGACAAGGTTACGTCGTCTTCGGTCGTTCTGAAGGCTTTAGCAAAAACTTCAGCCTAGCCGAGCTTGATGGTGAGACAGGCTTTGTCATTGAAAGCGACACGACCGGAAGCCTCACCGGACAATCCGTCAGCAACGTTGGGGACTTTAACGGCGATGGATTAGACGACATTATCATTGGAGCACCTGGCTTAGACCCTGCAGGAACTAGCTATCTAATCTTCGGCTCAGATAAGGGCTTCGATAAAAGCCTTGCGCTATCAGACTTAAATGGCAGTAATGGGTTCGCCCTATCTGGCAGCAGCATTGGTGATCAAACGGGGACTGCTGTCAGTGGAGCAGGCGATGTCAACGGTGATGGATTTGATGATCTCATTGTTGCTGCCCCCAACGGCAGCAATGCAGCAGGCATTACCTACGTCCTTTTCGGTACTAATACGACGCCCAGAAGTATCAACGTCGACAGCTTAAATGGAAACAATGGTTTCGCAATCTTTGGAGAAGAAACATACGACATCTCAGGACTTTCTGTCAGTGACATTGATGACTTTAACGGCGATGGATTTGATGACCTCATTATTGGTACAGGGAGTGGCACAAACGGTGTAGGAGTAAGCCACGTGATCTTTGGACAAGCTGACGGTTTTCCTGCAGCTTTGAACGTGAACGAAATCGACGGCAGGAATGGCTTTAGCATCGTCGGTGAAGAACGGACTGGCGCAGGCCGGTCTGTCAGCGGTGCAGGTGATATTAATGGTGATGGCTTAGGTGATGTTATTGTCGGCGCCCCCGATACCAATTATTTAGCTGGCGCTAGCTACGTTCTCTTCGGCCAACAAGACAGCGTCGAGCCAGCCGTAGATTTAGCGAATCTATCTCCCAGTCAGGGATTCTTGATCCCCGGTGATGAGAACTTCAGTCGTGGCTCAAATTCGTACGCTTACATTGGCGATGCTGTCAGTGGAGCAGGCGATATCAATGGGGATGGGATTGATGACTTGGTCATCGGTTCAAGGGGCGGCTTCATCATAGGGACCGGTTCTGCACAGAGCTATGTTGTCTTTGGCAACGCTCCGCCTGAGCTTGATCTAAATTCCAAGCAGGATGGTTTGAACTCTACCGCAACCTTTACACAAGGAGCCATTTCCCTTGCTAGACCAGGTAGCATAGCGGTCACAGATGCCAACACTTCCACTCTGAGAAGCGCAACGATCTCAATTACTAATCCTCTAGATAATGAATCAGAGATCCTAGCGGCTAACGTTAATGACACTGAGATTACGGCCACCTACGACAGTGCGACATCGACGCTGACCCTGACCGGGAAAGATACGCTTGAGAACTATCAGCGAGTTCTAGCAACCATTACCTATAACAATACGGCTGATAGCCCTGACCCGACAGATCGCTCCATCCAATTTGTCATCAATGATGGTGCAGATTTTAGTAATGAAAGTGCGATGGCCGATGGCCGGTCGGAGACCATCGCAACGACAGCCATCACGTTCGAGTTACTTAACAGAATTGACGGCACAAGTGATCCCGATACGCTGTTCGGAAGCCGAGAAGCGGATCGAATTATTGGCTTCGGCGGCAATGACTTCATCTCTGGGCGTTCTGGCAACGATGTCTTAGCAGGCAGATCAGGAAACGATCAGATCTTTGGTAACAACGGCAATGATAGCCTCAACGGCAATCGGGGCAACGATTTGCTCAACGGCGGCAGCGGGGACGACCTCCTGAGAGCTGGACAAGGCAAAGATAAACTCTTCGGCAGTCGAGGAGACGATATTCTGCGGGGCAATCAGGGAAACGATATCCTCCTGGGCGGTTCGGGCAACGACAGCCTCAATGGCGGAAAGGGTCTTGACCTCTTATATGGCAGTAGCGGAGATGATTCCCTCAAGGGAGGCAGTGGGGGTGATCGACTGTTCGGCGGGGTTGGCGATGACACCTTGCGTGGCGGCAATGGCATCGACCTACTCCAGGGCAGTCAGGGTCATGACCGACTTGACGGCGGCTTCGGAAGCGACAGTCTCTTTGGCGGTGCGGGGAGTGATCAATTTGTGCTGCGGGCAGGCGACGGCAACGACATTATTTTTGACTATCAAGACGACATTGATTCTTTTGCTCTGGATGGTCTAGATTTAGCCGATCTTGAGATTCATCAAGGATTAGGTCAAACAACCGTTCGGGTCAGAGAGACACAAGAAACGTTGGCAACCTTGCTGAATATACAGGCATCGATAGTCGAAGACACAGATTTTACTATCTCAACTTAAAAGTCTTTTGCAAGCACAAAAGCTTTAGTTTTCACGACCCTCGCCCTAAACATTGAACTGCAATCCAGACAACAACCATGGCTAACTCAATTCTCAAGCTCGAAGATCTCAACGGCAGTAACGGATTTGCCATTGTGGGCAACGGTGTTCCTTACAGCGGGTTGGCCATCGATGAAGTCGGGGACATCAATGGCGATGGACTCGATGACATCATTATCGGCAACCCTGCTGGTGGTGCAGATTCATTGGGAGAAGGCTATGTCATATTCGGGCGCTCTGATGGGTTTATCGATCGGCTTGATCTATCTAGCCTTGATGGCAGTAATGGGTTCATTATCAACGGTATTGCTGGACTTACCCGTGGCTTTGGTATTGGTTCTTTCGCCCGTGGCCTCGGAGACATCAATGTAGATGGAATCAGTGATGTAGCCATTGGTACATTTTCAGGTGATTCAAGATTTGTCATCTTCGGTCAGTCCGAAGCTTTCAGCGCCAGTATTGATCTGCAGCAGAGCCAAAACGCTTCTGTTCTTAACGTTGCAGGTTTAGTGAGCAGTGTGGGAGACATCAATAATGATGGCTTTAATGACTTCATTTTTGAAGGATCTGCCAACAATACAGTCAATATCATCTTCGGTAACGGTCAAGGTTTTGACGACTCCTTCGACGGTACGAACGTAGACGGTACGAACGTAGACGGCACCAATGGCTTTGAACTGCAGGTGAGTGAGGAGATCTCCCTCATCCGAGATACAGGAGACATTGTTCAAGATGCAGGAGACATCAACGGCGACGGCATTAACGATCTCATTATCGGTCGTCCATCTAGACAAAATACAACAAGCACAAGCCACATTGTTTTCGGCAGCAGCCAAGGATTTGCAGCCAGTCTCAACGTTGCTAACCTAGACGGCAGTAACGGATTCACGCTTAATGGATCGGGAGACAGCGTTGCGGTCAGCGGCGTGGGTGATTTCAACGGAGACGGAGTTGACGACTTTGTGATCGGGGCACCGTTCGCCAGTCCCAGCAATACTGCTAGCGCAGGCCAAAGCTATCTTGTTTTTGGTGGCCAAGACTTTGAGGCCAATTTTGATCTGGCTGACTTAGATGGCACAAACGGTTTCGCTATCAACGGCATTGGCATCAGCGATCAAGCGGGTTATGCCGTTAGTGATGCAGGCGATAT
Source organism: Acaryochloris thomasi RCC1774 (assembly GCF_003231495.1). NCBI lineage: Bacteria > Bacillati > Cyanobacteriota > Cyanophyceae > Acaryochloridales > Acaryochloridaceae > Acaryochloris > Acaryochloris thomasi. The sequence goes on from NZ_PQWO01000005.1 coordinate 63,908, forward strand.
TAACGGCGATGGCTTTGATGACATCATCATCAGTGCCTCCCAAGTTCGCTCACCCGGCAACTACACGCCAACTTTTTCCTATGGCCCTGGTCAGAACTATGTCATCTTCGGGTCTAGCGGTGGTTTCCAAGATCAGCTGAATCTTGCAGATCTTGATGGCAGCAATGGTTTTTCTATTGAGGAGCCTGATCTCAACGGCAATTTTCAAAGCTCTTCTGTCAGTGGTGCAGGCGATATCAACGGCGACGGCATTGATGATCTGGTCATTGGCACTCCTGAAGACAGTACGAGCTACGTGGTGTTTGGCAATACTGCACCAGAGCTCGATCTCAATGGCTCAGACGATGGCAATAATATTTCCGTCAACTTTACCGGCGGTCCTATTCGAGTGCTTGAGAGCGCCAGCATCTTAGACTCCAACACTTCTACGCTGGCAGGTATCACCGTCACGATTGCCAATCCCTTAGATGGTAATGCTGAAACGCTAGCAGTTGAAACAGGCGGGACGAGCATCACCACTGCATTTGATCCGACGATGGCCACCCTGACGCTCAGCGGTCAGGACACTCCCGCAGCTTACCAACAGGTTCTTGCCACGCTGACCTATAACAACACATCGGCTAGCCCCAATAGCACTGCGCGTCGGCTCCGTATTGTCGCTGACGATGGCGAGGCTCACAGCAACAAGGGCAGCATCGCCATTGCTTCAGTTGTTTTTCCGCCTGCAGGTGAATTGAATCGTTTGCCTGAGGCTGAGAGGGATGCGATCGCAACCCTAGAGAATATCCCTATAACCCTCAACGTACTCGACAATGATCGCGATCTAAACGGTGATGCCCTAGAGCTTACGAACATCAACGTCAGCAATACTCGCGGCACCGTCACGGAGACCGGCAACGGCACCCTCAGGTATGACCCTAGTGGCGGATTTGATTTCCCGGCACCCGGTATTGAATTCACAGATCGGTTTGAATACACCGTCAGCGACGGCCAGGGCGGAACTGACACAGCAGAAGTCATCGTCACAGTCACGGGCACATTCGACACACCCTTTGAGCTAGCCGATCTAGACAGCAGTAGCGGCTTCACTATCGACGGTCTTCAGGCAGACGATCGCCTCGGCCGTGCCGTCAGCAATGCTGGCGATATTAATGGTGATGGCCTTGACGATCTTGCCTTCTTCTCGGGTGTCGAAGGCCTCATTGTTTTTGGTCAAGAGGCGGGCCAACCATCAGCGACGGATCTTACGGTGCTAGACGGTACGAACGGTTTCTCTCTTCGAAGTTCCTATGGCCCCAACGCCATCAGCAGCGCTGGCGATGTCAATGGCGATGGCTTCGATGATCTCATTATTAGCGAGGCAACCTACACCTACGAATCAGGCGGTCTTGGAACCTATATCGTTTTCGGCAGCGATCAAGGCTTCAGCCCTAGGCTTGGGATTGAAGATCTAGACGGTACCAATGGTTTTGTCATCTCTAGGATCAGCAATGCCGGTGCAGACAGCGTTTCTGCCGATGGCATCGGCGACTTCAACGGGGATGGTATTGATGACATCGTGACTGGAGACAGCGGTTCAGGGAACGGCTACGTATTGGGTTCCAGCACTGTTGTGTTTGGTACCACCAGTGGCTTTGACCCACGCATCGACCCTATAGCTCTTGATGGCAGTAATGGCTTTCAAATCACAAACTTGATTTCTCCGACGGTGGGGGCTGCAGGTGACATCAACGGCGACGGCTTTGCCGATATTGTTGTTGGCGATACCCGCAGAGACAACTACGACAGTCAGATTGGCAAAACATACGTTATTTTTGGAGGCCGTCGCGATTTTAACGCCAGTCTTGATACCTCTGAGCTAGACGGCACCAACGGCTTTGTTCTCGAAGGCGTCGTGCGAGGCGATCAAGCAGGGGGCGCAGTCAGTGGAACGGGAGATATCAATGGGGATGGCGTTGATGATCTGCTGATTAGCGCAACCGGTACTCGCTTTTTCGGCAACATCAATACGGGGCAAAGCTACATCGTTTTCGGCAACGCCAACGGATTCGACGCCACCGTTAGTCTTGCCGATCTCGATGGCACCAATGGTTTTACCCTTGCAGCCATTAATACCAATGCAGGCACATCGGTCAGTGGCGCTGGAGACATCAACGGCGATGGCTTAAACGACTTCATCGTTGGCGATACTGACGACTATGACAGCGAAGATAGCGGCAGAGCCTACGTCGTTTTTGGTCAAACAGAAGGGTTCTCCCCCATACTCAACCTGACAGAGCTGAACGGTTTTAACGGTTTCATCTTAAATGGCGTTGCGGCTAATGACGATGCGGGTAGCGCCATCAGTACCGCCGGAGACATCAATAACGACGGTATTGACGATCTGATCGTAGGGGCGCCCAATGCTGACCCAAACGGCAGAGATGATGCGGGAAGCAGCTACGTTGTCTACGGCAATGCCGCGCCTGAATTGGACCTTGATAATGGGCAGGCAGGCCGTGATGCAGCAATCACGTTCACGGGTGAAGCCGTCGCCATCAATCTAAATCTGACGGTTGCTGACGCCAATAGCCCCACCCTCGCAAAGGCAACCATTGTTATTACTAACTCTCTAGATAGTGCATCTGAGAGCCTAGCCGCAGTCGTCAATGACACGAACATCACCGCAGTATACGACAGTGCCCGATCAACCTTGACGCTCACTGGAGAAGATACGGTCGAGAACTATCAGCAAGCCTTGCAGACCGTTACCTATAGCAACACCTCAGCAGCACCTGACACCACAGAGCGCACCATTCAGTTTGTTCTGGACGATGGGTCTGGCTTTAGCAACAACAGCACGGTGGCAACCACGACAGTCTCCTTCGAGCTGCTAAATCAAGTTAACGGCACCGACAATGCGGACCGGCTGACGGGCACACCTGATGAAGATCGAATCCGCGGCTTTGGCGGCAATGACTTCATTCGCGGACGTTCGGGTAACGATGTACTAATTGGCAACTCTGGCAAAGATCAAATATTTGGCAGTCGAGGCAACGACTCTCTCTACGGGAATCGGGGCAACGATCTTCTCAATGGCGGCAGCGGCAACGACCTCCTGAGAGCTGGGCAAGGTAAAGACAAACTTTTTGGCAGTCGAGGGGACGATATTCTGCGGGGCAACGACGGGGACGATCTCCTCTTGGGTGGTGCGGGTAATGACCGCCTCAATGGTGGCAATGGTCTTGATCTATTAAACGGCAGCAACGGCGATGATTTCCTGAAGGGAGGCAAGGGTGATGATCGACTGTTCGGCGGGGTCGGCGATGACACGCTGCGCGGCGGCAATGGCGTAGACTTACTCCAGGGCGGCCAGGGCAATGACCGACTTGACAGTGGCTTTGGGGGCGACAGTCTATTTGGCGGTGCTGGAGCCGATCAGTTTGTGCTGCGGGCAGGCAATGGCAACAACACGATTTTTGACTATCAAGATGGCGTTGATTCTTTTGTGCTGGATGGTTTAGATTTTGCCGATCTTGAGATTCAGCAAGGATTAGGCCACACAACGATTCAGACCAAAAACGAGCATACTTTAGTCACCTTAATTGGCATTCAAGCGTCTGCAATTGAGGCCACAGATTTTATTGTGCTGGTCTGAGTACTGCCTAAACTGATCACCAGCACTTTTCATACTGCTTAAAATCAGCAGTGAACGACTGATTCACCCAAATATTTGATAGCGAGCATAGAGATGGACAGCATCATCATTCAAGCCTCTGACCTTGATGGCAGCAATGGTTTCATCATCAGCGGTATCAATACAAACGACCAGACTGGTTTCTCAGTTAGTGCCGCAGGCGATTTCAACGGTGATGGCATTGGTGATCTGATCATTGGAGCACCCGCAGCCAACGCTCAAAATAGCCTCGGTAAAAGCTATGTTGTGTTCGGACAATCAACGGGCTTCAATGCCAGCCTGGATTTGGCTACATTGGATGGCAGCAACGGTTTCGTCCTCAATGGCGTTGAAGCAGGGGACTATTCTGGTTTCGCAGTTAGCAGTGCAGACGTTAATGGCGATGGTTTCGATGACGTCATTATTGGTTCATCGGGGCCATACTTTAATGCGCCCGGTGCCAAAACCCATGTTGTCTTTGGTCAAGCTGGCCCATTCTCTGCAAATGTTGACCTGTCGGATCTTGATGGCAGTAACGGTTTTCTCTTCAATGGCAACGTCGTCGCCAACTTCCCCGGTACGTCTGTCAGAGGTGCAGGAGATATTAATGGAGATGGCCTAGAGGATGTGATTATTGGAGCTTCCGGCGCCAATGATGATGTGGGAGAAAGCTATGTCATTTTTGGTCAGACTGAAGCATTCTCGGCGAGCTTTGGGGTTTCAGATCTCAATGGCAGCAATGGTTTTGTCATCAATGGCACTACCACACGTGGCAACTTTGGCTGGTCAGTCAGCGGTGCGGGTGACGTCAATGGAGACGGTTTTGACGATTTGATTATCGGCGCGATCAGTGGTGGACGAGGTGGTCGGGGACGGAGTCATATTGTGTTTGGCCAAGCAGCAGCATTTGCACCAACGTTTGATATCACAAGCTTGAATGGTACGAACGGCTTTGTGTTGACAGATGGCGGCAGTTTTTCCGTCAGCAGTGCTGGCGATATCAACAATGATGGTTTTGATGATTTCGTGGTTGGTGCCAGAGATGACGGGGAAGATGGCCGGAGTTACGTCATATTTGGTGATGCTGAAATTGGAGCATCGGGTAGTCTTTCTCTCACTGCCCTCAACGGCAGTAATGGTTTTGCAATCAATGGCTCTAGCACCTTCAGTGGGGAATCAGGATATTCGGTCAGTGGGATCGGTGACGTCAATGGGGATGGCATAGATGACCTTCTGATTGGTGATCCCTCGGCTGACCCGGACAATGGCAGCCTGTTGGGAATACTCGAAGGGCAGAGTTACGTCGTCTTTGGTCGGACTGATGGATTCTCAGCAAGTTTAGATCTAGCTGCTCTAAGCGGTGACGAGGGGTTTGTCATTGACGGTACTGATGCCTATGACAATCTTGGGTTTTCGGTGAGTGGTGCTGGAGACGTGAATGGCGACGGCATTAATGACATTATTGTGGGTGCGCCAGGCGCTGATGTCAGCAATGGTCAAGGTAGTGAAGTTGGCGAAGGTTATGTGATTTTTGGCAATGCTGCGCCGCAGCTTGATCTCAACGGTGGCTCAACAGGAATCAACTTTGAAGCAGTCTTTGAAGGAAATGCGGTTGCGATCGCAAACCACTTCAACTTAAGTCTCACCGACCCCAATAATACTTCCCTCGTAGGAGCAACCATCGAGATCACAAACGCCATTAATGGTGCAGCAGAAGGACTGGCTGTTGATACCCAAGGGACAAATATCACCGCTAGCTACGACGCAGAAACTGGGACGCTAACGCTAACAGGGGAAGATACCGTCACCCAATACCAGCAGGCCTTGCGGACCCTGACCTATAACAACAGCGTTGCCAATGCAAACACCACCGATCGATTGATTGAAGTTACCGTGGATGATGGCGGGGCTTTTAGCAATGTAAGTGCGATCGCAACTGCAACCGTCACCTTTGCACCAGACCTCCCCAACCTCCTGCCTAATGCAACCGACGACAACATCACAACCGCCAATAGTGGCCCGATCACCATTGACCTGCTGGCAAATGATAGCGATCCCAACGCAGATGCAATCAAGGTGGTTGAGATTGACACCTCCAATACCCGAGGAGCAGTCAGCCTCAATGACGAAGGTACAGTAACCTACAATCCCCCACCTGCATTTGCCGCTATACCACCCGGAATTAGTCTCACAGATAGCTTTGGCTATACCATCGAAGACGATTTGGGGGGCCAAAGCACTGCAACGGCCACCCTCACTGTTGCCGGCAGCACCATTCCATCAACCCTCGATCTTGCAAACCTCAACGGCAATAATGGCTTCACAATTAACGGTGTTAGTGCCGAAGATTATACAGGTCACTCTGTCAGCAGTGCCGGTGACATCAACGGTGACGGGTTCGACGACGTCATCATTGGAGAAAGTGAGTTTAAGCGAGGCTACAGCGATAGATTTCGTTCAGGCAAAAGCTATGTCGTTTTTGGCAATCAGCAAACCTTTGAACCCGCCTTAGACTTATCAAACCTTGATGGCAGCAACGGATTCGTGCTGGATGGTATCGCAGTCGGGCCGCGCGGCTTAGCCGTCAGTGATGCCGGCGACATCAACGGTGACGGACTCGATGATTTACTCATTGGGGCACCGAACGCAGGCCCTAATCCTGGTAGTGATGGTGCCGCCTTTTCTGGACAGGCCTATGTCGTGTTTGGCACCACTGAAGGGTTTGCCCCTAACGTAGATCTACCTGGCCTCAATGGTCAAAATGGTTTCATCATCAACAGTATGGGTGATTATGATCTATTGGGGACCTCCGTTAGCAATGCTGGCGATGTGAATGGGGATGGGATAGACGATCTGATTGTTGGCCCCTTGCGGTCAGATCAGTACTACTCGGGCGAGAGCTATGTGATATTCGGACGGACCGAGGGATTTAGCTCAACGCTTAGCCTTGCTGATCTCAACGGCAATAACGGCTTTATCATCAATAGCAATGGCCGTGAACTCTATGACGCCTCAGTGAGTAGCGCCAGAGATATTAACGGCGATGGAATTGATGATGTCGTCATTGGTGCCCCCAACGGAGATCCGAATGATCTCGTAACATCTAACGGCATTGGACAAAGCTTTGTCGTGTTTGGAAGCAGCGAGGATTTTAGCACCCGTCTTAATGTTGACGACCTCAACGGCAGTAATGGTTTTGTTCTCAATGGTTTTGCCGTCAATGGCGAAGTCGGGACTGCCGTGGGGCGCGCTGGAGATATCAACGGTGACGGGATTGAGGATTTAGCAATTGGCGCGCCAGAAACTGTCTTTCTAGACGGCAGCAGACCCAATAGAGCCGGTCAGACCTACATTATATTTGGGACAACAGCGGGATTCGCATCAGACCTCAGCTTGGCAGACCTAGACGGCAGCAATGGTTTCACGATTAATGGAACCAATAGCGGTGACATGCTGGGCACCTCTGTTAGCAGTGCCGGAGATATCAACGGCGATGGGATTGAGGATCTCTTACTTGGCGCACCCAATGGCGGCACCCGTGCCAATAGCTATGGCTATGGTCGCCGCGCCGCGAGTGAGCCAGGTACAAGTTATGTCATCTTTGGAGATGCTGCAGGGTTTGATGCCAGCCTTGATGTCGCTGACTTAGACGGCAGCAACGGCTTAAAAATCCCCGGCATTGCTGCAGGAGACGGTGCCGGTGAATCAGTCAGCAGCGCCGGAGATATTGATGGTGACGGACTGGACGATTTAATCATCGGGGCACCGTTTGCGGGTCCATCAATCACCCGAACGATCTCAACCTATGACGGCAGTACGTTCGAGACGACCTACAGCAATAGCCGTGGCGAAAGTTATGTCATCTTTGGCAATGTCGCACCGGAACTAGATTTAAATGGATCTGAGTCTGGCATAGATTTTGTGACCACTTTTGATGGCAGTAGGGCCGCATCTTTGGGTCGTGACCTCAGCTTGTCCGACAACAAAAATCGCTTGATTGGCGCAACAGTGTTCATTACCAACCCTGTAGACAGCGAAGCAGAAGTTCTGGCAGCTCAAGTCGAGGGCACAAATATCTCCGCTACATACGCTGCTGACTCAGGTATCTTGACCCTCAGTGGAGAAGATACGATTGAGAACTACCGGCAGGTCCTACAAACCGTTACCTACAGCAACACATCAAATAATCCTGACACCACAGATCGCACGATTCAATTCGTTGTGAATGATGGATCACACTTCAACAATTTCAGCACTGTCGCTACCGCCACAATTACCTTTGAGTCACTCAATCAGATTGACGGCACAAATACTAATGATCAGCTGGTTGGGACGCGTGACGCTGATCGAATTATTGGCTTCGGCGGCAATGACTTCATCACCGGACGCTCGGGCAATGACAGGTTAGCAGGGCGCTCCGGAAACGATCGGGTCTTTGGGGAGCAAGGCAATGACATCCTCAACGGCAATCGGGGTGATGACTTGTTGAATGGCGGCAGCGGGAACGATCTCCTCAGAGCCGGCAAAGGTAAGGATAAGCTCTTCGGCAGCCGAGGAGACGATATTCTCCAAGGCCATGACGGGGACGATTTTCTCAGTGGTGGCTTGGGCAATGATAGTCTCAATGGCGGCAGCGGTCTCGATCTGTTGAGTGGCGGCAGCGGCGATGATTTCCTCAAAGGGTTCAAGGGTGATGATCGGCTGTTTGGTGGGGTCGGCGACGATACGCTGCGCGGCGGCAATGGCGTAGACCTACTCCAGGGCGGGCAGGGTAATGACCGGCTTGACGGTGGCTTCGGAGACGACAGCCTATTTGGCGGTGCAGGTGTCGATCAGTTCGTGCTGCGGGCAGGGGACGGTAAAGACACCATTTTTGACTATCAAGATGGCATTGATTCTTTAGGGCTAGATGGTCTAGATTTTACTGATCTTGAAATTCTTCAAGGAGCGGGACAGACAACGATTCAGATCCAAGAGACCCAAAAAACTTTGGCAATTTTGCAGAACGTACAGGCATCAATTATCGAAGACACTGATTTTACTGTTCTGACTTGAGAAATATTTAAAATCACTCAATCGATTGTTTTCATTACTGTCCCCTCAGGCCTCTAACTTCAACCCAGATAACAGCTATGGCTAATTCAACCTTCAACCTCTCAGACCTCAACGGCAATAACGGATTCTCACTCAATAGTCGTGGCCCCAGCTCCTTTGATCAGAGAACACTCTCGGTTAGCGGTGCAGGAGATATTAACGGAGACGGAATCGACGATCTAATTATTGGAAATGCCAACGTTGGCGACCCATATGATGGCGGAGAAAGCTACGTTGTCTTTGGCCGCTCTGATGGCTTCAGTGCTAGCGTTAGTCCAGCTAGTTTAGACGGCAGTAATGGTTTTATTGTTCGAGGGGATGAACGAGGAGATCAGGCTGGCTCTACTGTCAGTGGCGTAGGCGACATCAATAGCGACGGTATTGATGACGTCCTGATTGGCGTACCCGGTCGTGATACCAGCTACGTTCTCTTCGGTCAACGTGGCAGCTTTGACGCCAGCATCAGCCTGTCGCAGATTGATGGAACAAACGGCTTTGTCATTGAAGGTAGCGCTTTCCTAGACAGTGTTGGTGACGTCAATAATGATGGCGTTGATGACTTAATTGTTCGGGATACATCTAACAGCACAAACTTTGTGATATTCGGAAATCGTCAGGGGTTTAGCACATCCTTTGATGTGACGACCCTCAACGCCAATGATGGTTTCGCTGTGCAGGGAGAAGATATCCGCACCCTCTCAGTGAGCGATGCTGGAGACGTCAACGGAGATGGCATTGACGATCTCATTATTGGCACAAGTCGTACCCGCAATTCTGTCCCTGCAGAAGAAAGTCACGTCATTTTCGGGAGTGGTCAAGGATTTGATGAAACGCTTCGCCTCGAAGACTTAGATGGCAGCAACGGATTCACTATTAACGGGATTGACGCCTTTGATAGCGCTGGCTATTCGGTGAGTGGGGCAGGCGATTTTAACGGTGACGGCATTGACGATCTCATTATCGGTGCGCCGAGGGCTAATCCCAACAACACTGCAGCAGCAGGTGAGAGCTATCTTGTTTTGGGCAGCAATCAGGGATTTGAGGCAGATTTTGATCTTGCAAACCTTGATGGCACAAACGGTTTCGTCATTAGTAGCGCTAGCATCGCTGACTCTTCAGGTACATCTGTTAGTAGCGCTGGCGATATCAACGGTGATGGGTTCGACGACCTTTTAATCGGCGCTCCTCAAGTTCGGTCGCCAGACAACTATCTGACCTTTGGCTACGGCCCAGGTGTAAGCTACGTCGTCTTTGGCTCTGGGGCTCCATTTAAAGCAGAGCTTGATCTTGCCGAGCTTGACGGCAGCAACGGTTTTTCAATTCTGGGCGTTGCGCCGACCAATGCTAAATATTCTTCTGTTAATCAGGCTGGAGATATCAACGGTGATGGCATTGATGATCTCGCCATTGGTGTGCCCTACAAAGACAGGGGCACAGGCTATGTCGTCTTTGGCAATATTGCTCCAGAGGTAGATCTCAATGGTTCAGAGGATGGGCGTGATATTGCGGTTAACTTCTCTGGTGGTCCTGCTCAAGTTTTTGAAGATACAACCATTGTCTTATCCGATCCAAATTCTCCTGTACTGACAGGCGTCACCGTTAGCATTGCCAACCTTCTCGATGGTGATGCAGAGGTACTCTCTGTAGATGCCGGTGGAACCAATATCAGCGCTGACTTTGATCCTACTCTTGGCATCCTCACGCTCAGCGGTAGCGAGACTCAAGATGCCTATCAACAGGTTCTGGCAACGCTCACCTACAACAATACGGCGATCAATCCAAATGAGACGGCTCGACGGCTGCGAGTGGTGGCAGACGATGGCGAAGCACATAGCAATACAGGGAATGCTGCGATTGTCTCCGTTGTTTTTCCTCCGGGTGAGCCTAACCTGTCTCCTGAGGCGACGGATGACACGGTCATAACCTTAGAAAATTCCCCCATCACCTTCAACGTTTTCGATAACGATAGCGATGCAAATAGCGATGCGTTAACGCTTGTGGGTGTTGATGTTAGCGGTACCCGTGGGTCAGTCATTGATCAGGGTAACGGTACCCTCACCTATGATCCCAGCGGTGCGTTCGATTTTCCTGCGCCCGGTGTTACATTCACCGATCGCTTTGAGTACACGGTCAGTGATGGTCAAGGGGGACTGGATACAGCGGCAGTAACGGTAACGGTTAGGGGAGGATCCACCGCCACTTTGGAGCTTTCTAGCTTAAATGGCCGCAATGGCTTTGTGATCAATGGCCTACAGGAGGGCGATCTTCTAGGCAGTGCCGTTAGCGGTGCTGGCGATATCAACGGAGATGGAATTGACGATCTAGCTGTCAGTCTTCAAGGTCAGTCAGGGAATGAAAGCTACATCATCTTTGGTCAAGAATCAGAATTATTCGAAACCTTCGATCTAGCGACGCTTGATGGCAACAATGGTTTCTCTTTTTCAGGCACCTCGTCCGGTCGCTTTAATCCTTCCATTGGCAGTGCTGGAGACATCAACGGGGATGGCTTCGACGATCTGGTTATCGGTGATCAGAATGCAGATTTCGGGAATGACGCATTTTACTATCCTCGAACAGGTGCAGCCTATATCGTTTTTGGCAGTGATCAGGGTTTCAATGCCAGTCTTGAAGTAAGTGATCTTAATGGCGCTAACGGTTTTATTATTCCTGGGTTTAAAGAGCCTGGTGCGATAGGAGGCTCTGTCAGTGGAGGAGATTTCAATGGTGATGGCATAGATGATCTGATTATCAGAGGTCCAGGAGATATTGAATCTGATTTCAGGGGCGGTTTTCGACTAGGGGAAAGCTACGTCGTATTTGGTCAATTAGATGGCTTTGACTCCAGCTTTGACCTCACGACCCTTGATGGTACCAATGGTTTTCTAATTGCAGGCCTAGAAGATCCAATGGAGGTATCCACAAGCGATATTAACGGAGACGGTTTTTCTGACATCATTATTGGTGATACTCGGCGTCCTTACTACGGAAGTAAGACAGGCAGAGCATACGTTGTCTTTGGCGATGGGAATGCCTTCAATGCCAGCGTCGACGTTGCTGATTTAGATGGCTCTAATGGCTTCGTTGTTGAAGGCTTGTTCCGCGGTGATCAAACAGGGTTCTCAGTTAGTGGCACCGAAGATATCAACGGAGACGGCATTGATGATTTGATTGTGGGTGCTATTGGCAGCCCCAATACTGGACAGAGCTATGTTGTCTTTGGCAACACTGGCGGGTTTGATGCTAGCTTTGACCTCGCGGATCTTGATGGTACCAATGGATTTGTCATTGCAGGTATCAATCGTGGTGATTCTGCTAGTGTCTCTGTTAGTGGGGCGGGTGACGTCAACGGCGACGGTCTCAGCGACCTGATTATTGGAGCGAGTCGAGCCGATTCAAATGGCAACGAAGACAGCGGTGAGGCTTATTTTGTCTTTGGACAAGCAGAAGGATTTGCGTCGACCCTCAATCTTGGAGATCTAAATGGTCTCAATGGCGTTGTCTTAAATGGTGTTGCAGCTGGCGATTTGACAGGCCGCTCAGTCAGTGGCGCTGGAGATATCAACAATGACGGCATTGATGATGTCCTGGTGAGCGCGCCAGAGGCGGATTCGAATGGTAACAATGCGGGTGCCAGTTATGTTGTGTATGGCAATGCTGCGCCAGAGCTAGATCTCAATAGCGAGCAAGCAGGCAACAGCTTTACCACCACTTTTATGGGTGAATCGGTCTCAATCGCTAGCAGCGATAGTCTCACAATTGCAGATGCTAACGACGCAACGCTTGCAGGAGCCGTCATTGCGCTTACCAATCCGCTAGATAATGAGGCAGAAGTCCTGACAGCTGTTGTCGATGGTACAAACATCACGGCTAGTTATGACAGTACAAGCTCAACGTTGACGCTTGATGGCGAAGATACGACGGGGAACTATCAGCGGGTACTACGCACGGTTACGTACGACAACTCCGCAAATCAGCCCAGCCTTGACGATCGTATTGTTCAGTTTGTGCTCGACGATGGGGCAGCGTTCAGCAATACCAGCGCAGTCGCCACGACAACGGTTTCATTCGAGCGATTCAATCGGATTGACGGTACAAATGATGCAGATCGACTTGTGGGCACCCAAGAAGCAGACAGAATTATCGGCTTGGGCGGCAATGATTTCATCTCTGGGCGTTCTGGAGATGATTCTCTAGCGGGCAAAGCTGGAAATGATCAAATATTTGGCGGTCAGGGCAATGACTTCCTCAATGGCAATCGGGGTGACGACTTCCTCAATGGCGGCAGCGGAGACGATCTCTTGAGAGCCGGAAAAGGTAGAGATGCACTCTTCGGCAATCAGGGCAACGATATCCTGCGAGGTAATGAAGGGGACGATATCCTTAATGGTGGTTCAGGCAATGACAGCCTCAATGGCGGCAGTGGCTCGGATTTATTGAGTGGCGGCAGCGGCGATGATTTTCTTAAAGGGTTCAAGGGTGACGACCAACTGTTCGGCGGAGTCGGCAACGATACGCTGCGCGGCGGCAATGGTATAGACCTACTTCAGGGCAGTCAGGGCAATGACAGACTTGACGGCGGTTTCGGAGGCGACAGTCTCTTTGGCGGTGCTGGGGCTGATCAGTTTGTGCTGCGGATAGGCAACGGCAACGACACCGTTTTTGATTATCGAGATGGCATTGATTCTCTAGTGCTGGATGGTCTAGAGTTTGCTGATCTTGAGATTCTCCAAGGTCGTGGACGATCCACAATCCAGGTTGCATCGACAGAGGAAGCCCTGGCAACGCTGGTGGGTATCCAAGCCAGCAGTGTTGATCCAACAGATTTTATGTCCTTGACCTAGCCAACCTATCGCCGTGAACCTAACGCAGCGGAAGCAGACAGGTTATTTTTACCAGACTCCTGCGCTTGAACAGCCGATTGCTCCCGAGACTTTCTCAGGGGGATAATTTGCACGGCACAGGCTTTGAGTTCTGGCTCTAAAGAAATGGGACAGACTGCTGGATGGGTGAGCGCGTTCACTTCAGCATCATCGGCCCAAAGCGCACCCCAGTGCATGGGCATAAAGACGGTGCCAGGAGAAATAGCTTTAGTGATCTGAGCCGGGAGTTTTGCTTGACCACGACGCGATCGCAACTCCACCCACTCCCCCTCTTCAATCTCAAGTTTTTGAGCATCACGGGGATGAATCTCAAGAAACGGCTCGGGGTGCATCTTAACAATCTTAGGAATCCGACCCGTACGGCTTTGGGTATGCCAGTGGCCGTACAGCCGCCCCGTCGTCAGCACCAGAGGGAACTCAGGATCGGGGGGTTCTGCTAAACCTTTGGCATGAAACGCACTGAACTTAGCCCGTCCATCCGCCGTTGGGAAGCGCTGATCGGTGTATAAGCGCTTACCCGACTGCTGCGGATTCATTTCCCACTCAGGGCAGGGCCACTGAATCGGGCCTTGGTTGCGTAAACGCTCATGACTAAGACCTGCCATATCGCAGACTCGGTTCTGCGTTAGCCGTACAAACTCGTCATAAACCTCAGCCGAACTCTCAAAATCAAACGCTGCCTCATAGCCCAAACGTCGTCCTACTTCTGCAAAAATCTCCCAGTCAGCCCTAGCATCCCAGGTTAGGTTACGGAACTTGGGGCAGTAGGTGACCACCCGCTCAGAATTGGTCATAATCCCAGTTTTCTCACCCCACTGAGCCGCAGGCAGCAGCACATGGGCAAACTCCGCCGTCTCGGTAGGGTAATAAGCATCCTGACAGACCGTAAACGGTGACTTTCGCAACGCCGATTTCGTGCGTTCAATATCAGGCATACTCACCGCGGGATTGGTCGCAGCCACCCAAAAAACGCCGACCTTTCGCTGCTCTAAGCCCACAATCATGTCCCAGGCCGCTAGCCCTGGATTCGGAGAGATGCTGCCCTCCGGTAAACGCCAGACCTGCTCAACCTCTTGGCGATGCTCAGGATTTTTCACCACCCGATAACCGGGCAAAATATGCGACAGTCCACCCGCTTCTCTGCCCCCCATCGCATTGGGTTGGCCCGTCAACGAAAAAGGACCCGCTCCCGGCTTACCAAGATTGCCCGTCATGAGGTGCAGATTAATAATCGTACGAACTTTAGCCGTCCCTTCAGAAGATTGATTGATGCCCATTGACCATAGAGACAGCACTTTTTTAGACTCGCCCCAGTAACGAGCCGCTTTCTCTAGATCATCAACGCGAATGCCGCAGTCTCGAGCCACCAATTCCGGTGGATAATCCTTTAAGACCTTTGCAAAGGTAGCAAAGCCAGCCGTACACTCGTCGATAAACAACGAGTCAAATTTATTCCAGCGCAGCAGTAAATGGGCGATGCCGTTGAGGAGATTAATATCAGTTCCCGGTTTGATCGCTAGATGTAAGTCTGCGTTCTTAGTCGTACTGGTAGCGCGCGGGTCCACCACAATCAGCTTGACGTTTCGGTTTTTCTTGTGATGCTTCTGCAGGCGATTAAAAACGATGGGATGGCATTCAGCCGTATTGGTGCCAATCAAAAACGCGCAGTCCGTCTCTTCTAAATCGTCATAGCAGGCTGGAGGGCCGTCAGAACCAAAGCTTTGGATATATCCTGCCACCGCCGAAGACATGCACAGACGTGAGTTAGCATCGAAGTTGTTCGTCCCTAAGCAGCCCTTGATTAGCTTTTGGGCAATGTAATAATCCTCTGTCTGAAACTGGCCCGATCCATACATGCAGATGGCGTCTGGCCCTTGGGCTGCTACGACCTTTTTGATTTGAAGCGCAATCCGATCGAGGGCTTCATCCCAAGTGACTTCACGAAAGGGCTGATCCAAAGAATCACGAATCATCGGGACTTTAAGCCGATCTTTCTCTAGAGATTCAGCAATAGTGGCCCCCTTGACGCAGACCTGACCTTTACTAGAGGGATGGTTGCGATCTCCCCTCACCTGCCACATGGGATTGCCCAATGAATCACGGGTCACGGGCTTACCCGGTAGGGCCGGGGGCAAAACTTCTAAGCCGCAGCCCACACCACAGTAAGGACAAAGAGTCTTAGTAGGAGCTACCATAATGCGTCTTTTAAACGACAGATTAAAAATAGAGAAATCAGCATCACAAGACCTTGGCCCTATGATGCTGAACATTGATCAAAGCAACTGTCTCATCGGAGACATATTGAGACGCTAGACATTGGTTCTAACTTGAGCTGGGGCTGCCGCATAGTTACTTTCTTCACCTTCATGCAGCTCAGCAAAAGAGTCCTTGGGTTCTTCTAAAAAGAACACGCAAAGGAAAGCCACAATCAATCCGGCTACACCTAAAACCTGGAAAAAAGCAGCGTTGACGCTGGCAAGCACCTCAGGAGTCGGATCTATGCCTCCTGAAAAGTTTTCTGTTAATAGAAGGCGAGTTGTAAGATAGGCCACTGCACCGACGTTTCCGTAAGCACCAACATTCCCAGCAATCTGGCCGGTGACGCGACGCTTCACCAGCGGCACAATCGCAAAGGTCGCGCCTTCAGATGCCTGCACAAAGAATGAGCAAGCCATCGTTAGCAGAATCGCACCCGGTAACCACCAGCCCCCGTTAACGCTGCCCATCAGCAGATAGCCAATTCCCATACCGCCTGTGAGAATCACCATGGTCCACTTGCGGCTGCCCATACGGTCAGAAATAATGCCGCCCCCTGGACGAGACACTAGGTTCATAAAGGCATAGCTGGCAGCAATAATACCGGCAGTCGCCTTGTCCAAACCAAAGGTACCTTCAAAGAAAGCTGGCAGCATGGTCACCACCGCTAACTCAGAACCGAAATTAACAATGTAAGTGAGCTCTAAAATTGCAACTTGCTTGAACTTAAAGCGATCTTCGGGTGGATACCGCTTGCGACCGGCCAGCAGATCTTTATTAACGGTCCAGCAGTTATAGGCCTGAAAGAGGTACAAGCCCAGTAGTGCCAGCCAAGCAATTACCATGGCTCCATTCGAGAGGAAGCCAACTTTTTCTAAACGCCAAGCCAAGACCATCAAAATCAGGGTCAAGGGCACATTCATCGCCATCAAGAACCAAAAGTCACGGGCAGAGGTGACTTCCATGCCTCGGGCGCTAGTGGGACGCTGATAGACTTTGCCCGGTGGTGTGTTAGTGACGTTGTTGTAATAAATGACGCCGTAAATAGCGGCAAAGATTCCAGACCCGGCAATGGCGGCCCGCCAGTTCAGCACATCACTACTAAATGAAGGGAAAAACAAAATCTTAAAGGTTTCAGGCTCTCCGAAATTAAAGGCTCCGGGGATAATGCTGCTCAAGATAACGGCAAAGATCACCATTGTGAAAGCAGAGAAAGCAGAGCCGAAGTTCCCCCAACCGCCATAGATACCTTCTGCCGTACCCACTTCTTTCGGCGGAAACCACTCTGCAGTCATACGAATGCCGATCACAAAGCCAGCACCGACAATCCCCATCAACAGACGACCCACTACCAGCTGACTGAAGCCGCCCTCTGCTGGAGCCGTCGCAAAAATCAGGCAGGGAATCGCTGAATAGACGAGCAAACAAGAGTAGGTCAAACGGGGACCGTAGCGGTCTAACACCATCCCGATTAAGATACGGGCAGGAACCGTCAGCGCTACGTTACAGAGTCCGATGGTCTGGACCTGCTGTGGTGACAAGCCAAATTCTTGCTGAATTGTGGTGGCAAAAGGTGGAAAGTTAAACCAGACAACAAAGCTCAGGAAAAAAGCAAACCAGGTCAAATGTAAGATCTTGTAGCGGCCCTTAAAGGACAGCAATTGCGTGAGCATGGACTCGTCTCCTGTTCCAAAAAAAATTCAGTTTATACAACAGCCGATCTAGCTCCCATAGATGGCTGAGGATTTCTTTCAACAAACCGTAGGGGTAGAGCTTCCCTGGATTCAGGCTCTCTTCAGTCAGTGAGCACAACTCGCCCTACGGGATGGGCAATGCAGGTCAGGATATACCCGGCCTCTTGCTCATCGGCCTCCAAGCCATCGGGGTCACCAGCGTAGGAGATATCTCCCTCTAGTAGCTTTTGCTTGCAGGTGCCGCAGCTACCGGACTGGCAACTGCTCTCAATGGCAACCCCAGCCTGTTCAGCAAACTCAAGAATGGTTTGACTGTCGTCTCCCTCAATGGCTTGGCCTGCGATGCAGACCACGGCAGGCTTGGGCGGGGCGGCAGGTTCTGCAGGGGCAGTAGTCGCCGCCGCTGTCGGGGCTGGAGGTGTGAAAACTTGCTGGTCTTGACGGTCGGCAACCATCGTTAGACTTGCTGAACGATGGCGACCGAGTCGAGCGCCTGTGACTGAATCTGAGCATTCAGGATCGCGAGGTTGGGCACCAAAGTTTTCTGTGAGCAACCCCTTGAGGACATCTTTAAGATCTTCGCAAGGAACGCTTTGCTGGACGCATTCACCGAGCTTTGCGTCTTTGCCTACGGTGCCGCCCATGTAAATATTGACGGCCTCAACGGTTTTGCCATCTTTGCGGGCCTTAGTCCCCATGAGGCCAATATCGGCAACTTGGGGCTGACCGCAGGAGTTAGGACAGCCGGTAAAGTGCATTCGCACCGGCTTGGGAAGATCGAGTTCTTGATCGAGTTCATCGATCAGTGCCGTCGCCTGATTTTTGGTTTCAATCAGGCCAAATTTGCAAAACTGGCTACCGGTGCAGGAGACAAGGGCGCGGGCTAGGGGTTTAGGTTCGACGGAAAAAACGTCGAGGAGTGGCTCCCGCAGAAAAGCACCTAAGCGTGAGTCTGGGATATTTGGAATAATTGCGTTCTGCTCCACCGTGAGCCGAATTTCACCACTGCCGTATACGTCTGCAAGTCGAGCCAGATCAAACATTTCAGCAGCGAAGAGGCGACCCACGGGGATATGCACACCCACAAAGTTCAACCCCGGCTGCTTTTGGGCATGGACACCAATGTGATCACGTTTATCCCACAGAATCTCATCTTTTTCAGCTTCGGTTTCGAGGTCACAGCCAATGTGCGCTTCAATGGCAGCACGAAACTTTTCCATGCCCCACTCTTCGATCAGCCACATCAGGCGCGACTGATGACGCTTAGCTCGGGAACCATGATCTCGAAAGATAACAAGAATGGCTTCAGAGATAGCAACAACGTCTAGTGGCTCCACCCAAACATTGAGCGGAATCGCGGGGGCGCAGCGTTTGGCAGAGAAGAAGCCGCCCACTAATACGTTGAAGCCCAGTTTCTTATTCTTGTATGCCGGTACAAAGGCAATGTCGTTGATTTCAGCATGTACAGAGTTGTCGCGGCAACCTGCGATCGCAATGTTGAATTTACGGGGCAGATTGGTGAACGAAGGGTTCCCCTTGCTGTTGTTGGTAATCATGTCTTGGACCTTACGGACCAGGCCCCGCGTGTCGATCAGCTCATCAGCATCGAGACCCGCCACCGGCGACCCTGTGATGTTGCGAACGTTATCCATGCCCGACTGAATGCTGGTTAACCCCGCCTGCTCTAGGCGCTGAAAAATATCAGGAATATCTTCAAGACGAACCCCCCGCAACTGCAGATTTTGACGGGTCGTAATGTCTGCATTACCATCATCGCCGTAGCGCTGAACGATTTCAGCGAGCGTCCGCATTTGACCACTGGTAATACAGCCGTGGGGCATCCGCAGCCGCAGCATGAACTTACCAGGGGTGACGGGACGAAAGAAAATGCCCAGCCACTTAAGGCGCTGCGTCAGATCGGTCTCATCCATGGCTTCCCAGCCAATCTGAGCAAAGTGGTCTAGCTCTTCTTTGACTGCAAGACCATCTTTCTCGACCTTATAGCGCTCAAACTTATTTAGTTTTTCTGGCAAATTTATGGTCGTAGTCAAAGCGGGGCACTCCCTAAAGACAGTCGAATGAAGATTTAATCTGATGGCCCACGGCTGCACAGGTATAAAAACTCATTAGAAGTCAAGATAGCGAGGGTCACTCATAGGGTTCGTAGCGATAGCTACCAAATGTTAAGCTTTTATGAAGAACACGCGATATTTCTATGCAAGATCGACATGCAAAAATCGCATTGTTTCTCTAGTTGAGTGCATATAAGAGATAGAGAAGTTGGTCCCTGACGCAAGCCACGATATGTCAACACTGACCGCCGCACTTGAGGTTTTACAATCCGGTGACTTTCATGCCCGCTGGGATGCGGCCAAGGCACTTGCGGGTTTTGGAGAACAAGCAATCGCACCCCTGGCGCAGCTTTTGCAGAGTCCTGACTCTGATGTAGAGCTGCAGTGGGTGGCGGCACGGGCGCTGGGTGACTTTCAGCACCCTGATGCACTAATGGCATTAGCCACTTCGCTCTGTACCACTGAAGATGACGAGATTAGCGAAATTGCCGCGGAGACCCTAGGCAGTATGGGGGCAGCGGCGATTCCGATTTTAGAGGACTATCTGCAGAGCCATCAGACGACGTTACCTGCGATTCAAGCACTAGCCCATATCCGTGATGCTAAAACAATTCCCCTGCTGCTGCAGGCCGCTCAGCAGGAACGGGCAGAGATTCGGGCAGCGGCGATGGAAGCACTTAGCGCTTTTCATAGACCTCAAGTTGTCCCTGCTCTGATACAAGGACTGAGCGATCTGAGTCCTCAGGTACGGCAGATCGCTGTGATGGGGCTTGGATATCGGCCACAAGAGCCACTCGACTGGATGACTCTGGTTCAGCCGCTGCTGCACGATGACAGCTTGCAGGTTAGTCAGCAGACAGCCTTAACCCTGGGACGGTTGGGGTTGACCCAGCCTTTGCTGAACCATTTAAAGACAGATTGTTCTGTTGCACTGAAGCGCACGGTTATTCAAGCTTTGGGGCGGGTGGGTAATCGTCAGGCTTTGCAGCATCTAAGGCAGGCATTTCAGTTAGCAGCGGCATCAGAGTCTTGGGATCTGGCGCGAGGCGTGATTGATGAGATCGCAACTCTACAAACCCAGCAGCCATTGGCCACCCAAATGTTGCTAGAGATTCTAGAGCAGCCGCAGCCGATGATGATTTTAAATGCGATCGCAACTGCCCTCGGTCAACTCAGACAACCCGAAGCGATGGAGGCCCTGATTCAGCTTTTGGCCCAGCCGGATTTAGGGGTTCGACTACATGCGATCGCAGCCCTCAAACAGCTCCAGAACTGTAATGTGCACCAGCACTTGCAGACCTTAGCAAATAATCCTGAAGTGACGGCCGAGCTCACCACGGGAGTGACTCTTGCTCTCCAAGAATGGTAGAGAAGCAGATCGGTACCACGAGGCCTGAACAGACAATGTGATCAGCATGAAGCGTCAAGAAATACTTTTAGGCAAAGCAGATAATATACAAATCAGCACTCAAAAACATACAAATCCTTCAAGAAAACAAACATTTACAGAATGATCTCAAACACTTAGCAAATGAAAGATATTACTTAATAGCTCATCAAGATTTTAAGCTGGGAAGCAAAGCAGCCGTATTGCAGAATCGATAAACTATATTAGGCAGATTAACCAGAGTATCTTCCGAACACAATCTACGAATTAACCATATTTTTTTACTGGAAAAATAAAATAAACTTTCCAATAATTATGCTTTTAAAGTTAAACCTATAGTTGCGTCGTCAGTTTAATACTAGGTTTCAGCACAAGCCACGGGGGATACAAGGCATGTCTAACTCTGACCCATCAGAGTCGCAATTATTAGTGGATTCTCAGAATTCTCATCCCCTTCTAGTCGTAGGGATAGGAGCCTCTGCTGGCGGTCTCAAGGCACTGGAGCAGTTCTTTGAAAACATGCCCCAAGGCAGTGGAGCAGCCTTCGTGGTCATTCAGCATCTCTCTCCCGACTTTAAGAGTCTTATGAATGAGCTGCTGGGACGACGCACTCAAATGGGTATCTATAAAGTAGAAGAGGGCATGGCCTTAGAGCCAAACGCCATTTACCTGATACCCCCAGGAAAAAACCTCGTTATCGAAGAGAACCGTCTCCGTCTATCCGATCAACATCGGGGAACAGGTTCTCCCCTCAACCTTCCCATTGACATCTTTTTCCAGTCCCTAGCCAAACACTGTGCAGAGCGCTCCATTGGAATTGTTCTTTCTGGGACAGGCAGCGACGGCACCCGTGGACTTCAAGATATTCACCAAGCCGGCGGCATTGCCTTAGTTCAAGATCCCACAACGGCTGAGTTTGACGGGATGCCCCAGAGCGCTATTAACACAGACATTATTGATCAGGTCGCTCCACCTTCAGAACTCGCCCAAGTCATTTACCACTTCAGCCAGTCCCCTATTGATGCCCAGCAGTTTAGGGCTGAGACCAGTCTCCTACGCGCAGGTTCACAAAAACTGCAGCACATTATTTCCATTTTGGCTGAGCAAGGCCAGTTTGATTTTTCTCACTACAAACCCAATACGTTAAGTCGTCGGATTCATCGCCGCTGCGTCATTGCAGGGTTTACCGATCTTGATGACTATATTGAGTACTTAACCAACACAGCCACAGAGCAGGCACTGCTCCGCACCAATCTACTGATCAGCGTCACCCGTTTCTTTAGAGATCTAGACGCCTGGGACTTTATCGAACAGGAGGTGATGCCGCAGCTCGTAGCGAACACAAAAGAGAAGACTCAGCTCCGTATTTGGGTCACAGCCTGTGCCACGGGTGAAGAAGCCTACTCAATGGCTATCCTTGCCCATGAAGCCATTAAACGCTCTGGGCGATCCATTGACGTCAAGATTTTTGCCACTGATGTTCATGTGGCAGCCTTAGAAAAAGCGGCCCAAGGCGTTTACCCGGCCAGCATTGCCAATGACTTAACAGAAGAGCGTCTCCAACACTATTTCACCCCAAAAGAGAATACCTTCGAAGTCAGCCGCCAACTGCGAGAGATGCTGATTTTTGCCCCTCACAATTTGGGTAAAGATGCAGGCTTCACGCGCATGAGCTTGGTGAGCTGCCGCAATGTTTTGATTTATCTGCAACCTGACCTGCAGCAGCGGGTGCTGCGCAATCTTCACTTTTCGCTAATCGCTCAGGGCGTCCTGTTTTTGGGGGAATCAGAAACCCTAGCCGACCTGCAAGAAGAGTTCGGCACCCTGCATCAACGGAATAAAATTTTTCAGAAACTGCGGGATGTTCGCCTCCCAATTAGTATGCAGGGGTCAGGTCAACTTTCAAGTCCAGTCTCTCGCTATACAGCCCAGACTATCAGTCCACCACGACTCGATCCAATGCTGAGTGAGGCATTTAAGTCGTTCTTAGTGGCGGGCAATATCACCTGCTTAATCGTTGATCCAGATCATCAACTCCTCCATGTCTGTGGCGATCCGCTCAACATACTGCAGATGCCAGACGGTCCCGTCACTCGAGAGTTGACAAAGATGGTGCCGCAGCCGTTGCAGCTCCCGCTCAGCACAGCACTTCATAGAGCACAGCGGAATCAAGAAACAGTAGAGTACACAGGCATTCAGCTAACTGGGGAAGACACAGCTCAAAGTATCAACTTGAAGGTCACCTATCATCAAAGCAGTAAATTAGGCAAAGCCTTTATATTGGTCGCAATTTCGTCGGTGGAGTCCTTATCCTTAGGTATCACTACTGCTGCCCAAACCTTTGAAGCAGATACAGAAGTCACCCAGCGAATTATGCAGTTAGAGCATGAACTGCAGCAAACTCGTGAAAATTTACAGGCCACAATTGAAGAGCTAGAAACCACCAATGAAGAGCAGCAGGCGACCAATGAAGAGCTGGTCGCTTCTAATGAGGAGCTGCAGAGTACAAATGAAGAGCTACACGCCGTTAATGAAGAACTCTACACCGTTAATGCAGAGTACCAATCTAAAATTCAAGAACTCACTGACCTCAACAATGACGTTGATAATTTGCTCAGCAATATTGATATTGGCGTCATCTTTCTAGACGCAAAGCTAAGAATTCGGAAGTTTACCTCTGCTGCAACTCAATTCTTGAACCTCGTCAATGCGGATGTGGGTCGGCCTCTGGGTCATTTTTCCCATAACCTTGACTGCCCTGACCTGCTGGAGACGCTAACGACAGTCATGGAGACAGACGACTCCATTGAGCAGGAAGTGAGCGTTAATTCAGGCGGTGCCCCACTATTAATGCGGGTTCATCCTTATCGTCTTCAAGGTCAGCAATCGCAAGGTGTTGTCCTGACCTTCGTGAATATCAGCACCATCAAACAGGCTCAGGTACTGCTGCGACAGGAAGTCAACGATCGCAAGCGGGCTGAAGCGGCTCTACAAACCCTCAATAAGACACTGGAGCAGCGGGTCAAGGAGCAAACTGCTGAACTGTTACTAGCCAATCGCCAGCTATTGCAAGAGGTCTCTGAGCGTAAGCAAGTTCAGGCAGAACTCGATCAATTTTTTGAGGTGTCCCTTCACTTACTGTGTATTGCCAATGTTGATGGCTACTTTAAGCGGCTCAATCCCAGCTTTGAAAAAATATTGGGGCACAGTTCCGCTGAACTCCTAGAGCGACCGTTCGTTGACTTTATTCATCCAGATGACATCAACGCGACACTCGCTGAAGTTAACAAACAGTCCCAGGGTTTTAGAACAGCTTACTTTGAAAACCGCTATCGCTGCCGAGACGGATCCTATCGCTGGTTGGCTTGGTCCAGCGTTCCTGCACCAGATGGCAGGATCTACGCAACCGCCAGTGACATCACAGAGCTTAAGCATACACAAGCTTCTTTACGTCTCAAGAACGCGGAGTTAGATGCTATTTTTCGTGCCCTGCCAGACGCTGTTGTGTTTGCCGATCTAGATCGGCAAATTCAAATGGTAAACCCTGCCTTCAATGAGCTTTTCGGCTACACTACGGCAGATATTCTGGGTCAGTCGACTCAGCGACTCTATGCCAATCCCACAGACTACGAAGCCCAGAGCCAAACTCGGTTTAACTTAGAAGCTGCGGATCAACTCAAGCCCTATGAAATTTGCTACCGTCACCAGGATGGAGAGACCTTTCCAGCTGAAACGGTCGGCACCACGGTTCAAGCTGAAAATGGAGAGACGGTGGGATTTATTGGGGTCGTGCGAGATATTCGCGATCGCAAAGCCACAGAACGCAGCATTCAACGTCAGCTGGTCGCAATGGAATCAGCAAGCATCGGCATTGCGATGCTCAATGCTGGTCGATTTATTTACGTCAATCAGGCCCATAGTCACCTCTTTGGCTTTAGTGGGTCTCAAGCTTTAATCGACCAGCCCTGGCAAAGTCTCTACGAAGCAGATCAAATAGCCGTTATTGAGCAAGAAATCTTTCCACAATTACAGGAAAAGGGTTACTGGAAAGGAGAAGTTCAGGCAAAGCGCCAGGATGGACAGCTCTTTGACGAAGAGCTGTCTCTGTCCTTGACCCCTGCAGGTGATCTCATCTGTCTCTGCCAAGACATCACCGAGCGCAAGCAGGTTGAGAATCACCAAGAGAGTCTTTTGGATGCCCTGACCCGCTCCAATCGGGATCTTGAGCAGTTTGCCTACGTCGCCTCCCACGACCTTCGAGAACCGCTCCGTAAAGTCAAAAGCTTTTCTGAATTGTTGGTACAGGGCTACAGAGAGCAGTTAGATAGCAATGCCCGACAATATATCGACTTCATGACCAGCGGTGTGGAGCGCATGGAAGCCCTGATTCAAGACCTGTTGACCTACTCGCGTCTCAGTCAAGACACCAACACACTCGTCGAGGTTGATCTTGGGACAACGTTAAAGGCTGTATTGCAGGACCTAGCATTGCTCATTGATGAGCACCAAGC
Source organism: Acaryochloris thomasi RCC1774 (assembly GCF_003231495.1). Taxonomy (NCBI): domain Bacteria; kingdom Bacillati; phylum Cyanobacteriota; class Cyanophyceae; order Acaryochloridales; family Acaryochloridaceae; genus Acaryochloris; species Acaryochloris thomasi. The sequence goes on from NZ_PQWO01000005.1 coordinate 89,457, forward strand.
CTCTATTACCTATTGCGATAGCGAGCTGCCCACAATCACAGCAAATGCCATGGCTATGCAGCAGCTCTTTCTCAACCTGATCAGCAATGCCATTAAGTTCAGAAGCGACAAACCACCCACTATCAACATTTCTGTTCAAAAGCAGCCGCAAGGATGGCTCATTGCTGTAGAGGATAACGGAATCGGGCTTGATCAAAAATTCAAGGACCGTATTTTTGTGATCTTTCAGCGCCTCCATAGCCGTACCCAGTATCCTGGAACGGGGATTGGTCTCGCACTTTGTCGGAAAATTATAGAAAATCTTGGCGGACGAATCTGGGTTGAGTCAGAAGTGGGTCAAGGCTCTACTTTTTACTTCACGCTGCCGCAGGAGTTCAATATGCTCATGCACTGAACCGATATTAAGCTAAGAAGTTCGGCAACACCATAGCTTGTGTCTCCGTGGTGTTCGTAAGAGCTGGATCGCTTTGACGCCTATTGGACTGTAGAACGAACTTAAGAATATCGTCGGCACATGTCTTTGTCAGTGGCTTAGAACAGCTAGTCAAGATTTCTGGAAATTGCGCGATCTGCTCAAGAACATGAGGGGACAAATGCGTTGCTAATAAAACAACTTCTGTCTGCCTAGAAACCTTGAGATCACGACAAGCCCTTAGAAACTCAAAGCCATCCATGCGAGGCAGGTGGATATCTAAAAAGATTAGATCGACAGCTTCATGATCACTGGCCTGCAAATATTCCAGTGCCTCATCAGCGTAGAGGAATTCATGAACCGTTTCGATTAAGCCAGACGACTCAAGATGAATACGATGAATGTAGTTGTCAGCTCCATCATCGTCTATTAAGAGAACTGACTTAAGTTTGCCTAGCGGGTGCATAAATTCTATTTTCAGACAGCCTGAAATGATCGACTACATTCAGTGTGCCCGCTTAGATCAGGGAGTCTTACCTTGCTGACAATAGGGTGGTGAAAAAATCATTCATTCTGCAACGGTAGCTCGGCAGTCGTGAGCCAGAAGTGCTGGACTTGCTCAACCATTTGCATAAACTGATCCAGGTCGCTCGGCTTCCTTACGTAGCAATTAGCTCCCAGTGCATAGGTCCCCAAGATATCTTCATCTGCATCTGAGGTTGTCAACACAACCACAGGAATTGACTTGAAATTTTTTTCTTGTTTGACAGTCTGTAAAACTTCTTTGCCGCTCAGGCCAGGTAAATTCAAATCTAAAAGAATTAAGTTGGGGCGTTGTACGTTGGCATACTGACCCTCATTGCGTAGATAACTAAGTGCATCCTGTCCATTACCCACCACGTTAAGGTCTAGGGCAGCCCCAGTGCGAGCTAGACCAATGCGAGTGAGTTCAGCATCACCGGGATCATCTTCAACTAACAGAACTTGAAAATTACGGGATGTCATTATGACTCAACTACTTAGCAAGGATTCAGATTGACTCAATGCGATCTATTAATGATTGTAGTTCAGCTTTGTTCTATCAGGTTTTCTTTACAATCCCTGAGACCGAACTACAGTGAGAAATATTCGGCAGATGCAGGACTGTTATCGTTACAATGATGTGTAGAGTTAATAAATGTTAAAGATTTAGGTTTCATGGTCCCGATTCAGCAACCGCTTACCCATAGACCGAAGCCTCCGATGTGGCTGTTGGGCTTGATGGGAGCAGGAATTGTGCTTGGAGTCTCAGGAGTATATGTGATCGGCCAGAGTGCATCTGGCGATATTGATCTCAATCAGCTAACAGTTCCCGTCAAATCAGAAAGTTTAACGCTTCGGATCGCTGCCAGCGGAACGCTGATTCCTGCTCAGAACGTCAATCTCAGCCCTAAGGTCGCAGGCGTTGTAGCGCAGCTTCTCGTTGAGCAGGGCGATCAGGTTGAGCAGGGTCAAGTGATTGCTCGCATGGATCGCCGCGACTTAGAAGGGCAGATTATTCAAGCCCGAGCTTCTGTCGCTCAAGCTCAGGCAAGATTGGCAGAGCTACGGGCCGGAAATCGGGTTGAAGAGGTGGCGCAGGCACAGGCTCGGATGTCTCAAGCGCAGGCCGAATTGGCACGCCGCCGAGATCGTCGCCCAGAGGCAGTGGCCGAAGCCAGCAGTCAAGTCGCAGCCGCTGAATCCATGGCAAAACTCTCCCAAAAGCGGGTGGACCGCTATCAGGGCTTAGCGGAGGCTGGGGCTGAAACGCGCGATCGTGTGGATGAAGTCATTGCAGACAATCAGAATGCCCAGGCAATGCTGCGAGAGGCTAGAATGCGGCTCCAGAGGGTCCAAAACGAGACGGAGAGAGAGGTCCAGCAGTCTGTTGCCAGCGTTCAAGAGGCTCAGCAAGCGTTCCGTTTATCTCAACAGGGCACACGTCCCGAAGAAATTGCGCAAGCTGTTGCCGCGACTCGAGAAGCTGAGGGTCGCTTGCGAATCGTTGAAAATCAATTTCGAGATACAGACATTCGCGCCCCGTTTGCAGGGATTATCACGCAGAAGTTTGCCTCCGTGGGCGCTTTTGTCACCCCCACGACCTCAGCATCTTCCACCCTATCTTCAACGTCAGCTTCTATTGTGTCGCTGGCAAGAGAGTTAGAGGTGGTCGCGAAGGTGCCGGAAATCGATATTGGCAAGGTTAGACCTGGCCAGCAGGTCGAAATCAGAGCTGATGCCTATCCCGAAAAAACCTTTACAGGACGGGTTCGTCTGGTCTCTCCTGAAGCGGTTGTGGATCAAAATGTCACGTCATTTGAGGTGCGTATATCACTGCTGAGCGGACAGGACCAGCTGCTATCAGGGATGAATACAGACCTCACCTTTTTGGGTGACAAGGTAGATGATGCGGTGGTGGTGCCGACGGTTGCGATCGCAACCCAAAAGGGCCAAGCCGGTGTCTATCTCCCTGACGAGGACGACAAACCAGAATTCAAGCCCGTCACCATCGGCACCTCTGTTGCTGACAAAACCCAGATTTTAGATGGCGTAGAACCGGGCGAGCGTGTCTTCATCGACTTCCCGGAGGGCGTAGAGCCGGAGGACAGTGAGGCAGAATAATGGATATTGTTGAGAGCGTTAAGATGGCCGGGGCCACCCTGATTGCCAATCGGCTCCGCAGCAGCTTGACCATGCTGGGCATGATTATTGGCAACGCCTCCGTGATTTCGATGATTGCTGTCGGGCAAGGAGCAGAGAAATATGCAGCTGGGCAGTTTGAATCACTCGGTCCTAATTCTCTATTTATTGTCCCCGGTAGCGACAGAGCAAGGCGGCGCACCTTTGAGGTTCCCAAGACTCTTGTTCTGGCCGATGCCGAAGCGATTAGGACTCAAGTTCCAACGGTCCAGGGGGTTGCTCCGCAAATTCAAGAGCAGCTTTCTGTTGTATACGGAAACGTCAATACCAGCATTTCAGTGACGGGCACCGACGAAAATTATGCTGCGGTGCGCGACCATGACGTCGCTCAGGGGCGATTTATTACGGCTCTCGATGTTAAACGCGGCAATCCTATAGCCGTCATTGGCTCTGATGTCGTAGATAAAGTCTTTGGCAGCACAAATCCCCTAGGCAAACAACTGCGGCTCAACAACCTCAGTTTTCAAATCGTGGGAATTATGGAGACGAAAGGTTCTTTCCTTGGCTCCAGTCAAGATGACGTCATTTTTATTCCGCTGTCGGTGATGGCGGATCGGCTGTCAGGTTCCACTTCTCCCTTCGGGACTCAGCTCACTTTTATTTCGGTTTCTGCCCGCAATCAGGCCAGTATTCCAGCCGCACAGTTCCAGATTCGCAACCTGCTGCGGCTCCGGCACAAGATAATCGATGAAGATGATTTCACGGTGCGATCGCAAAAGCAGGCCCTCGAAATTATTGGCAACGTCAGCGGTGCCTTAACCGTTATGCTCGCCGCCATTGCCAGCATCTCGCTCTTGGTCGGCGGCATCGGCATTATGAATATCATGTTGGTTTCTGTGACCGAGCGCATTCAAGAAATTGGCCTGCGGAAAGCCATTGGCGCTTCACAGCAGGATATTTTGGTGCAGTTCATGATTGAAGCCATCATTCTCTCAGCGGCAGGCGGCCTGATCGGGACCGCAGTTGGCGTCGGCGGCACCCTCGTAGTAGGAGCCTTCACACCCTTAGAGACGGGCATTTCAATCCCTGCCGTGGTTATGGCAGTCAGCGTTTCCGGCGGCATTGGTCTCTTCTTCGGCGTCGTGCCCGCCCGTCGCGCCGCCAGGATGGATCCCATTGTCGCGCTCCGCAGCGCCTAATCAGATTCTCTACAAGTGGGTCTATAGGAGATGAGGCTCGGAAACCGCTTTGGTGCTGATCTTTTGAACTAGGTTTGGCCATTCTTATCGATTGACCAAGCACAGAAACAAACTTTTGGTAGCGCTGACGTATTAATCCATACACTTGGGAGCATAGATAGTCAAGTTCGTAACGATGCTAAAAAAAAGATTTTTCTATGCAAAAATCAAACTGACGTGTTGCGACATGATTTCGTGCAGCAACAAAGGTAAATGAGTTTTTTAAGGTATAGGTATCGTGAACAATCAAAGCATACTCGATCAGCTTCGAGAGTTTAAGGCACAGAAAAGCTTATTTTCTGAGCGTTACAGCTTCATACAGCAAGAACCTGATGTGCCTACGGAGCCTTCAAGCTCAATACAACAGCCACTCCTTCGTACTGAAGTGAGTCAGAACGGTTCTTTAGGTTTGGCATCCGTCATTCAGCCACCCTCCGCTTTCAGATCGTTGGGCAGCACACAGACAGCAGCACCGCTGAGTGATGAGGCATTACCCGAACTCATTCTCGATCCCGTTACACAACTGGTGACGGTTGACGATGATTCCCCTACTGTTTCTGTCCTCTGGGACCGGGCCGTGCAGCTAGCGGTGATCAATGGCGCTCCAGGTCCAACGGTCGCATCCCGCGCCTACGGTATGTTGCACACGGCCATGTTTGACGCTTGGGCAGCCTATGACCCCGTTGCGATCGCAACCCAACTGGGCGATGACCTGCAGCAGTCCGCCTCAGCCAACACCGTCGAAAACAAAACAGAGGCCATGAGTTACGCCGCCTATCGCGTACTCACCGATCTTTTTCCTGAAGAGATTGCTAGCTTTGACGCCTTGATGGCTGAATTGGGCTTTGACCCCAGCAATACCACCACCGACACCACCACCGCTGCCGGGATTGGAAATGTATCAGCAGAAGCGCTTCTAGAGTTTCGCCGTACGGATGGCTCAAATCAGCTCGGTAACGATCCGAACGGCACGCTGGGTACTCCCTACTCTGACAACAGTGGATACACCCCCTTCAACAATACGGGCGAAAGCATTGACATCGAACGCTGGACCCCCGAGAGCGTTCCCATTGACGCGGCCCCCGGAGAAGAACTTCGAACCCAACAATTCCTAACGCCCCAGTGGGGTGATGTCACCCCCTTCAGCCTAGACTCCGGCGATCAGCTTCGCCCCGAAGCCCCTGAACCCTTTTTGGTTGACGGCGTTGGGGGAACCGTCGATCTCGAAGCCAAAACCATTACGCTAGCCGACGGCACGGTACTCCCCATTAGCAAAGACCTGATTGGTACCGTTATTAACCCTGGCTTTATTGAGCAAGCCGAGAGAGTCGTCGAAGTCAGTGCCAATCTAACCGATGAGGAAAAGCTGGTTGCTGAATTTTGGGAAGACGGCGGCGGGACTTCATTCCCTCCCGGCACCTGGATGACTTTCGGGCAGTTTGTTTCAGCCCGCGACAACAACAGCCTCGACACCGATGCTCAACTGTTCTTCGGACTTGGCAATGCTGTCTTCGACGCGGGCGTGACTACCTGGGAAGCCAAAACGTTCTACGACTACGCCCGTCCGGTTCGCGCAATCCGCGATCTCGGTGAACTCGGCCTGATCGGCGAATTTGATGCAGACCTGGGTGGCTTTGCCGTTGATGCTTGGGCAGGCCCCGGTGAAGGCACCCAAAGAATACTGGCGACAGACTTCATCACCTATCAAACCCCCGGCACAGACCCGTCACCTCCGTTTGCTGAATACACCTCAGGACACAGCGCCTTCAGCGCTTCCGGTGCCGAAATCTTGAAGTTGTTTACGGGCAGTGATTCCTTCGGCGGGTCTGTCACCTTTGCACCCGGTGAATCACGGTTTGAGCCAGGTCTCACGCCAGGGGATGAAACAACCCTAGACTGGAATACTTTCACGACGGCAGCCGACGAAGCCGGAATTTCTCGGATTTATGGTGGCATTCACTTCGATGACGGTGACCTTAATGGTCGAGCATTGGGTCGCCAAGTCGGTCGCTCTGTCCTCGATCAGACCCTGCTTTTTATTAACGGAGGCCAAGCCGTCAACTCCATTACCGGTACCGAGCGCCGTGACTTTTTACGCGGCACTAGTGGGGATGACCGCATCGTGGGTCTCGGTGGCAATGATGTCATCTGGGCTCGTCGCGGCAATGATCGGGCACTTGGGGGCGATGGGCGTGATGTGATCTTCGGCGGACAGGGCAGCGATTCTCTAAGTGGCGGCAGCGGTCGGGATGCTTTGCTGGGCGGCACCGGACGGGATTACCTGACGGGTGGCCACGATCGTGACGTCCTCAAGGGCGGCAGCGCTGATGACATCCTGATGGGCGATCAGGGCAATGATGTTCTGTTCGGCGGTCGGGGACGTGATGGCTTTATCTTCGGCAACGGCGACGGCAAAGATGTCGTCTTTGATTTCAAGGTAGGCACTGACTTCATCGGCTTAGTGGACGGGTTAACCTTTGATGACCTCGATATCTCTCGCCGGGGCCGCAACACGGTTCTAGGCGTCACCGAAACGGGAGAAGACCTGGCCATTCTTAGACGGGTTTCCTCTTCTCAATTAACAGAAGATCAGTTTTTAGCCGCCGCTGACTTCTCAGGTTTCACTAGAATTCCTAGCGATTCAGTCACCTGATATCAGCAGGAATAAACTTTCATCAGCGCGGGTGACCATAGGATCACCCGCGCTTTTTATCGACCCACCACGATAGATTTTTCTCTGAAGAAAGGTTAGGTTGGGCATGCTTTTCTGCTTTTCATCCATCATTGGCACCTGCACATGCTGAAATATCTAACGTTCGGTATTGTTCTTGGCTTCAGCACTCCGCTGCTTCCTGTTGCCGCTGAAGTTCTAGAACGACGAGGCCCTGACAGCCAGGATGCTCGGCTCTATTTCAATCGGGGGTTGTCTGATCACGAGCAAGAGAAGTATGGAGATGCGATCGCAAACTTCAGTCAAGCCATTCAGCTCAATCCCAGAGATGCAAAGGCTTACAATGCACGGGGCAATGCCCACGGCACACTTAAAAACAGTAAAGATGCGATCGCAAACTATGCTCAGGCCATCCAGCTTGATCCAGGGTTTTCTTGGCCTTACTACAATCGAGGCAACTTAAAGGCCCAGTTACAGAACTATGCCGGTGCGATCGCAGACTATAACTTGGCGATTCAGCTCGATCCGCAAGATTCCGATATGTACAATAACCGGGGCTACGCGAAACAGAAGCAGCAAGATTACCTCAGTGCAATTACAGATTTTACCCAAGCCATTCGCCTGGAACCTGAGAATGCCAAGGCTTATTACAATCGAGGTCGTTCCCAAGCTCTTCTTAAAGAATACGACGGCGCAATGGCAGACTATCACCAAGCAGAATCACTTTTTAAAGCTCAAGGTGATACAAAAGCCACTCGCGTCATTCAAAGGAGTCTCCGAGAACTAGAGCAAGCCTTCAAGCCCATTATCAGTTGATGTTTGCCTGGGCAGACTCTCTCTCGGGTCGGGTATAGCTCTCTCAACGCTATTCGTCGTCTCTTTTCAAAGCCACTAAACCAAGCGAAGAACTTCAGCGCTTTCAATCAACTGAGAAGTCGCCCCATCCGCAGTTGGGACAACGTTGTATGCGGCTGCATTTTCACGACCAGAGATAATCCGCTGCAGCTCACCATCCACAAAATGAACGGCAGCACCATCATCAATAGCAATGCCAGGGGGGAGTTTGCCCGTTGCCACATGTTCTTCAAAAGTTGGCTGACGTGCTTCATCGGCAGAATAATGAGGACAACAACTCCCGGAGATGAAGTCGAGGCACTTGATAAGACCTAGCCCGCCCGCTCTGGCATCTGTAACACCGCATTCAAACCAGCAAACAGCACCTGCACTAATGCCTGCGAGAACAGTTCCGTTCTGAACGGCCTCTTTCAATAGGGGGACTAGGCTCCAGACTTCCCAAATCGCCAACATCGTAAGGGTATTGCCACCCCCTACATAAATAATGTCCTGCTGTTGGACCCAAGCAGCGAGATTGGGTGTCCGGTGGAAAAAGGTGAGGTGCGAGGGCTGACAGTTGAGTTTGGAAAAGCGGGAATAGAACTTTAGGCAAGCGCTATCTGAGTCTCCGCTGGCGGTTCCTAGAAAGCCGATCTTCGGTTGGCTGGTTTGACTCTGCTCAAGAACATAGGTATCAAGACCGGCTTTAGCCTTCTCGCAGAGGCCGCCGCCGCCAATGGCAATAATCTGACCTTGAGTCATGATCACAATTTAACCAACAGTATTCATCTGCCATAATATAGCTAGATTAGCTAGATGAGTAATGAATAATGGAATGGCGACTAGCAGAGGCAAAGAATAAATTCAGTGAGTTGGTCAACCTTGCACTTTCGGAAGGGCCTCAAAAAGTAAAACGTCGGAATGATGTTGTGGTTGTGTTAGCTGAGCATGACTATGAACTATTAACTGGTACAAAGCCTAGCTTTAAAGACTTTTTGCTGCAGGACGGTCCCAGTCTAGAGGGAATTGAGCTAGAACGAGATCGCTCCCCCATGCGAGATGTAGAATTGTGAGCACACTGCTCGATACTTGCGTTTTATCTGAGTTGAGACATCCCAATTGTGATGAGGGGGTCAAGATCGCAGTATCTACTCTAGCCAGTCAAGATCTATTCATCAGCGTGATTTCCATAGGTGAAATTACGAAGGGGATTGCATTACTTGAGGCGAGTAAACGTAAACAGGAGCTTTTAACCTGGATCCACAAGCTGGAAAAGAATTATTCAGATCGTCTTCTACCCGTCGATCTTGAGGTGGTAAAAATTTGGGGAGAAATTACGGCAAACGCTCAGAGAAAAGGGCGAATCATCCCTACTGGTGATGGGCTGATTGCCTCAACAGCTCAACATCATGGCCTAAAGGTGATGACACGAAACATTTCTGACTTTGAGCCGACGGGGGTAATGCTCGTGAATCCTTGGAGTGGAGATTAGCGCAATCTTATTCTCATTGCCCCCTAACAGAAAACGCAAAAGATCATGTGCTCATATATGGAAATATTTCGACAGCTCTGTAGCTGGAATATACTGACTAGCCTGCTTAAAAATGGCCCTGCATGTTCCAGTATCTAGCTGCTTATGATTAGGAATGGTCAAAGTCTCTTTGCCTATCTCGGTTACGCGCCGCATTTTGATATGACTGCCACGTTGACTGTGGATCTTAAAACCGAATATTTCAAGTATCTTGACGACTTCTGGCCCTGGTAGCTGCTTGAATTTAGGCATACTCTGGCTGCAGTTCAAAGGTAACAGCCAGAGACGGCTGGGCTACTAAGCCAAACTCTGTAGCGTCTGCATCCTCAAGATGTAAGCTAACGGCTTCACTTAAATTCTTTGAAACTTCATCCAGTGTCAAACCCTGCGTAACAACTGATATTTCCATGCATTCAGCAAAATATCCTTGCTCTTCACCAGGTCGAATAATGGCGTGAATGTTTTGTTGTAGATGACTCACTTCAGATTTATTCCAGGGATACTAAGCTGATTCTAGCAGTGGCACCGGGGAGAATCAGATGTACTGCAATGAGGTAGACAATTATAAGTAGGCTGGCTGATTTATCTTTAAGATAGAAATATCCTGAGATGTTTTCAGAGTAGGGCTTTGTGGGCTTGATAGTGTCAAGTCTAGTTATGCTTGCCTACTTACTTTTGTCTCGAGATGCTCAGCTTCATCAAATTTTTCAAGCTCATGGAACCATCTTAGATTTGCTGCAAGAGCATGAGGAACGTCAAAATCTATACTTTTCCCATCTTGTCCCACCTCGCATCTAATCCCCAAGAATATATTTATCTCTATTTTTCCACTCGTCGAACCATTCCAAAAGTATCGATATCTCAAGCCTGTCAGGCGATCTAGAGGACGGGAATCAAAAATTCTACACAAGGCAGAGTAAGTATTGGACGTAACTCCGAAGCTAAAGTGTCTCCGCTGTAGGTTTTTCGGTACAGAGATAGTTAAGAAATAGCCCTCGTCCTTTTTGGAGACGTTGAGCAGTTCAATCATTCCCTCGCTACTGTCACGCATATAGAAACCTTAAGAGCTAACACATCAATATAAATAGCCTATAAAAGCGCCCTCAACATTGAGGGCGCTTTTATAATCACTATCTAATTATTGAGCTAACTTTCGTTAGGTCATTTCATTAGACTTGCGTGATTAGCCATTGATGACTGGAGCAGTCAGAGCAACAGTAGTGGATTCCATCGACGCTAGGTCCAGAGGGAAGTTGTGAGCGTTGCGCTCGTGCATGACTTCAAAACCAAGGTTAGCTCTGTTCAGAACATCGGCCCAAGTGTTGATCACGTTGCCGCTTGAATCAACGATGGAGTGGTTGAAGTTGAAACCGTTGAGGTTGAAAGCCATGGTGCTGATGCCCATTGCAGTAAACCAGATTCCAATCACCGGCCATGCACCCAAGAAGAAGTGCAGTGCGCGGCTGTTGTTGAAGGAAGCGTATTGGAAGATCAACCGACCGAAGTAGCCGTGGGCTGCAACGATGTTGTAAGTCTCTTCTTCTTGACCGAATTTGTAACCGTAGTTAGCTGACTCAACTTCAGTTGTCTCACGGATGAGAGTAGAAGTAACGAGTGAACCGTGCATCGCGGAGAACAGTGAACCACCGAAGACACCAGCAACTCCCAACATGTGGAAAGGGTGCATCAGAATGTTGTGCTCTGCCTGGAAGACAAACATGAAGTTGAAGGTTCCAGAAATACCGAGAGGCATACCATCAGAGAAGGAACCCTGACCCAATGGGTAGATGAAGAATACTGCAAAGGCAGCGGATACTGGAGCAGAATATGCAACACAGATCCAAGGACGCATGCCGAGGCGGTAAGAGTATTCCCACTGACGACCCATCCAGCAGCAGATTGCAATCAAGAAGTGAAAGCAGATGAGCTGGTAAGGACCACCGTTGTACAGCCACTCATCGAGTGAAGCTGCTTCCCAGATAGGGTAGAAGTGGAGGCCAATAGCGTTAGAGGAAGGAACAACTGCACCGGTGATGATGTTGTTGCCGTACATGAGTGAACCAGCGACTGGCTCACGGATGCCGTCGATGTCGACGGGAGGGGCGCCAATAAAGGCGATGACGAAACAAGTAGTCGCAGCGAGGAGCGTAGGAATCATCAATACGCCGAACCAACCGATGTATAAACGGTTATCGGTGCTTGTGATCCAGCTACAAAAGCGCTCCCAGGCGCTGCCGCTTTCGCGACGTTGTAGAACAGTTGTCATAATATAAGTGCGGGTAATGGGTATGTAATGAACGACGGGGTGAATATGATGTGTCGCTCTTGTTAACTAATGTAACAGACTCTGCCTCCCATTACAAGGGCGTTTGAGCGTATTCTTCTAATTCTCTTAACAATTCGAGTCAATTTTAGGTGTCGTGGATGCCGGGGATAATCAAGTCTTCTGCTGACCTAAAATCATCATCTTCTGTCTTCTCGCCGATGAGTTCAGGCTGTTGGTTGATGCATCCTGGCTTCTGATTGAACTGACAGACTCTGGCGTAGAGCTTGGCCCGCGTCCCTGGCTGACCCACTGCAAAATTTACTTTTTCGTCTGCTGTGATGGAAACGTTACAGGCGGGGCAAGTTTCAAGGGTCTGATTATCTTGTGGATTCATGAGTTCCTTTACTCGACCGATACGTCAGCTTTATTTACACAAGGATAAGGGGTGAGACCTTTTCCCTTCTATATAGATAGATCCTTCAGCGCTTAATTGAGGAACCCCCAGTTCATACAAGCTGTATGCACTGGGGGAGCTTTCTGAATCAAATGCAAGATTCAGTCGCGTTACCTATAACCCTAGAAGGGCCATAAGGTAATTCTCAAGTCGAAATGGACTAGCTAACGAGAATTGCAATAGAGACTGGAATCCAGGTGACAGCCGCAAATGCTACGGCTTGCCATGCTCGTGTCTTGACTGAAGTTTTCTCAGCAGCGGAACTTGTAGGTCCGACTGCATAGTTATTGGCTAGACCCTCTTGGTCAACGGTGCCACCAAAGACGCGAGGCATAGGAAAACCCTCTGACCGCTTGAGGCGTGCTGCTGCCTCAGCAGGGATGAGTTCGTTAGCAACGGAATACTGTTGAGCAGTAGAAGTAGCGGAAGTCATAAATAAATCCCTTTGTGTAACGCTTTGTATCAATAATGTAACAAGTTGTAACGTTAATGTCAAATGGTATTTTTATTTGTGGTTCTTGTGGTAATGGATTGTGTCTAGAAGAGCCTAGAGGCCACTATCTCATGAGGCTTCTCTACCTCCACTCCACATATGTGGAGCAGTTTTTCTCCAGGCTATGGGCAACGTGATGATGATCACGAGGGGGTAGGGCGTAGATCACGGCGGCAGCTTCTGGATTATTGGATTATCAGCCTAGTTAAGAGAGCAGCACACCTCAATCAACCTACGGAGACAACGATGCAACTCACCTATCGCGGCATTTCTTACCATGCTCCTGACCCTGTAGAAGTCTCTTCTCAAGGGACAGTTCAAGGGCTGTATCACGGCATCTCTACACAAATCACGTTGCCACAGGTGACTGAAGGTCTTGATGAATTACTCGGCCAAATGATCTATCGAGGCATTCAACTAGCTGCTCACTAAAAAATTCAATTTCCTCCGCAAAATAAACCATCTGCACCTCTTTGGACTCTCAGTGATGAGTGTCTATGGGGGTGTTTTTATAGAAGGGAGCGAGGAAAGGACTGAACAGCATAAACTCACAGGCATCACAGAAAGCTCAAACCTCTGATGGTTTATGTCTGCACGTATAGCCTTCGACATATTGATTAGGACATCAAAGCGATTGAAAGCTATGTCTGCCGAAGCCGCGCTGCTGGCGACGGCTATAGAAGAGAGACCAGACGGCCCACACTGGGCGTAGAGATAGACCATGCAGAAACCAAAACCAGCACCAGCAGCGACCTAAGCGAGCGGCGCTGCTTCAGTCGTGCGGAGTAAATCCATGATTTCATCTTGATATTGTTGAAATTTGGATTCTCGTTTGACAAGGTAAGTGCGTTCGCTTGGCAAATCCACGGCAATTTCGCGCTGGACCATACCGGGACGAGCGGTAAGTACATAAACCCGCTGGGAGAGAAAGACGGCTTCGCCCACGTCATGGGTGATCATCAAAATTGAGGTGCCGGTCTGTCGCCACAGATTAAGCAAGAACTGCTGCATGGTCTCTTTTGTTTGGACGTCCAAAGCCCCAAACGGCTCGTCCATTAACAAGATTTTGGGCTGGCAGGCTAGGGCACGGGCTATAGCAACTCGCTGCTTCATCCCCCCCGACAATTCTCTAGGTAGCGCCTTTGCAAACGCCGTCAAACCTACAACATCTAAGTAATAGGCTACTCGATCTCGCCGCTCTTTCTGAGAAAAGCCCTGAAGCTTCAGACCAAACTCTACATTTTTTGCCACCGTCATCCAGGGATAAAGCGTGTAGCGTTGAAACACCATCCCGCGATCGGGTCCAGGACCTACCACTGTTTTATCATCGACGGTAATCAAGCCAGTGGTTGGCAGATCTAGCCCAGCGACCATGCGCAATAGCGTTGACTTACCTGAACCAGAGGCACCCACCACGCAGACAAACTCGCCGGTTTCAACATGGAGATTGATTGCTTCGAGAACCGAAAGCGAACCTTGCTGGGTGGGGAATGACTTATAGAGATCCGTAATTTCTAAATGCATGGCCCTAATCCACCGCCCACTTACAGGATATGTTCAGCAACCAGCGGAAAAACAGATCCAAACAAAAGCCAATCAAGCCCAGGATCAGCAGCAGGGCAAAAATTTCGTCAGTGCGAAAAAATCGCTGCGCCAGCTCCACCCGCTTCCCGAGACCTTCGGTAGCTGCCACCAGCTCTGCAATCACCACTAAATTCCATGATGCAGCCATGTTCACCCGGAAGGCGTCGATAATTTTAGGCATGACATAGGGCGTAATCACCTGCATCAGCACTTGCCGCTGACGCCCGCCCAGAGTATACGTCGTTTCAATCAGTTCTTTGGGCACAAACTTCACCGCATCCATAATCATCAAAATATTGAAGAAAACGGTGCCAATGAAAATTAGCGCAATTTTAGGCGGTTCATCTAAACCGAGATAAATGATCAGGAGTGGGATAAAGGCTGGAGCTGGCATATAGCGGACAAAGCCAATGATGGGTTCCAAAAGTGCCCTGATGCTGGGAAATGTCCCCATACCAATTCCAATCGGAACTGAGAGAACCGCAGCCAGTAGAAATCCACCACCCACTCGAAAACAGCTTGCAGTCGTATCTTTGAGCAAGTATCCCTTCTCCCAAAGCGTACCGAACGCTTCAATCACCTTGGCAGGAGAGGGCAAAAACTTTGGATCAACAAAACCCGCGCTAGAAAGACCCCACCAGAGTATCAAAGGCACTAGAAACGATAGTGCAATCAAAAACCACTTAAGACCGATCGGAATATCATCAACGATGCGCCAAAAAACGGTGGGCCGAAGTCCTTCTAATTTAGTGTCTGGCGCTGAGGTCGGGTGAGAGATCATGGAGGTGCCTACAAAATGATCAATGGGCAGGCTAATGCCCGCCCAATATCAAATAGCCAATCAGCCTAACTAGCCCTTGTTCTGTTCAGCATAAGCTTTGACAAAGGTATCGTCGAAGATCTTCGTCAAGTCTGGACCTTCAGGAATAAAGCCAACATCCACCATAAACTTCGTCATCCGCTCCGCAGCGAAGGGCATATGCTTCATGTTGTCTCCGTCGCTGAAGGCTTCGAGATTATCTTCAATCGTGAAAAAGCGCGTCCCTTCATTGAACTTCTCGAATTCTTCCGGCGACACCCCGGCACGCTCTGACAATATCTTGTCCGCTTCTTCAGGATTTTCTTCCATGAAGGCTCGGATATCAAACCAAGTATTCACAAGCGCCTGTACCTGATCAGGGCGCTCATCGATCAGCTTTTGGCTCACGGTCAGCAAGTCAGGAATCGCCCCTGGAAACTGTGCTGAAGAGAAGAGCTCTTTACTCCCCTCTCGTTGAAGGGCCGTCAGCCAGAAGGGCGGGAATGCACCCACTGCGTCCACCTGACCTGCAACAAATGCCGCTGCCGCTTTACCTGTCTCTAGGGGAACAATTTCGACGTCCTCGCGCTTCATCCCCTCTTCTTCTAGCCCTAAGGTCAGCAAAAAGTCGTCAACAACGCCTTCTTCAACGGCAACTTTTCTCCCTTTCAGATCTTGAATACTATTGATTTCCTCTGTAACAATAATTTTGTCATTGCCATCAGAGTTATCGTTTACAAGCACCACTACTTGACCATTGGTCGAATCGGCAGCGAAAGAAATTGTGTCATTGAGCGTTTGGGTGTTGCCGTCTAGTTGACCTGCAGCAAAGGCTTCCATCGACTGTAGATAACCATCAAACCATTTGAGTTCGACGTTAGCCCCGTTCTTTTCAAAGAGTCCTTCTTGTTCAGCAATCACCCAAGGCCACCAGCCCGGCCAGCTACTGTAGCCAATCACCACAGGGGAGCCACCGTCACCAGCGGGCGCATTACCAGATGGCGTTTGGGTACAGCTCACCGTCAACAGCAAGCTACATAGAAAAAGAGTACAGATAGATAAAAAGCTACGCCGCTTCATAGGCTTTCCTTAGATTGAATTGATACGATGTGAAATTAAACCACTATGCTGATTGATGGGCCGGTTTACGGCTTCTGACTTGCGATCGCAACCAGTCAAACCACCTCTCTAACCCATCACCCGACTGCGCCGAGACCGGAATAACTTTCACACGGGGATTAAGCTGTCGCACATTAGCAACAATGCGCTCAATCTCAATGTCAAGGTACGGTGCCAAATCAATTTTAGTAATCAGCAAACAATCTGCCGCCTGAAACATCACCGGATATTTCAGCGGCTTGTCTTCCCCTTCTGTGACGCTGAGCAGTGCTACCTTGGCATGTTCGCCGACTTCAAACTCAGCGGGACAGACTAAGTTACCCACATTTTCCACCAGCACCAGGTCTAGATCGGTGGGTCGATGATCTTGCTTGAGCTGATGAATTCCCCCGGCGACCATCTTGGCATCTAAATGACAAGAGCGACCCGTATTAATGGCAATAACGGGCACATCATATTGTCTAAGGCGGTCTGCATCCAGTTCAGTCGTCATATCACCCTCGATCACCGCAATTTTGAGTTCGGGGCGCAGTGCAGCTAGGGTTTTCTCCAGCAGGACTGTCTTGCCAGCACCGGGACTGCTCATCAGGTTTAGGCAAGTCACACCCCATTCATCAAAATGGACACGATTGTGATCGGCCCCTTCTTGGTTGGCATGGAGGAGGTTAATCCCCAGCGCCGCATCAACGGTTTGGTGCATAGGTTTGTTCCGAATCGGTACAGTATTCGATGCGATCAATCTTTAGCTCCCGCCCCGAGCGGATATCGTCCATTGGGGCTTTGCAGTCAGGGCAGGCATATTGCAGACCTATTTCAGGGGAGTATTCCTGCTCACAAGAATGACAAAAGGCAATCAGCGGCGTCTCGCGAATCACCAGTTCGGTATTCTCTAAAAAGGTGCCTCGAGTCTGCACCTCGTAGGCAAACTGGAGACTCACCGGCTCCACGCAGGTGAATCGGCCCACTACGAGATGAACCTTACTCACCTCCGGTCGCTCAGGCTGGCTTTCCCACCAGTCCGTGACCGTCATGAGCAGAGCCTTGGTCATATCCGTCTCGTGCATTACCGCCAGTCACCCATACCAACAGACATATTGGCCTGCTCGTGAATGTAGGCTGCCTTCTCAGGTCGAGGCAACTGACCAGAGGTGACTAAGTGAGCCATCGTGTCACAGATGACGCGGGTCGCCATTAACGAGGTCATATCGCTGACGTCATAGGGCGGGGACACCTCAACGATTTCCAGACCGCAAACGGGGGCATTTTGGACAATTTTGCCCAGCATGTACAGCGCTTCACGGGGCATCAGACCGCCTGGTTCCGGCCAGCCCGTACCGGGGACAAAGCCTGCATCAATACAGTCAATATCAAAGCTAATATAGACGCAGTCGGTACCGTCTAGGGCACGCTCAAGGGCAAAGTCTACGGCGGCATCCATGCCCATTTCCATGATGTCGGTCACGGTCAGAATATTGGTGGCCCGCTCACGGCAGACTTTGACGCCCTGGCGGGGCACCTGCCAGCCGCCAATCCCAAGCTGCACCAGGTTCTTGGCTGGCGCATTGGCCATGTTGGTAGCGTGGAACCAAGGACAGGTGTGCATCCGTTCGTCGAGATCGGTCTCTTGGGTATCAACGTGGCGATCGAAGTGAATGATGCCCACTTTTAGATCGCCTAGGTGACGGCAAACGCCTCGAATGGTGGGGAAGCCAATGGAGTGGTCGCCCCCCAAAATGATTGGGAACGCGCCAGAACTAAAGATGTGAGCAATGCCCTTAGAAATCTGATCGAAAGACTTTTCGTTGTTCGCAGGGATGGTAAAGATATCCCCAACATCGCAGAGAGTAATTTGCTCTCTGAGATCGACGCCCAGTTCAAAATTGTATGGCGTATACAACGCTGATATACGTCGTATACCTTGGGGACCGAAGCGGGTGCCGGGTCGATAGGTGGTGCCGGAGTCGTGGGGAACGCCGACAATAGCGACGTCGTAGTTGCCGACTTTGCGGACACTTCTAGATAGGGAGCCTTGAGAAAGGTATTGATGCCTGCGTAGTGGGGCAGTTCACCGCGAGAGAAGGTGGGGATAGTGCGATCGCGAATGCTTTCAGCCGCCTCTAAGCCAAACTGCAGCCCTTGATCCACTTCTTGCTGCCATCCGGTCAGCGGCAGTCGGGATTCTCGTTCTAGAGCCTGTTCAGCAACGCTCTCGCCCGGTTGAAAAACAGCATCGGGTTGTTGGAATAAAGGATCGTCAGTCATGATTCATCCGTCAGTAGGTCAAAGAATTGTATTTTTCTTTTTAAAGGAATATCTTTTCTGAATGTCCCAAATCGCTCCTCAACAGCATACATAAAACCCGGGGCAACAACTCATAGAGATACCGATCCCTACGACTGTTCCTCCCGGGCTTTTGTCCCGCCGTGTCACTAGATAAACAACCGAAGCACAACATTCGGCTCTAGGTTCTAGCTGCTTCTCTCGGACCAGACATTCATCGTTAAAAACGAGAACCGGAACCCTAGAAGCGATGATTTGTAATGATTAAAACTGAAATTTCATTGACTTGTTTACAACGCTAGCAAGACCTAAATCAAAGAACTGTAGCAAGCACTACTAAACCTAGCTTCAAGTCCCCTGGACAAGCACTGTAACCTGTTAGATGCCGTTGTTAGAATCGCCGATGGACACCAACCCCTTTAAGCCCGACTTCACCTGGGGAGCCGCTGCTGCGAGCTACCAGATTGAGGGAGCCGCCCATGCTGACGACAAAGGCTTGTCTGTATGGGATATTTTTTGTCAGCAACCGGGCAAAGTAGCTGGGGGCGACAATGGCGTCGTAGCCTGCGATCATTACCATCGCTCTATTGATGATGTGCAACTAATGAGTGAGATCGGTCTGCAGGCTTATCGACTCTCTATTTCTTGGCCACGAGTGCTCCCTGCGGGCGTCGGCACCGTTAACCAAGAAGGCTTAGACTTCTACGACCGTCTCGTTGATTGCCTGTTAAGCCACAACATTCAGCCCTGGGTAACGCTATTTCACTGGGACTATCCCTACGACCTCTACTGTCGCGGAGGCTGGCTCAATCGGGACAGCGCCGACTGGTTTGCAGACTATACCCAAGTGATAGTGGATAAGCTCTCAGACCGGGTGCAACACTGGATTCCACAAAACGAACCGCAGTGCTTTATTGGCCTCGGCCATCAGCAAGGCGAACATGCACCGGGCCTGAAATTAAGCCTGCGGGAAATGCTGCTGGCTGCCCACCATTCGTTTTTAGCCCACGGGAAATCAGTTCAGGTGATTCGTGACCGCGCCCAGCTTCCTCCGACTATTGGCACCGCGCTAGTGGGCATTGTGGCGATACCGGCCACCGACAGCCCCGCAGATATTGAGGCAGCCCGCAAAGCAACTCTGTCGGTCAAGGCCAAAAACTGCTGGAATAATACTTGGTTCGCCGATCCTATTTTGCGCGGCGAATATCCTGCTGATGGGCTGCAGCTTTTCCGGGAACATCTGCCTGAAATCAGCGCAGAGGATCTGAAGACGATGCACCAGCCCCTAGACTTTTATGGTCTCAATATTTATCAGGGCTATACCGTCACGGCAAAGCCAAATGGAGGGTACACGTTTGTTTCGCCTGCGGTGGGAGCGCCGCGTACGACGATGGATTGGCCGATTACGCCTGAGGCACTTTACTGGGGGCCAAAGTTTATCCATGAACGCTATCAGCTCCCAATTGCAATCACTGAGAATGGAATGGCGAACAGCGATTGGGTTCACCATGATGGTCAGGTCCATGATCCGCAGCGGATCGACTTTCTAAAGGGGTATTTGGGGGCTTTTGGAGATGCGATCGCATCTGGCATCCCTGCAAAGGGGTACTTCCTCTGGTCAATTATGGATAACTTTGAGTGGGCCTATGGCTACCAAAAGCGCTTCGGCATCATCCACGTTGACTACGGTACCCAGCAGCGAACGTTGAAAGATTCGGCTCACTGGTATAAACAGGTCATTGCTTCCCAGGGAGAAGTTTTGCGGCGCTGATGCGGGGTGCAAAATGACGGGAGTCCTGGTTGACTCGATTGTCATTGATAGATTTGAAGATGCGATCGCACTTGTCCGCCAGCATGATTAGATGAACCGGAGCGATAACAAGTCGGGCGTTCGCTTCGCTCATCCATGTCAACTTAACGCCTGGTTACCATAGACGTTAAAAATCGATCGCATGTCCAAGCAGTCTGACTATGGTCGCAACCCATCGAACAAAGAATTGAGAGAAGCTGAGCGAGTCCTCCAGCTTCATGCAGAACAGCAGAAAGCTCACCCCTCTGCGATCGCTTCAGATACCAGCAAACTCTCTCACATCAACACCTACGGTCGCCTGCCAGAGTACTACATCGACCAACCGTTCACCTGCCGACTCTGTGGCAAACGAGAAATCTGGAAAGCCGCATCCCAGAAATGGTATTACGAAGAAGCAAAAGGGCATATCGATGCAAAGGCTGTCGAGTGCCATTCCTGTCGCAAAGCAAAAAGGCAGAAATAGGCTCATTTTCAGCTCTAAATCGCAACAGTGTCTGTTTGATGCTGCAAAATCAACCGTTGGCGATGAATGTGTCGCAACTCAATAGCCTGGTCTGAAATCTTCTCAAGCATAAAGATTAAATGCTCAGGCCGCAGAATATTTCCGTCATTGCAGCAGGTGCCCACATATCGAACGCTCACTGGTTCCATTTGAGTTAGCTCCAGCTCAAGCAGGCGATCGCACAAATTAACAACCCGCTTCTTCCCAGATTTGGTCGTATGCTCAAAATTAATCTCAGTCGCCGCCTTAATTTGATCAATCCAACCCTGCCATTGTTCCGAGGTCCCAGACTCCTGAGAAGCGATCGTCAGTAAATATTCTGCCTGATGCACCGCCTGGGTTGCAGAGGGATCTGATAGCTCAATAGCATCGACTCGATAGATAGGAATGTCTGCAGGCAAACATTCCGCCAACGTTTGACGAAACTGATCAACCTCCATCATTTGGGTTAGCTCGAAGTCTACAATCTCGCAATTACTGGTTGCGCCGAGCGCTAAAGCATTGGCTGGGGCAATTCGAGGGCCGGGATGGAAACCGCCTGTGAAAGCGATGGGGATTTGCGATCGCCGCACCACCCGATCAAACAACCGCAGCAGATCTAAATGACTGACTAAAGACATATCGCCCTGCTTGCCAAACCAAACCCGCAGCCGCTGCACCCGATCTTTATTAGGGACAAAGTGGCCCGAAAACTCAGGGATTTCAGGGGGCGGCACCACGACGTTATGGCCGAAATCGATGCTGCAGACACCACAGTGAGAACAGCCTTCAAAGGCGCAGTCAGGTACAGTGGCAGCTTCCAACGCTCGCTGCAGATCATCCTTAAGCCACTGCTTATCAATTCCGGTATCAAGGTGGTCCCAAGGGAGAGGAAAGTCGAGTTTTGAGTCTTGAGTTTCGAGTTCTGAGTTGGGGTGTTGGGGTGTTGGAGTGGATGCATCGCCAGCTTCAGCGGGAGTAGAAGGATCGAAGATATTCCACTCACCGGTTTCAACTTGGCGATATTTCCAAGTGAGGTTAGCTTCTTCAATTGCATCCGTCCAAGCTTGAAATGCCTTGTCTAAGTTCTCCCACCAGGAATCCATACCCGCACCGAGTTCCCAGGCGCGACGGACCACTGGAGACAGACGGCGATCGCCACGCCCCACAAAATCTTCCATCGCAGAAATACGAACGTCAGTGAAGTTGACCTTCACTCCGCGAATCTGCCGGAACTCCGCAAATAATAGCTCTCGTTTACGCTTAAATTCCGTTGTGGAAACCGAATGCCACTGAAAAGGCGTATGGGGCTTCGGCGTGAAATTAGAGATAGTAACGTTGAAATTCAGACGTTTGCGGCCCTGAGCCTGACATTCTCGGCGCAGCCAGCGCAGCGTCTCAGCAATACCGATCACATCGGCATCCGTTTCACCAGGAAGCCCAATCATAAAATAGAGCTTTACCTTGCTCCAGCCCTGCTCACAGGCGGTTTTAATGCCCCTTAATAGCTCCTCATTGGTCAGACCCTTATTAATGATGTCTCGCATCCGCTGGGTACCGGCTTCAGGGGCGAAGGTAAGGCCAGTTTTGCGAGTACCGCCGATGATATTAGCAATATTTTCATCGAAGCGATCGACCCGCTGACTGGGCAGCGAGAGCGAAATATTCTGATCCTGGAGCCGATTTTTGATTTCCATCCCTACTGCGGGTAGAGCCAGATAGTCAGAACAGCTCAGCGATAGCAGCGAGAACTCGTTGTATCCGGTTTCTCGCATCCCCTTCTCAATGGCGTTGACAACCTGTTCAGGGTCCACATCCCGCGCTGGGCGAGTGAGCATTCCTGGCTGACAGAAGCGACAGCCACGGGTGCAGCCGCGTCTAACTTCTACCGTGAGGCGATCGTGAACCGTTTGCACATAGGGCACCAAACCAATGGAGTACTCCGGCATGGGGTCGGCCACCCGCCTGAGGATGCGTTTTGGTACACCGGGTCGATTGGGGTGGACCGAGCCGTCATCAGCCATGTCGTAGAACTGCGGCACATAAACCCCTGGCACTTGGGCTAGATCCAGCAGGAGGGCTTCTCGACTGAGTCCCGCTGCTTTTCCTTCTTCTAAAATGAGGCCGATCTCAGACAGCAGTTCTTCGCCATCACCGAGGGCAACGAAATCGAAGAAATCAGCATAGGGTTCTGGGTTAGAGGTAGCGGTCTGGCCCCCCGCAAAAATCAGTGGATAGCTTTTGTTAGGATCCATTGCTCGTTCGGCCCAAGTCAACGGAATATTAGCCAAATCCAGCATTTCGAGGATGTTGGTAGCTCCGAGTTCGTAGCTGAGGCTAAAGCCGAGGATGTCGTAGTCGATGAGGGGACGCTTGGACTCTACGGCAAACAGGGAGGTGTTTGTGTCGCGGAGTTTTGTTGCGAGATCGAGAGCGGGGAGATAGGCGCGATCGCAAAGCTGTCTCGGCTGCGCATTAAGAATGTTGTATAGAATAATGTGCCCTAAGTTTGAAGCCCCTACCTCATAAATCTCAGGATAGGTCAGCACCCAGCGAACATTGGCACTCTCCCAAGGCTTATGCACAGCCCCTAACTCATTACCTAAGTAACGAGCAGGCTTCATGATTTCAGGGGTCAACAAAGATTGAACGGCAACAGCCACGGCAAGACTCAATTAAAAAACAAGGCCGACCCAGAAGGATCTCAAATCTACTATATCCATGTTCGGCAGAAGGCTGGAGATAAAGATGAAGGACTTCCACGTTTCACAAATTGCTCCCAGCAATAGGGCACCCTAAACTCACAGAGCGCTTGAGCTATCGTGGAGTCGAGGACATCAGGGTAAAAAGATGGTTAATAACGGAACAGCTTATCTTTTCTGGCTGGCTTTCTTTTTTGGATTGGGTGGTATCCAGCGATTCTATCTGGGTAAACCTATCAGTGGTGTCTTATATCTTTGCACCTTGGGGTTTTTTGGCGTCGGACAACTGCTCGATATTGCCCTCATCCCCGGTATGGTAGATGAGAAAAACACAAAATACCGGGCACTGTATGGCTCTCCACATCAAACAGCAGTCCCTCAAGTTGTAGTGAATGTGGGTGAGGGGTATCACAACACCACGTCCCCAGCCTTCACCGAGCTACCGACAGCAAACACCGCTAACAAGCGCTTAGACGTTAGCGTTCTCAAAATTTGTCGAGATCTTGGTGGGGCAACAATGAGCGATTGCGTTATCGAAACCGAAGCCGATCCTGAAGAGATTAAAGCTATTGTCCACCGCCTCAGCGTTGATGGCCTGCTCAGCATTGATAACCGAGAGCCAGATGGCGCAATTATTTATCACGCTGTCTAGAAAGCCTCTCTGAGGCAACAGTAGTTCTGCCATTGCCTTGGCAAACAAACAAGAGGGCCGTAGTGTGACTTACGGCCCTCAATAATAATCCAGCCTTTCATGGAACCTAATTATCGTCGCTGTATTTGCTGTCGCAAAGTTGCGCCCAAACAAGAGTTCTGGCGAGTCGTTAGAGTCCATCCTGACCGATCAGTGCAGCTCGATCACGGTATGGGGCGCTCAGCTTATCTCTGTGCTCAAGCTGACTGTCTTAGACTCGCGCAAAAGAAAAATCGCTTGGGTCGTGCACTTAGAGCATCAGTCCCAGATTCGATCTATCAAACGCTGCAAGAGAGACTCACAGAAGGCGACAGAATATTAAAGCCATTACCGGTAAGCAAAAATTAAACAGATCAATCGAGATTATTTGAATTTCACCAGAGTTTAAAAGACCTGTTAAGCCATTAAAAATAATTAAGGTATCTAAATATTTCCAGGCGCCATAATGGCAGACTTGGATACCCTGTTTTTCGTTGACAGCAGCTCTGAACAAGCCATTCCGATCGAATTCTTGAGCATAGATATGGAAGCGCTGTAGAAATTATGATTGCATCACAATTGACTTTTGATTCAGAAATAGTATGATAATACCCGGTGAACTGCATTATCAAATCAGCAAAGTTTTTGCTGGTCCTAATTTCTATGGGGTTAGAAAAGGGGCGCACCTGTATTACCTTCCAGAATAAGTACTAGAGCAACTTTAGTGGCTTTTACTTATGCGGGAAGAGGCAGGCAATATTTTGCATATTTATTTTTTGAACTGAATATAAAAAAGACGGAAATTAATATCTGTAGATATTGATTTAATTTTTTCGAGTAGCTATTTTTTCTGTGCTATCGAAAATTTTCTGTGCGTCTTGATTTCAAAGAAAGTTTTTCTGAGAATTAAGTACAGGTATGTATACTTTTCTTTTCGTCCAAAATCCTAAAGGTAAGAGTTCAGAAGCGGAACTCAAACGCTGGGCAAATCTAACAAAGAAATGGATGCCATCTTTAGACACCTCTCTTACGAAAAGGGTCTGCTGGCTACCTGATGTTAGTGCTGGTTGGTTTTATTTACAGCCAACAGTTGACGTTAAGTACCCAATAATGAGTGATGTCATCAATGAACACTATGCGGTCCTTGCTTTCGGAGTCGTCTTACCAACATCTTGCAGCACAGCTCAACACATTCTCAACGCCTGGCTGATAGGTAGAGCAAAGGGTGTACAGGCCTTGGAAGGGAGCTTTTCAGCCGTTATCATCAATCGAGCAACAGGTGCTGTTGTCTGGATGGGTGACATCATGGGTCGGCGCCGACTCAGATACCACTATGCCCGCACCAGAGGAACGTTACTCATTTCTCCCCATGATGTCTCTCTAGTCGCCACTGGCAAGGTGCCGGTAGAGTTTGATGATATTAGTGCAGCTAGCATCGCTGTTGTTAAGTGGTCTTTAGGCGGCAAAAGCTTATTGAGTTCCGTTCAAAGCTGTCATCCGTCGGAATATATCCACTACTCAGAAGGGCACATCAGCTCACATTCACTACCGCTCATCAATCCCGATGAACGAATTTCATCCCGTGATATTAAAGGAATTAAGCGGCATCGAGATCAGCTCATTGAGACTGCACGCTCTCACTTGAAACCACTAGTCAGTGAGCCTGAAATTAAAGCTTCACTAACGGCTGGCCTAGATAGCAGAGCCATGTTGAGCTTACTAATTTCGGTTGTCGATCCCAAAAAAATCACAACTTTTACCAGCGGTCAGCCAAATTGTCTTGATGTTCAGATAGCTCAAAAATTAGCGCATATAGCAGGAGTTAAACATAATGTTATGTCTCCTGAAAAACATAATGAGAATCTTATCAATTATGCTGATCTGCTGGCCTTCTATTTCAATGGAGATGCAACCAGTAAAGTCGGTCTTATTAGTCCGCTACCCAACTTTCAGCCTAATAACCAACCCCACTTAGGTGGTTTGGCTGCAGAAATCTTTCGAGGCTTTTCTTATCGAAAATGTCTTTTCCCAAATCTACGACCTCTAGCGCTCCATAGTGTTGTGGGAATGCTCGCTGGTGAAAGAGTCAGCAGTCATCATTTGCCATGGGACTCTTCAGAACTTGAGAATGCTGTTCACAGAAGATTAGAAGGCCTTATCAGACACTATTCAACAGTGACGACAGATGGATATGACATACTCGATCTATTCAATATTTATGAGGTGAGTGGTGTCTGGGGAGCAAGACAGCAAAACCCCTGGAATCCGAGCCCCAAATGGAGTCCCTTCTCCAGTCGCCAGTTACTCAAGCTTGCCCTGAGACTACCGGCTCCAATGGGCTACCATGCACGGATTCACCAGGAAGCCATTCGTCGATACTTGCCCGAAGCTTATTGGATGGCCGTCAATGGTCAAACGCTGCCAGCTCTTCGCAGTAGTGAGCTAATCGCTAGCTACAGGAAAAAGTATCAACGCGGTTTACGGCGTCTGGGGCTATGGAGAGAAAGCGTTGCGGCTAATGCTTATACGCCTCGAGATTTACAAGCGTCTGCCTTAGCTGGTCCTGTAAGACAGACTGTCTGCGATCTGCTTTTAGATCGTGATAGCTTCAGTCGAAAAATTTTTAGTCAAGCCCATCTGGAAGCATTACTGATGCAAGAACAATTTCCAACGAGGATTGTTGACACAATAGGATCGATGGTGACGATGGAGCGGTGGCATCGACTCATGCAGGGGGTACGGCAAGAGGCTCAAGGTTTACACGTTACATTACGATAGAATCGACAGATATTGATTAACTTGCCTGGGCTGAGAATAAGCAAAGGGCATTGTTCAGGCATGCAAGACAGTTAGTCACAGATGACCTAGCCGTATCCTACGGCACCAGTCTTCGTGCCAAAAACTACTCAAAAAAATACTACAGTAGAGACCCTAGAAAAGCGGAAAATGCAAGATCTTTTTCGGCTGGATCTGACCGACAGTATAAACTTTGAGTTTCAGCAGTAAGCGAACGAAGCGTGTGCTACTTGAAACAGAAATTATTACAAGTACTATGACCTCTCAAGCACAGGTCAAAATACACAAAGTATGATAAAAACTTGGCATATACTATTCGACAGCATAATATATGCACGGTACTATGTGCACCTCAATCCAAATAAACATAGATCTGCTCAAGATCCTATTTTTATTGGGACAGAGATGCTAACGCTGTAAACCTATCTCACCTTCATGATATGAGGAGACTTGGCTTCCAGGCGGAAAGTATGCAGCACTTAGATAGGAATAAAAATGAAGGGTTAAGGGCTTAGTAATCTAGCTCTATAAACTTTAGAGAAAACGGAAACAGGAATTAATCAATCTCCGATAGGTAGGAATTAAAAAATGAAGGGAAAAATATTATTATTAACAGCAATAAGTATTCAGATTTTCTTCCTTGCTTTCACAGAAGAATCAAAAGCTCACGCTCCACATGATGTAATTTCAGATATATATATTTCTCCTGAATTTGAGACTAACAAAGTTCTACTTTCAGTAATTAGAGGAATTCTTTTAAGATCTACTGATGAAGGCAAGACATGGAAAAAAATTGTACAGGGCTTACCCAGCTCATATCGACTCAATGAACTAGACAGCTCTCCAAAAGATAGTAATACTATTTATCTTTCATCAGAAGGTAACGGCATATATAAATCGGTAGACTATGGGCTGTCGTGGAAAAACACCAGCAGAAATCTACAAGACAAAAAAATTGGCACTATCAAAGCTTCACCTACTTCATCTCAAGAAGTTATAGCATCTGGGCAAGCAGGTGGAGTTTATATAACAACAGATGGAGGGGGAAGTTGGAAACAGGTAATTTCAGAAAAAATAAAGATTAACGCCATAGAATTTTTCGAAGAGAAAGTCTTATTAGGCGGGCAAGACGGCAGATTGCATATACTCAAAAATAATCGAAAAGATACGGAAACAGTAGAAATAAAAGGCGGATGCCAAATAAGCTCCATAGCAGCTAATAAAAATTCTTCTGCATCTCCACTGTTATTTTTAGGAACCAATAACTGCGGCCTATTTTATTCCAATACTGATCTATCATCATTTCAGAAAGCTGAAGATAAATTCCTAGATGAACCTATCAAATCAATTCAATTTTCTCCTGATTTCAGTGTCGACTCCAAAATCTATCTTTCCACTACTGGTAAAGGCGCTTTTTGCTTCATAAAGGATGAGGAAAATTGGGAAGAGTGTAGCAATGGTCTTACAAAAGATAAGCAAGCTGAAAAATATAAAGAGCCACACTTC
The DNA here is from genome assembly GCF_003231495.1 of Acaryochloris thomasi RCC1774. Classification (NCBI taxonomy): domain Bacteria; kingdom Bacillati; phylum Cyanobacteriota; class Cyanophyceae; order Acaryochloridales; family Acaryochloridaceae; genus Acaryochloris; species Acaryochloris thomasi. Next base: position 117,764 of record NZ_PQWO01000005.1, read on the forward strand.
ACAAAACTAGCAATATCACCTTCTTTTAGCAAAGATAGAACTATTTTTCTTGAAGGATTTAATGGCTTATTTAAATCTGAGAATGCAGGAGAATCATGGTCTGAAGTTGACACGCTTTCGCCTGAAATTATCGTTGGTTTAGATGTCTCGCCAAACTATAAAAATGATTCAACAGCAGCTGTTTCAACATATCTGGGTGGAGCATATTTGACAAATAATTCAGGGATGGATTGGTCTCCGATCAATAACGGGATACTATCCTTTGCAAGGTTATTTGAAAAAGATCAAATAGAACGTATTTTTTCAATAAAATTTTCACCCAACTACATTAAAGATAGGACAATTTTTTCTTCGTCTTGGTGGGATTTTCTAAGATTCAAAAGTAGCAATAAAATTTGGGTAAGAGTTCCAGGAAAGAAAGAGAATATTGCAGTAACGATTGATTTTTCTCCAGACTATGATGAAGATCAAACTCTATATACTGGATCAGATAGAGGACACATTTTTAAGTCGCAAGATGGAGGGAAAAACTTTTCTAAAGTCAAAAGTTTTAAAGGAGAAATATCAAGTCTAAGTATTTCACCAAGCTTCAAATCTAATCGAAAAATTCTTGCAATTGTAAACAATAAATTGCACGAGACTTCAGATGCTGGAAAATCCTGGAAAGAAGTTAATTTTTTTAGTGAACTCTTTGTTAGAAGTGCAGAAATATTGACTGATAGTTCGTCAGGTATAAAGTCTATAGTTGCGACTAATGAAGGGATCTATTCTCAGTCAACATCAGAAGAGTCGTGGGAAAAATTTAGCGATGAAAATGTCGATCAGTACATCGAAGCATTGGCAGTTTCCCCTAATTTTAAAAATGACGAAATACTGCTTGTTAGCGTCAGCGGTAAAGGTTTATTCAAGAGCAATAATGGGGGAGAAATATTTTATGAAGTCGGAAGAGAACTTATAAAAAATAACCACCTTTTATCAAACTTCAGCAGCAGCTCTAACGTCACTTCTCAACCAATAAAGTTTTCACCTACATTTTCTGAAGATAATACAGTTTATGGATATTCTGATAAAAGCACCTTTAGGTCAGTTGACGGTGGTGAAACCTGGGAAGAAGTTGGTGTTCCTAAATTAAATAAAAATAAATTTTTGCTGTATACTACGATGAGTTTCAGAAAATATATTTTATACTTTCTAGCTGCATTTCTCGTAATTATTTTTATTACTATAAAAGCAAGAAAAAGATCCATAAGTGAGAATCACAAGGCATCCTAAAACCTCCTACTCTAGAAGAAAATTTAAATTCACTTTTGCATTTCTAGGTAAACTAAGTAAATTTATTATTATGGATATTTAGTCTCTGAAAAACTTAGAGAAATCTAATTATAGCAACATGCGTATTGATTAAGGCATCTAAAGTTTTGAACATCACGTCTGTTAAAGAGGAGCTGTCCTAACTCAGCCGGGTACTGCTATGGTGTGAAATATTTCAACACATCAATTCTTTAGTTCACTAAACTCAAATCCCCACTCTTTAACATCAAACTTATAAACGTCTTGCAATCTTTTCATATCATCTTCAAGTTCAGAGTAAACCATTTCCTTTTGATAATCTGAAAGCCTGTATAAGCTTTCATCTACTTGCTTTCCAACTATTTTCTTTATCTTTCTTCTGAGAGTTCTAAATCCATCATCAAATGGAATATTATGCTCAAGAAATCTAGCAGCTTTTTTAAAGAAACTGCTGACTACAAGTTTTTCAGATCTTGAGTTATATACTTTATCTAACAGAGATGCACATTTTTTGCTGATCGACTCATCGAGATTTAAAAAATCAAACACTTTTAGTAAAGTAGCTTCTTTATCTGAAATCAATTCATCTAAAGACAGCATCAGTATATTATCGTTAGTAAAATAATTCGAGTATTTATTAACTTGAGTAAAATACTTGCTAGTAGAAATTAAATTTTTATGGATACTTTCTGTCTTCGAGAGTTTTTCAGTTGATTTCCATCCTTTGACCTGTCCATCAATATAAGTAGATTCAATTCTATCAAAAGGATTTCTCATAATATAGATGAAATGAAAATTCAAATCATGTTCTTTAGAGAATTCAGAAATTCTTTCAGCACAATCTGGAAAATGAGGCGTTTTCGTATATGTCGTTGATGCTTCTAAAGCCATTTTATGAATACTGGGATCATAGTCTACCCAAAGATTTTGATAATCTTCCATCTTAAATGTGTCGTTAGTGCTAAAGAACTTAGGTTCTTTTTTGATGCACGAGCAAATTTCAGGATGTTTTGCAATATAGTTATATAAACTACTTGTTCCACATTTCATTGCCCCAATGATTATCACAAAATTTTTGATCATTATCATCCGCTCCTTCAAATATTAAAACCTATTTATTTAATTTCTATAAGATTTATTTATTAATTCAGTAAAAATTCTTAGCATCAGTTTATTTATTTTTCTGTTCTCAACACCTTTATTTTAAATTAAAAGAACTCTATTCAAGTGTGCTTATCGCTTTCATGACCTCCTTTAGGATTTAAGATATTGAGACAAAATCAAATTTTTTTGATTTTGCAGAATGCTACTAATTTACTACATTCTCACAATTATTTTTGTAGACGGTAGTAGAAAAGCACCGCAGTGAAATCTCTACTACAGCCTACTAATAGCTCAGGCTAGCATTCTGAAGAGCTTATCAAAGTGGATATGGGATATGTGGCATAATAATCCGGCAATTATCTAGCGGTATCTCATGGCGCAGAGTAGTGTCGAGTCTCAGATTGTTTTGTCAGATGCCGTAGTTGAAGGGTCTAATGAACTCAACCTCAAGCTACCGGATCCAGAAGATGAAATAATTTCTGATTTTGATTTTCAGCAACAGGTGAATGCAGCCTGGTTGGTTTGCGATCGCATCAATCTGCAGTCCGACATATGGCGAGGTCGCATTCTAAGGGCCGTGCGCGACCGCGAAAAACACAGCGGCGAAGGCCGGGGCACTGGTTTTCTGCACTGGCTGCAGGAGCAAGAGATCAGTAAAAGTCAGGCCTATAGCTGGATCGAACTGGCCAACAGCGCCGATACCCTGCTCGAAAACGGGCACCTAGAAGCCTCCGCCATTGACAACTTCAGCAAGCGCGCCTTTGTGGAAACCGCCCAAGCCGCCCCCGAAGTGCAGCAGTTAATCAGCGAAACCGCCAACCAAGGGACCGCCATCACCCGCCGCGAAGTACAGCAGCTTACCGATGAGTGGGTCGGGATGACCTCAGACCTGGTTCCAGCAGAGATTAAAGCGAAAGCAGCCGATCAAACAATTCCCACTCGCTATTTAGCACCCTTTGTACGAGAGCTAGAGAAGCTGCCTGAGGTCCACCAGTCCGCCCTGCAGGAATCCCTGAGTGAAGATCCTGACATCGATACTCTCAAGCAGGTCACCAACGAAGCCAAGCAGTTGGCCAAATATTTGTCGGCCTCTACTGAAGTGCAGGCAATCACTGCCCACAGTATTGATTTAGAAGCCAGTCTAGAAGAAGCGCTGCGCCTTGGGTGTCTTAACTCAGCCGCTGATATGGTCAACCAGGCGGCCCAACTTGAACAGACAATTGCTAAACTTTATACGACTTGGCGGCGGATTCAGCGACTTTCGGGCAAAGTATACGCCGATAGTGGTGCCAGTACCCCCAACTTGCGATCGCTTGTGCAATCTTTAGAAGGTCTATGTGGCGAGGTACTAGAAATTGAGCTGGGTAGCCAATCTGCTCAGCCGATCACCGTTCGCCTGAAAATGCTCAACCCTGATGACGGTTAAATTCCCCAAAGCTCTGCGGTCCTATCTTCCCAACTCAAGATCTCCTGTTCTGGGTTTTGGAATCATGGACCTCTATATCTTGAAGGCATTAGCACTGCCTTTCTTGTTTGGTGTCGGGGCCTTCTTAGCTATCAGCCTCACCCTGGGCAGCCTCTTCGATCTGCTGCGTCAGGTCAGCGAGGAGGGCCTTGGCCTCACCATTGCCCTTCAGATTCTAGGCCTTCAGATTCCTAGCTTTTTAGTGTTAGCGCTACCGATGGCGACCCTGCTCGCCACCTTAACCGTTTATAACCAGCTCTCCCGCCGCAGTGAAATTATCGCTCTACGGAACTGCGGCACCAGCATCTACCGACTGGTTGTGCCAGCACTATGCCTCAGCTTGCTGGTTACCTTGCTCACCTTTGCCCTCAGTGAACTGGTCGTTCCTCCCAGCAATTATCAAGCCAGCAAAATCCTCGATCAAGCCCTTAATCGAGAACGACCCACGTTCCAAGAGAAGAATATTTTCTATCGGGAGTTTGACGGCGACCAGCTCACCCGTGTCTTTTATGCTCGCCGCTTCGATGGTCAGTGGATGCAGGACCTCACCGTTCTCAATTTTCTGCAGGGCAGCCTCAACGACATTACCGTCACCGAGTCAGCGCAGTGGAACCCGAGTCAAGAAGTGTGGAACCTGCTCAACGGCACCGTTTACCGCTTAGCGCGGGGCAGCTCATCCTATCAAACCGTTTCTAACTTTGAGCGCCAAAATCTGCAGCTCTCTCGGGCACCTTTGGACCTAGCGACAGAAACCCGTCGTCCTGAACAGATGAGCGTGTTTGCAACCCAGCGGCTTCTAAAACTCGTGAACCGCAGCGGCGACCTCAGGCGAATTCGTAAGCTTCAGGTGCAGGTGCAAACGAAATACGCCTTCCCCTGGATCTGCGTGGTCTTTGGTCTCGTGGGTTCAACCCTAGGACTGCAGGAACAGCGACGGGCCAGCAGCAAAGGCTTTGGTCTGAGCATTCTAATTATCTTCGGCTACTACACCCTTGATTTTGTCTGTCGTTCTCTAGGGGAAGCCGGTATCCTCACCGCTATTACCGGCGCTTGGTTAACGACGATTGTTGGCCTGATGGTCAGCGGCGTCTTGCTCTGGCAAGCCAACCGGCGGTAGCCCCTTTGACTACAATCAAGGTAGAGATGAGGCAGCAGACGTGACCCAGACTTTGACTTGGCAACAATGCGTGGGTGCTCAACGAGATTGGGTCTGGCGGGGCTGGCAAACCCGCTATAGCTATATCAGTGCAGCGAAGGCCGGCCATTCCTCTCCTCCCATGTTGTTTATTCATGGCTTCGGGGCCTCTATCGGTCACTGGAAGCACAATCTGCCTTTTTTCAGTGAAGATCACGCCGTTTATGCACTAGATCTGTTGGGCTTTGGAGGATCTGAGAAAGCCAACATCAGCTACAGTGTTGCTTCCCTGTGGGCCGAGCAGGTCCACGATTTCTGGCACACGTTTATCAATGAGCCCGTGATCTTGGTGGGTAATTCTCTGGGCTCGATGGTTTGTCTGATTGCCGCTGCCCGCTACCCTGAGATGGTGCGAGCGACGGTCATGATCAATGTCGCTGATTCATCGGTTCTAGAGACGCCAGCATGGATTACAAAGTCCCTTTCGTTGGTCAAGGTCTGCTTATTTCCAGCTCTATGGGTTACGAAAACCATCTTTACGAGCAGCCTTGTCTTTGAGCCGTTTTTCCGCTGGATTCGTCGTCCTAGCGTGATCCGATTTTGGGCGCGAAAGGCCTATTCCAGTCCCGATGCAGTCACTGACGAACTGGTTGATATCTTAGTGAAGCCAACGCACGATCGAGGTGCTTCTCGGGCGCTACGGGCAATGTTTAATGCCAAACCCACCCGGAAGGCGGAATACTGGGCGACAAACATTTTGCCAAAATTAACGGTTCCGATATTGCTGATCTGGGGTCGTCAGGACAGGCTGATACCGCCGAAGCTGGCCCCCCTATTCGTCAAGTACAATCAGGCGATACAGCTAGTTGAGCTAGATAATGCGGGGCATTGTCCCCAGGATGAGTGTCCTGAAAAAGTGAATGTTGCGATCGCAACCTGGATCCATAGCTGGCTATCCAAGCCCCAATCATTGAGCTACGATAAATAGCTGGGCAACAATAGATCCTTTGACCGCCGAAGAACCATGAAACATACCTTATCTGTGCTGGTAGAAGACGAAGCCGGAGTCCTCACCCGCATTGCAGGCCTTTTTGCCCGTCGTGGCTTCAATATCGAAAGCCTAGCCGTAGGCCCCGCAGAACAGGGCGGCATCTCCCGAATTACGATGGTTGTCCCCGGCGATGATAGAGGCATAGAGCAGCTTACCAAGCAGCTCTACAAACTAATTAACGTCCTCAAAGTTCAGGACATTACTGAAAAGCCCTGCGTTGAACGAGAGCTGATGCTAATTAAAGTCAGTGCCACAGCTAGCCTTAGATCAGAAGTCACCGAAATCGTCAAAATATTTCGCGCCAAAGTCGTAGACGTCTCTGAGGAATCATTGACCATCGAAGTTGCAGGCGACCCAGGCAAAATGGTTGCGATTGTACAAATGCTTAGCAAATTTGGAATCCAAGAGATCGCTCGCACCGGCAAAATTGCCCTCACACGAGAATCACGCGTCAACACAGAATATCTGAAAGCGCAGAAGTCTAAAGTTCAAGTCTAAGCCGCTTCTTTAACGCTTAGCATCATTCTTTCACGTCCATCATCAACAGACTTTCAATTCACCCATAAGATCCTGAATCTTCTGCGATAGAAGACTCAAGAGACTTAGTAAAGCAAAGCTGTTAATTAATTTCTTAGAAGAAGTTTTCAAGCCCTAAGCCCACTCATCATCTGCTGAAGCATCATAGCCTCGATTAGAGCTGCTTCGATAGTCCATCGGTCGATAATCAACATAGTCATCTCGCTGCTGTCTGCTCGACTCAGGGGCGCTTCGAGGGCGACGTCTACGGCCAGTGGACTCAGCAGAAGATGATGACGACGAAGTCCGACGCGGACGGCGACGCGGCTCTTCAGAAGCAGCAGCATAGGGATCTTCTGCGCTAGATCGATAGCGACGGCTGTAAGCCGAATCGTCTCCAGAAGCAGAAGGACGCCGATCTCTATCCCGACTACCTTCAGCAGAACGACGGCGAGGTCGCTCTGCCTCACCCCGATCAAAACCCTGTTGACGACCTCCAGAACTAGGTCGTGAACGACGAGGCCGGCGGCTCGATCTGGACTCCCCTACTCTCTCTCGCGCATAAGTATCGTCATCTTCGGCATTACTATCTCGGGCACTGCGAATTCTCCGGACAGACGGTACCTGATCGCTCGGAGATAGCTCGTCAAGTTCTGCTCGATAAACGCGACCCACCGGTCGATCATCGTCCACGATAGGCGTATTCCGGCGAGCCTGATCCGTCGCAATTCCGCGCAAACGGATACTCTCTACAGCAAAGAAAATGGCTGACCCTCCCAATAAAATTTGGGAAAACAGCAAAATGGGGTCTAACCGCCAGCCGTTGAAGAAAACGATGCCGCCACACAGAAGTGCAATAGCCGCAAAGAAAATATCATGATCGCGGGCCAGTTCAGGTCGAAAAGACCGCAGGAAGTAAAGACCTGCCCCCGAGCTAGCAATCATTAAGCCCAGGAAAACCGCCTGTGGTGACCCTACATTGACCTGTGCCAATAGCGGCGAGTACAGAAGCATCTGTCCCGACGAACCTAGTAAAACCTCAACCATTCAAATTTCCCCGAACTGTGCTGCTACCAGTAGACGTCGCATCTCTATCCTAGCGACGGAAGACATTACTAACAACAAAATCAAGGTTAACTCACTGCCTCCAATCTCAGAGAGCAGCTTATTAACCTTGACGCTAGAATACTTCCAGAAAACAATTTAGATTGCTGGACGCCCTCAAGCTTTACTTAGCGGCGATTAACAGGATCAGTCTGGCTGGCATAGATAAAAAATGCACCTAGCCCACCCAAAACAACCGCGCCGAAACCAAGACTGTAAAAGAAACCCACCAATGAGGAGGTCACTGCCATTAAGGTGTAAGTCATAACCGTTTTTTATTGCAACAGTATTCTTTATCTTAGAGGGTTGTCAGACGCTTGAGAAGCCTTAGATTGAGGTTAAGGTTCCATCGTTCACCTTAAATCATCATCTTTTGCCCTTTTACAGACAGCGTTAAACTTGGAATTAGATCAGACTTTCTTCCTAAGCTTATGAACGCCTCCCTCCTTTCAAACTGGTTCTTGGGCCCCCTCCTCGGTCTCATGACCCTGCTCTTTATCTGTCGCATCGTTCTGAGCTGGTACCCTCAGGCAAACCTGAACCGCCTACCGTTTTTATTAGCGGCTTGGCCGACAGAACCTTTTTTGATTCCAGTCCGCAAGCTTGTGCCTCCCATCGGTGGCGTCGACATCAGCCCTATTATCTGGGTCGGCATTATCAGCTTAATTCGAGAATTACTCTTGGGCCAGCAGGGCCTTTTACGGATGCTGGCTTAAGGCTGCATCACATCCTGCACAAAATTTGTGTAGACTTTGCCCTGATTAAACTCAGGCGTTTCTAAGATTTTCTTATGAAAGCCAATGGTGGTCGGCAACCCCGTAATTGCACATTCGTAAAGCGCTCGCTTCATCCTTGCGATCGCAGCTTCCCGGTCATGCCCCCAAACAATCAATTTGCCAATCAAAGAATCATAGTAGGGTGGAATTTCATAATCAGTATAGACATGGGAATCAACCCGAACACCAGGCCCACCCGGGGGCAAATATCCACTGATGCGACCGGGGTGGGGGCGAAAATTATGATCCGGGTCTTCAGCATTGATCCGGCATTCAATGGCGTGTCCCTTCAGCTGAATCTGATCTTGAGTGAACCGAAGCTTCTCACCCTGAGCAACGCGAATCTGCTCTTCAATTAAATCAAGCCCCGTAATCATCTCCGTAACAGGGTGCTCCACCTGAATGCGAGTATTCATCTCCATAAAATAGAACTCGCCCGCAGAGGACAGCAAAAACTCAACGGTCCCTGCCCCCACATAATCAATGGACTGGGCTGCCCTCACAGCTGCTGAGCCCATCTTTTCTCGCAGCTCAGGGCTCAAAGCAGCGCTGGGAGATTCTTCTAATAGCTTTTGATGCCGCCGCTGAATTGAACAGTCCCGTTCCCCCAAATGCACAACATTGCCGTGGGTATCCGCCAAAATTTGAAACTCAATGTGGCGAGGGTTCTCAATAAATTTTTCAATATAGACCCCTGGATTGCCAAAGGCCGCATCAGCCTCTCCTTGAGCCGCTAGAAACAATTGCTTTAAATCTTCAGGCTCACGCACCAATCTCATGCCGCGACCGCCGCCGCCAGCTGTCGCCTTAATCATGACGGGGTAACCCATTTTTTCAGCCAGCTTCTGACCGGCCTCTGGATCTGGCACGAGGCCATCACTACCCGGAACCGTCGGAACACCAGCCTGCTGCATCGTTTCCTTAGCCGTGGACTTATCCCCCATGGATCGCATAGATTCAGGAGCTGGGCCAATAAAGTGAATTTTATGGTCAGCACAAATTTCAGCAAAACGTGCGTTTTCAGCCAAAAAGCCATAGCCAGGATGAATAGCAGTGGCATTATGCATCAAAGCTGCAGAGAGAATATTGGGAATATTAAGATAGCTCTTCGCGCTAGCAGGCTCACCAATACAGACAGCTTCATCTGCAAGCTGAACATGGAGAGCATTTCGGTCTACGGTGGAATGCACTGCAACGGTAGCAATGCCCATTTCTTCACAGGTTCTCAGGATTCTGAGAGCAATCTCTCCCCGATTGGCAATTAAGATTTTAGAAAACTGCATAGGTTTGCTGAGGCTTGTCAGTAGAGTTTTTCGTCCCCGAGTTATTTGCTCAGATCTACCAGAACCAAGCACAGCGGCTGATGTAAGCGATAAGTACATTGCTGCTTTGCGAAACTACAGCAGCATTCTGGCCAAACCAGAAACAGCTTTATCCTATCACGCAGGGTACCCTGCAAATGCTGGCACGGCGGACTCAAAAAGGGTTAAGACGCTATTCTGACTCGGAAACATCAGGAACCGATTCCGGCGCACTTTCAACGGCCTCTGGCCTAGATCTTGAAGGTGCTGTGGGCCGCTGGCGTTGCTGGATCTGAGGCCGCTGGCGCTGTTGACGAGCTGCTTCACGCCGCCGCCGTTCAGCTAGAATGGCATCGCGCTGACCTGCCCAGCGCGAGATTCGTCTCTGGGCATCATAGTATAGGGCTCTGCCATATCGAATCTGTGAGGCTTTCGAGATCGCCCTCGACAGACTTCCGCGGCTGGCAAGGGCTTCCGCCTCATTTAAGATGGGTCGATCTTCAGCCGTCTGAATCTGAGCGACCCAATCAGCAATGTCAGATCGAGCATCAGAATAGAGAGCCCGATCTGATTCAATTTTTCTGGCAATTTGGACTGCATCATTCAAGTCACCTGATTTAGCTTTAGCTCTAGCTTCTTCAAGGATCGGCCGATCTTCAATTTTCTCGATTTCATTTTCCCATTCTGCAACTAGGCTCTGGGCATCGAGTCTTAGGGGTTGACCAATCTCGACCTTGCGGGCAGCTGAGATCGCAGCTTGGTAGCCTGGAACCGTTTTTTGAGTTGCAAACCGACGAGATCGAGTTATGTGCTGACGATCGTTGTAGGTCTCAATTTGCTTGGTCCATTGCGCAATCAAAGTTTGTGCTTCAATACGCTGGGGCTGCTCAGCTTTAACCAGGGCTGCATGATTAATCGCAGCTTGATAAGTAAAGATACTGTCAACATTGGCAAACAGCTTGGCCAGCTGAAGTTGACCAAAATTACGAATTTGCTGCTCCCATTCATCCACTCTCTCTTGACCTTCAGTCTGAGCCATCTCTTTGTCACCGACCTGCTGCGCCAAAGCCCAAGCCTGTAAATAAGAAAGAACATCTTCTTCTTCCGCCACAACCTCAGCCCGACCCAGTTGAATCAGTGCGGTCGCGTCTTTTGCAGCTTCAGTATTTGGGGGGATTTTCTGAGCAGCGGCAACGGCCTGATCAAACTCTCCTCGTTCAGCTCGATACTCAGCAATTTCCAGTAAGTCTTCGCTCCATTCCTCAACTGTTTCCTGGCCTTTTTCACGGGCCAGTCGTTTCGAATCGATTGTACTCACAAGCTGAATCGCTTCAGCAATCTTCTCAGGGCGACGGCGGCTGTACTTGCCTACACTTCGAGTCACGCTTTGAGCTTCGTAGAGAATCTTGAAGGCTTCTTTTTCAATCGCCATCTCCTTGAGAAGCTGATCGGCACGATCCTGCCAATACTGATCACCCAACTCCACGAGAGACCGGACTCTCAGCGTGGCCTGCGTCCAGTTCTGCTCCTTAATCTGTTCACGGGCCTCTTCTAAAATCTTTTGTCCCTTACCCCGATTTTCCTGCCACTTACTGATCAGTGCCTGCGCCTCAGTATGGGACTCCACCGTTTCTGGGACTTGGTTGGCTAATTCAACAGCTTTCTTGAGGTCTCCACTGTCCATCTCACGGCGGGCCATCACTAACATGGCCTTGGACCACTCATCTGCTAGGTCACTAGCCCGCACATAAAGAGGATTGTCTTTATCCCATGAACTCACGAGCTTCAGAGCTGAGGATAAAGACTCAACATCTCCCTTACGAGCTACTTGGTCAGCACAGTCCAGACGGTCAGCATCTGAGAGCGTGGGTGCTATCTTGCAGTTAGGTGACGGCGGTAAACTCGACAGCCACCGAAAGGCAGTCACCCCAGTGAGCCAAGAGACCACCAGGACAATAACCCAGGGCCACGCTCGCCACTGTGAAACGCCTACAAAGGCTTTCTGCACCTTAGCAACGTGGAGAGAACCTTGTGATAGCTCAGCAGCCTCATTTTCGAGAGTCTTATCGACGGCTGAGGAGCCTCCCTCAGTTGTGCCTTTGTTAGTCATTACGCAAAGTTAGATAATCTAGCAATCAGCTCAATTAACAGCATGATGGTGTCAAGCGTCAGATAGAGCGATCGCTGGACAGCTCCCTAGCATCAATATGTAGATAATAGGCTTAAAGTGAAAGAAATTGTTAGTGCTTTCCTTGAGAGCCGAAAAAAATCCCCTTCAGCAAAAGCTTTAGGGGATTTGATAAAGTATCAGCAACCTCAGCCAGATCAACTCGAAACTGAAACCACTTTAGAAAAAGTAGCTGGGTCGGTTGCGGCAAGCTGAGCCAGCATTTTGCGGTTAATCTGCACATCAGCCTTTTTCATTTGCCCCATCAACTTGCTATAGCTGACGCCGTTCTGACGAGCAGCAGCGTTGATTCGAGCAATCCATAGACGTCGAAAATCTCGTTTGCGCTTACGGCGATCGCGATAGGCATTGCGCAGTGCCTTCATAACCTGCTGATTGGCTATCTTAAATAACCGAGAATGGGATCCGCGAAATCCCTTTGCTAACTTTAGGATTTTCTTGCGGCGTTTGCGCGCAACATTCCCACGCTTGACTCTCATTATGCTTGTTCCTTAATAATCAAATAGCAATCTCATCAGGCCAACTCACCCTAGGAGTAAGGCATCATGGCACTTACATTATCTGCATCACAGTCTTTGACAACTGACTTCTGAGAGAGATCGTTCTTACGACTTGTCTTCTTATGCTCTAGAAGATGATTCTTGAATGCCTTACGACGCATGAATTTTCCACTTCCACTGCGTTTAAAGCGTTTTGCGGCAGAACGCCGGGTTTTGAGCTTAGGCATGTTGTCTCACGGTAAATCCCAGTTTTTAATCATAAGGCATAGAAGAGAACGAATGCAATGCCCCAACCAAGGTCGTTTTGCATTTGCACTCAATCAGCCACCCCACTATGGTTCTTGAGAGTCCACAAGCGTTCGCTTTAATGCTTCCAGAGCTGCCCAGCGATGATCGTTTCCTTGATACCCCGTTGCCATCAACTCTTGATCCATCCCTTTGCAATCTGAGCTGCAGATTTGACACTGGGGCCATTGCAAACAAAGCTGCTGGTACAGCCAGTCATCCGGTTCAAAATATCCCTGCGGAGAAATGGTTTCCACAGGTCCCTCAAGCGTAATCTCAGCCTCTAAGTCGGCCCCGTCTGTTTCGAACCACAACATCTCGGCGACATCTGCAGCTAGCCGATGGTTGTACTGCTGCAAACAGCGATCGCAAGTCAGGGTCACAATTGTCTCCACTTGAGCAGAGACTTGTAGATAATTCCCCTGGTGGACCGCTTTTAACTGGCCTTTTACAGGCGTCAAGGAGTCAAGGCTCGTCAAGCATTCGTTGACATTAATGAGCTCCGTCTGCTGCCTCGCTTTTTCTAGCTGAGGGATATAGATTGCATCCATTTGCGTTTTTCCTGAGCGCGACCTAGCCCAAGGCAAAAGCGTTTAGCTTTGCTCTTCTGATGACATAGGAGAAATCATCAAGCGGCGGTCTGCCCCTTCTCCTTGACTATGGGTTTCTAAGTCAGCTTCATCACACAAAATCGTGTGTACCAACCGTCGCTCAGCACCTGATAACGGCGGCATCTGATATTCCTCTTTACTTTCCCGAACCTTAGAAGCCGCTTCAGCCGCTAAGGCAGAAAGTTCTGTATATCGCTGCGCCCTGAAGGTTCCAAGCTCAACGGTATAGGCTTCTCGCTCTTCATCTGAACGGCCCATATTGATCGTGGAATTCAGCAGATACTGCATCGCATCAAGAGCAGCCATATCTCGTGCTGTGAAGACCTGCACCTGCTCAGACGAGAGTACTTCAGCATCAATCGTCAGCCAGGTACCACTAGACTCTAGTAGTTGAGGGTTGGTGATATCGGGAGGATCTACGCTAATTGTCGCCTCTAGGCCACAGCGCAATAGCAACTCGCTCAGCCATTGCTTCCCTTGGTTATCTTCGCTCATGAGTCAGCATTCTTAGAGTACTCAGGCTCGAAGGGAAGGGGCTTACGATCCTCATCATCCCCAGGCTTAGCAGATTTCATAGGTGAAGCCTTGGCTGCCTTCCGCTGTTCTTCGTCTACAATCTTTTGCAAATTTTCGGGTAGCGGCTCACGGGCAAGGAAGAAGCTCTGAACGGTCTGAAAGACGTTGGCAATCAACATATAGAGCAACACACCAGCCGGTAGGGGAAAGAACAGAAACATCCCAGAAAACATCACGGGCATGTATTTCTGAATCGCCTGCTGCTGTCCTTGGCCGCTGCCGCTCTGGCCTGAAAACAGTTGATTGATGTAGAGCGAGATGCCAAATCCAATCACCATTAGCAAAATATCCCAGTGAATCGCATCACTATTGAACCGTGTACCACCATCAGCGGTTTCCGTCATCAAATCGCCCTCAAGCGCCCCCACGCGGCCCAGAGCTTTGATAAACAAAAAGCCTTTCTGAGCAGCGATTCCAGGTACAGAGCCCTGCAGAGTTGCATCTCCGGGCTGCAAAGCTTTGAGATGACCTTGAGCATCGAGTGCCACACGGTCTTCACCTTTGATCACAGACCAAGTTGGGCGAATCTCACTACTTGGATAATCACTGAGAACATCCGAGAACGGCTTGCCCGTTACGGTTTGCAGCTCAACTTTTGCATTGTCTCCCACTGCCAGACGATTCCCGGCAGGAACAATCGCAGCTACAGAGTAATGAATCCCCTCATCCACGTAGATATTTTGTGGCTTGGTTGAGAACGGTTGAACGTCAACTTGCTCGATTTTGTCCTGGGGTAAAACCTTGACATTGACGGAGTACTTAATGTCGGCAAAGGGCGACCCCCGCAGAGTAGCAAATAGGGCAAATAAGATGGGCATCTGCAGCAGAAGAGGCAGACAGCCAGCAAGAGGGTTACCAAATTCTTGAATAATTTTGGCCTGCTCTTCTTGCATCTTGGTCGGGTTATCTTTGTAGCGCTCTTTAACCTCTTGCTGACGCTTCTGCATCGCCGGTTGAGCCACTTTCATGCGCCGCATGTTGCGAATTTGCCCCGCACTCACCGGGTACAGCGCAAAGCGAATGACTAACGTCAACGCCACAATCGCAAGACCATAGCTGGGCACGATTCCGTAGAAAAAATCTAGGATCGGCAACATGATGTTATTCGAGAGATATCCAATCATTCGTTACGCTGACCTTTGCACAAAATATTAAGTAGATAAATTAAGGACTCACGTATGCCAAACTCCAGAGATCAGGAGCTTCTACAGTTTGCCCGTTGAATAAAGACTAGCTGGCGGCAACTGCGGTCTTCTTGGGAGACTTGATGTGATCTTCAATATAGGCCGACACTTCTCTAAACTTAGGCACAGCTCTCATCTCTAAGCGACTGCCATCATCTAGTGTGATCACCATATCTCCCCAAGACCCAAAGCCTCTAGGAACCGTCACGATCTTCGCAATCTCGCCATAGATAATATCGGACCGGGTACGACCAAACCATCCACCTGTAACGATTACGCGTCGGCTAGTAATTTTATATCGAACCCAAATGGCTCTGACAATTGCGCCGATTGTGAACGGCAAGCAAATAATCGTCATTCCCATCAAAAGGTTGATCAGCAGATCGCCACGATGAGGGGCTCCCTCAAAATAGGTGTCCTCTTTAATGCCCATGTAGGATCTCCGCTTGTGTAAACAACTGTTTCAATTGTTGCAGAAATTGCTGATAACTGCACTGCAAAGCAGTCGATCGTACAACAAGAACGATATCTTGTCCTGGCTTTATCTGGGGCAAAAGCTGCGAACAAGCGGCTCGGAGTTGGCGCTTCAGGCGATTTCGCACGACAGCGCGCTTGCTAACCTTCTGGCTAATTGAAATTCCGATTCGAGTTGGCGAAACCGCGTCTTGGGCATGGGGTCGCCGATAAACTCTTAAAGATAAGTCAGCAGAATTTCGACGGTAACCGCGTTGGTAGACCGTCAAAAAGTCTTGTGTTTTTCTCAATCGGTGCAGCTTCGATAACACGAGTAGCCATCAACCTGTCTATTCGGGTAGGTGAGAGACGAGGTTAAACAGCCAGCCGCGCCCGACCTTTACGGCGACGAGCTTTAATCACGTTTTGACCATTTTTAGTCCGCATTCGAGCCCTGAAGCCCGAGGTTCTCTTGCGCTTACGGTTGGTACCGCCTAATGTGCGTTTCGTCATGTCGTTAACTCAAAGGTTATCCTGCAATGGCCCTAAGTAGAGCTTAGAACTCATCGTCTACAATCTTATCACCAGCTCTTCATCTGAGCTGCGTCCGCCCATCTGCTCAGTTGAGGTTCCCTGTGGAAAGCACCGTTGAAAATCTATGGAGTCAAGTTCTGGAGCGACTGCAGCTACAGCTCAGTCGGCCCACGTTTGAAACCTGGATCAAGACGGCCAGTGCGGAAGAACTACAGGATAACTGCTTGGTCATCCATACGCCCAACCCCTTTGCCCGCAACTGGATTCAGAAGTATTACATCAAAACCATTGCCAGCGTGGTTCATGATATTCTCGGCCACCCTGTTGATATTCGCATTGAGATTGCCCAAGGTGACGATCTCAGTACGGCGAATGATATAGAGTCTCCGTCTTTGCCGCCAACGCCGCCAGCAGCTCAGGGAGCAGAAACCAACGGAGCAAAGGAGAAAGACCGTAAACGCGCTAGCCCATTGAATCCGAAGTATGCCTTTTCTCGATACGTGGTGGGTCCGAATAATCGCATGGCTCATGCGGCCTGTCTAGCGGTGGCAGAGTATCCGGGCCGGGAATATAACCCTCTGTTTCTCTGTGGCGGCGTTGGTTTGGGCAAGACCCATCTCATGCAGGCAATTGGCCATTATCGTCTGGAAATTCAGCCTGATTCTAAGATTTTCTATATTTCGACTGAGCAGTTCACGAATGATCTGATTGCGGCGATTCGTAAGGATGGTATGCAGAGCTTCCGCGAACACTATCGAGCTGTGGACGTGATGCTGGTGGATGATATTCAGTTCATTGAGGGGAAAGAGTACACTCAAGAAGAATTTTTCCATACGTTCAATACCCTGCACGAAGCTGGTAAGCAGGTGGTCCTCGCTTCAGACCGTCAACCGAGCCAAATTCCGAGGCTGCAGGAGCGCCTTTGTTCTCGATTTTCAATGGGCCTGATCGCTGATATTCAGCCCCCTGACTTAGAAACGCGGATGGCGATTCTGCAGAAAAAGGCTGAATACGAAAGCATTCGTCTGCCCAGAGAGGTGATTGAGTATATTGCTTCGAGCTATACCTCTAACATTCGGGAGCTGGAGGGGGCTTTGATTCGCGCGGTTGCCTACATCTCGATTTCGGGCCTGCCGATGACGGTTGCCAATATTGCTCCGGTCTTGAATCCGCCAACAGAGAAGGTGGCGGCCTCTCCTGAGACGATCATGGCGGCCATTGTCGAAACCTATGGAATCTCAACAGAGGATCTGAAGAGCAATTCTCGCCGCCGTGAAATTAGCCTAGCTCGCCAAATCGGCATGTATCTGATGCGGCAGCACACAGATTTGAGCCTGCCCAAGATCGGTGAGGAGTTTGGCGGCAAAGACCACACGACAGTCATGTACAGCTGCGAGAAGGTCTCGGTTCTAGAAACAAATGACCCTGATGTGGCACAACAGCTCCGGCAGTTAAGCGATCGCATCAATCTCGCCAGCAACCAGGCAGACTAACGTCCAAAAAACCTGCTCTCAAAGACTTACAGCTACTTAAAACCAATATGTATATTTTTATATATTAACTTATGTAAACCTCAAAAAAGCCTGTGGAAAACTCGGCTTTTTTTGTGGAAAAATCTGTGGAAAACTCTGTGGAAAACTCTGGGTGTCTGTGGATAAATAAAAAGTAATTAACAGCCTGTGGAAAACTCGCGTTTTTTTCCACAGGTTTTCCACAGGTGGTAAATCGCTCTATTCCTTTCAGAGTAGAAACTCCACGATCTTTTCCACAGTTTCCACAGGCTCTACTACTACTACTATCTTTTAAATTTAAATATTAAGAGAGTAATAGAGGGACAAAAATTGAGCGGATTTTTCAAGGTCGTGGGCAGGAACCGTTAGTGTTACGATGTGGCAGCTAATCGAGATTGGTGAAGTCACAGGAACCGAATGAAACTGATCTGCAGCCAAGGAGATTTAAGCGCGAAGCTTTCGTTACTCAGTCGGGTTGTACCGACAAATCCGACCCATCCAGTCCTCGCTAATGTGCTGGTAACGGCAGAAGCTCAGCGCTTGGGACTAGCCGTTTTTGATCTCAGTTTGGGAATGCAGGTGTGGTTGCCAGCGACGGTTGAGACAGCAGGTTCAATTACTCTCCCGGCTCGGTTTCTCAGCGATATTATTTCTCGTTTGCCCAGCTCTGATGTGGAGGTGGAGATTGAGGATCTCAGCGCCACGCTCACCTGCGGTATGGGACACTACCAGATGCAGGGATTGGCTGCTGATGAGTTTCCGGCTTTGCCGACGCTGGATGAAGTGGAGCCTTTAGAAATTCCAGTGGAGCTGTTGCTTGAAGGACTGCAGGCGACTCTGTTCGCGGCCAGTACAGATGAGAGTAAGCAGATTTTGACGGGGCTACATGTAAGTACGTCTGCGGATGGCCTGGAGTTTGCGGCAACGGACGGGCATCGACTTGCGATCGCAACCTTCCCCGAAACTATGACCGAAACTCCCATGACTTTGACCATTCCGGCCAAAGCTCTCCGAGAGCTAGAGCGGATGTTGGGCCGTGTCGCTTCGGCAATCTCTTTTCGGTTTGATAACACGCAAGCTGCCTTTGAGTTGACTACTGAACAGGGAACAGAGCGCCTCAACTGTCGCTTACTAGAGGGACAATACCCCACCTATCAGCAACTGGTGCCGACTCAATTTGCACGTCAGGTTACCCTTGACCGGCAGGCGCTTCTGAGTGGTGTTGAGCGCATTGCGGTCTTAGCGGCGCGTAAGAACAACATCATTCGCCTGCGCCTCAATAGTGAAGAGCAGCAGGTCGCGCTGTCTGCTGAGGCACCGGAATTTGGGACAGGTGAAGAATGTATCCCCGCTCAAATTTCAGGGGAATCGGTCGAAGTAGCTTTTAACGCTAAATATCTCAGTGACGGCCTCAAATCAATGGCGGCTCAAGAGATTCAACTGCAGCTTAATGAACCCACTATGCCCGCGATTTTGTCGCCTTTGGGTGGGCGAAAGGTAACCTATCTAATCATGCCGATTCAAATTCGGTAGTGTGTTGTTGATTTTAGGGTTGAGATCTGCCGCCCCTGAAACTGCGTGTTAATGTGAGTTGAATTACCTGGGTATTTTAGGCGCAGTTCTGCTGCATTTGTTTGCGTGCTTGTGAATGATGACTTTCATGACACGCTGAAATTAAAAAAGAATAGGCAAGCCATACTGTGTGGGGAACGGAGAAAGGCGTTATCAGAGAACGGCAAATGTTCATATGAGGCTTAATGGGATGATTCACGGTCTTGGGACGAGATAGACCATGCCTTTAACCATACTTGTAGTTGACGATGACCCTGCTATTTGTTTAGCGCTCACGGACTATCTAGAGCTGTCCGGCTATGGCGTGCTGGCGGCCCACAATGGTCGGCAAGCCTGGTCACTTGTTCAGCAGTATCGGCCTCATCTGATTGTGACGGATATCAGGATGCCGCAGATGGATGGATTTGAACTCATGCGGCAGGTTCGTAAACAGCCTGCTTTTCGACTGATGCCGGTGATTTTTCTGACTTCTAAGACCGAGACTTGCGATCGCATCCAAGGCTACCGAGCTGGCTGCGATCTCTACTTGCCTAAGCCCTTTGAACTCGAAGAGCTAGGGGCCGTTGTTCGTAACCTGTTAGATCGCTCTCAAATCGTGCAGTCGGAACTGCAGGTCCAGACTCAGGTGCCACAGGCTGCTGACCTGACCTTAGACCTCACGTCCCGCGAACAGCAGGTGCTGGTTTTGCTAACTGAGGGGCTATCCAACGCTCAAATTGGCGATCATCTCCATCTCAGCCCTCGCACAATTGAGAAATACGTCAGCAAGCTGCTGCAGAAGACTGAAACCAGCAATCGAGCAGAGATTGTGCGCTTTGCTCTCGATCATCACTTAATCGAGATTGGCAGTCACGAAGAGCCAGAGCTTAAGCCCGCTGCTCTTGAGTCAAGTAATGTAATAGACCTGCACAAGCGTCGGCCAGCAGATCAATCACGTAGGTAAATCCTGAAGGACCGCCATAGTAAGGATCGGGAACATCATGGTCGCTGTGGTTCTGACAAAATTCACATATCATTTTCAATTTATGGTGATAGCGACCCGTGCGGTCTAAGGCCAGCATCGCATCGTAGTTATCTTGGTCCATCGCTAGGATCAAATCAAATTCTTCAAAATCACTGACTTCAAACTTGCGGCTACGGCTGGTTAGTGTGAACCCCTGCTGTTGAGCTGCTGCTGACATCCGACGGTCGGCGGGTTCGCCAATGTGGAATCCGCTAGTGCCTGCTGAATCACAAATGATCTCTTGGCTGAGACCGGCTTCTGCTATCAGGTGATTCATAATCCCTTCTGCAGAGGGAGAGCGACAGATATTACCGAGGCAAACAAACAGGAGTTTCTGAGGCATTAGGTTTCCTAGAGGTCGACAGGAGAAAACACGTGAGGTGTAAACGTTCCATGTAAACCATAGGGGACATGGTGGGTCAAATGTAAGCGGGCCACTGGACCCTGACTGATATTCTCTCCATCTAGGATGAGCAGTTGAGAGCGATGGTTGGCTGCGTTGTAGATGAGGCTCAAAATCCAGCCTGCATCTTCACGGTCGGCCTCTGCTTTAGGAACAAAGATGGGTTCACCAACGAAGCCCTCGGGGGCCGCACTCCACTGCTCTTGATCGCCGGACTTTAGGTCAAGCTTGAGAATGGACTGTAGCGGCGCATTGCGAGTGCTGGTATGGGTTGCTCCGATAAAGAGATATTGGTAGGGATGGCTGGCCTTGGCCGGGTTGAGGGTTGGGAACTCACAGCTATGTTGGGTGATGCATTCTCGCTGCACGGTCTGAGCCTCTGGATCGATTGTGAATCGCCAAAGTTGACCGCTGGGAACGGTGTCAAAATCGATTTCTCGAAATTCTTGACCCGCATCCAGGGATGGAAAGGTGTCGTAGCAAACGGAATCAACGATAACCTTTCCATCTTGATCGAAGGAATTGGCGTGGTGAAAGACGAAGCAGGCATCTGTCGTGAGTTTCTGGACGGGTTGCTGAGCATCGCGTGGAATCAGCCAGATCTTTGTCGGTTGGCTGGGCTGAAACTCTAAACATTCCCCTGCGCCCTTGAGGCCCACTAAGAAAGGAAAAGGATTTAATGTGACCGGGTTCTGAAAAAAGATGTAGTAATGCTCCGTGACCGCAAAGTCATGGATAAAGGCAAAACCAGGAATAGTGTGCTTGCGCTCAGCGACGCATTTCCCGGCTTCATCGAACTCATACACCGTGATACTAGTAATCGGACCGGACTGGACCGAGAAGTTCACGAGTCTGGAGCCATCGGTTCCGGGCACAATGCGGGGGTGAGCTGAGAAGGGAGTCTTGGGCTTTAGTAGCCCAGAGAGGTCGTCTAAACCGATAGTTTCTAGGGTTGCGGGGTCGAGTCGGTAGGGCTGATCGGCTTCCCAAAGGGCAAGGAGCTTGCCGCCCCAGTAAATGACGTTGGTGTTGGCAATATTTTTAAAGTTGAGATCGAAGGCGTTTGCCATCCAGCCGCCAGGTTTTTGGGTGCCGAAGACGCCTCGGTAGAGGATCTTGCCTGCAGCCTGCTCGGCGACGTAGCCCTCGGTGCGGACAAAGCGATTGCGAAAGTGAGCGCGCCCTTGGTCAAATGTAATGGCGCAAATCATACCGTCACCGTCAAAGGGATGATGTAGTAGCTCTCCATTGACGTCTAGCATCCCTGGGCCGTTGCGGAAGAGAGTGCCTTGCAGATCGGCCGGAATTTGGCCGTCAATCTCGTCAATCCAGTAGGAGTACTCTTCCTTCAGAGACTGGTGACCGCCTTGCCAGTTTTGGAGACTGTAGCTGCGATCTAGGGTGCTTGAAGCGCTAGTTGTCATATCTAATGAAGCGATGGGTGAACCAGGGGCATTTTGCAAAACAAAGATGTCACGAGTGGAAGCTAAAAATCTTCGTTGCAAATATTCTAACTCTTTAACAAAAATCAATATTAATGCGTGGTACTTTCGCAGCCCATGAGGAACTTGGGGCGCGTCGATTGACCCTCACGTGTTTCTGAGACACCTAAGGGCGACCTTCGAGCCAGCGTTTCTGAAAGGTCTGCGCCGATAGAATGTGGCTTTTCTGTTGTGAGAATTTCCTCATGAAACTCTTCTCACACATATCTAATGCCGGATTCATTGCAAGTGGCGAATGTGTAGATATTGAATCCCGATAGCGGCTGCTACGGACAATTTTTTAGGGTGTGTGCCATTCGATGATGCCCCACGCTCGCCCATCTCCTTTGTTTATCTCTAAAAAGTACTGAAGCCATTGCAAATCAGTGCTTCAGCCCCTCACTGAGGAACGTCCTATGAGATTAATGGTTTATTCCCATGATGCCTTTGGATTGGGAAATCTCCGCCGAATGCTTGCTATTTGTGAGCACCTGCTGCAGCATTGGCAAAATCTTTCAATTCTGTTGGTCTCTGGTTCTCCGATGCTGCAGGGGTTTCGGCTCCCTGAAGGGTTGGACTATATCAAGCTGCCCTGTCTTAGTCGCGGTGTATCTGGCGATCTATCGGCAAAATATCTTAAAACCACAGCTGATGAAACGATTGTCTTTCGATCTCATCTGATTCTGTCTGCAGCCAAGCACTTCAAGCCCGACCTGCTGCTGGTCGATAAAAAGCCCTACGGTATCCAGCAGGAATTGGCACATACCCTTGCCTATATGGAGCGAAAACTGCCGCAGTCTAAGTGCGTTTTGCTGCTGCGGGATATTCTCGACGCACCAGAGAAAATGAGGCAGGAGTGGCTGACCCAGGGATATTACCAAGCCATACAGGTCCACTACGATCAGGTGCTGGTGGTGGGAATGCCGGAGGTCTTTGATCT
Source organism: Acaryochloris thomasi RCC1774 (assembly GCF_003231495.1). Classification (NCBI taxonomy): domain Bacteria; kingdom Bacillati; phylum Cyanobacteriota; class Cyanophyceae; order Acaryochloridales; family Acaryochloridaceae; genus Acaryochloris; species Acaryochloris thomasi. Next base: position 140,747 of record NZ_PQWO01000005.1, read on the forward strand.
GGCTCAGGAATATCAGTTCCCGCTCCCGGCAGCGCGTAAAGTTCGCTACTGCGGCTATATTCGCAAGCCCTTCTGTCGCCCTCAACGCTTTGAAGTTCGTCGATTTCTGCGGCTGAGTCCTGCTGAAACGCTGGTGCTGGTCACCCCCGGTGGCGGTGAGGATGGCTTGCCCTTAGTCGAAGCTTATTTGCAGGGACTTCGAACCATTGACCCGGCTATCAAACTCCGCAGCCTGATTCTTTGCGGGCCTGAGATGCCTGTTGAGCAGCAGGCAATCCTCCAAAAAATGGCTGAGCCGCTGCTCGGCGTCACGTTGGAGGTTTTCACTGATAACCTATTAGGCTACCTCAGTGCGGCTGATGTCGTGGTGGCGATGGGGGGATACAACACATTGACTGAAATCTTGGCCCTGAATAAACGGGCGGTTGTGGTGCCTCGAACCTCACCATCGCAAGAGCAGCTAATTCGCATGGAGCGGTTTATGCAGCGAGGACTGGTGCAGGGGATTCATCCCGAAGTGCTGACCCCGCGATCGCTTCTTTCTGCCGTGCTTGACCCCATTGATCCTGCTAGAACACCCGCTCAGCCGCTTAATTTTGGCGGTTTACCTCAGATTTCTCACTATCTTTCAGAGCTGGTTTCGCCGTCACCTGCCTGTCCTTTGACTGGTTTGCTTACGGTCTGATGTTTTTTGAAAAACGGAGGCTCTGCGTTGGCCCCCCAGTCCCCCAATTCTGAGGGGAAAGTCTCAACGATTTCGGTTTATGTCATGCACTTTTGAGGAGATTCAGGATGAAAAAGCTTATGTTTTACTGCCAGCACATTCTGGGGATGGGGCATTTGATCCGCAGTATGGAAATTGTTCGGGGACTGACCGATCAGTTTCAGGTGTGCTTTATCAATGGCGGTGAGGTCATTCAGGGCTTTCCGGTTCCGGCTGCGGTTCAGGTGGTCAACTTGCCGGGTATCAAGACCGATCGTGAATTTCGAGAGCTGCAGCCAGTGGATCCGCATAGGAATTTAGGGGAGGTGGAATGCGATCGCAAGTCCCAACTCCTGCAAACCCTAGAGCAATTTCAACCGGATGTACTGGTGGTGGAACTGTTTCCCTTTGGCCGTCGCCGGTTTTCCTTTGAGCTGATTCCGCTGATGGAGGCGGCTAAGGAACGGGGTGTCAGAATTGTCAGCAGCCTGCGAGATATTGTGGTCACCAAGCAGGATCAAGCCAAGCATGAGGCCAAGATCTGTCGCCTCATGAATCAATATTTTGATCAACTTTTGATTCACGGCGATCCGAATCTGCATCCGTTAGAGGACAGCTTTTCAAGAGTGAAAGATCTGGACTGTGAGGTTCACTACACCGGCTACGTTGTCCAGAAGCCGCAGAGTCGCCTGACGCTGCTCGATCAGATGGCCCTAAATCGGACGGAGCCGATGATTGTGGTGAGTGTCGGCGGCGGTCGCTTCGGTCACTCTCTATTGTGGGGGATGGTCAGGGCTGCTGAATGGCTATCAGAACGTATTCCCCATCATATTCAAGTGTTTGCGGGGCCTTTTGTTCCTGATGATGTGTTTTGGGATTTGAAACAGGCGGGGCAGGACTTTTCTAATCTAACGATCCATCGCTATACCCCGAATCTGCTGGCCTACATGCAGCAGGCGGACCTCTCGGTCAACATGGCGGGCTACAACACGACGATGAATATTCTGACAACGGGCGTGCGGGCACTGATGCTGCCGTTCACCGGCAATGATGACCAAGAGCAAACAATGCGGGTGCGGCGATTAGAGCAGTTGGGTCGCGTGCAGATGCTTAAAGAAACTGACGTGACGCCGGAGCGTTTAGCCCAGCGGGTGCAGGATGCGCTACTTCAGCAGCCCCAAGTCATTGGCTTTGATCTTGATGGGGTTGAGAAGACAGCGATGTTGGTGCGATCGCTTTTTGAGCAGAGCGATCGGGCGTCCTTGGTTGCGGCTTAGAGACTGCATTGCCCCCCGGCCACCCAATTCTGGGGGAAAAGTGCCGAAAGATTGGGTTGCTTTCCCACGATTGATGGAAGTGAATTCGAGTTGATTGTTATGAAAAAGATTTTGTTTTATTGCCAGTATCTAGCGGGTATGGGACACCTTGTCCGCAGTACTGAAATTATTCGCAGTTTAGTCAAAGACTTTCAGGTTTGCCTTGTGATTGGAGGAGAGCCGATTACTGGCTTCACTGTTCCTTCAGGGGCTGAGGTCGTCTATTTGCCTGCATTGCGAGAGGATGCCGGTGAACTAATCGCTTTTGGGCAGTCTCTTGAGTCGATCAAAGCTAGGCGTATTGAACGGCTCTTATTGGTGTGTGACCAGTTTCAGCCGGACTGTGTGATTACGGAATGCTTTCCCTTCAGTAAGTACAAGATGTCTTTTGAGCTAGTGCCGCTGCTGGAGTGGGCCAAAGCTGCTCAGGTGAAGGTGGTCTGTAGCCTCAGAGATCTGGTGATGACTCAGAAGATGAGCGAGAAAGGAATGGTCAGAAAAAAGGCCAGAATCCATGACCAGATTTGTCGGTACTATGATTTGGTTTTGTATCATTGCGATCGCAACCTCCAGCCTCTAGACGCTTGTTTCCCTACCGCTGCCGATCTTGACTGCGAAGTGTTCTACACCGGCTATGTCGCGCAAGCGCCCTCATTGATGCTGCAAGAGAAGATACAGGGACCCAGCATCGTCGCCAGCGTCGGGGGTGGGAGAGATGGCTACCCCTTGCTCAAAGCCGTCATCGGAGCTAGCCCTCTGCTAACGGACGCGATTCCCCATCACATTTATGCGTTTGCCGGCCCCTTCATGCCGGTGTCGCAGTTTGAAGCGCTTCAGGCTCTGGCTGCGACGAAATCTAACCTAACGCTGCGTCGCTTTACGCCCAATCTGATCAGCTCTTTATTGCAGGCAGATCTCTCCATTAGCTTGGGGGGGTACAACACGACGATGAATGTGCTCAGAACGCATGTCCGATCGCTGATCGTGCCGTCGCCTTCAGTCGATCAAGCCGATGAGCAACGGTCACGTGCGGCCTTACTCGCGCAGAGAAACATCGTGGATCTTTTGACTGCAAGGCAGTTGTCTCCCTATGCGCTGGCCTATGCCATTCTCCGGCGTTTAGCGCAGCCCAAACCTACTCATGCCATCAATCTTGAGGGGGCCCGAAATGCATCTGAGCGGTTGCGATCGCTTCTCTATAAAGCTCCTTCTAAGCGACAGATTACTACTGCAGCGTAAGTTAGCTTTCCGAGCTATTTCTCAATAGCCACAGGTAGTCATCGTTCTGATTTGAGCATTCAATTCTGTATTGGCCCCCCCGGCCCCCCAATTTTGGGGGGAGAGTGCCCAAAATCTGGAGTGAGTTCTTCAAAGAGTTTAGGGACAAAAGAATTTTAAAGTCCCCCAGCACGGGGGGTGAGGGGCCAGCGCAAAAGCTACAGCCACTTATACAAGAAGCCCAATCAACGCTTCATTACGTCTTGAGGAACCCATCATGAAACCTAAAGTTTGTATGACCGCTCTAGAATTTCCGCCTGATATTGGGGGAGTGGGTGAGTCTGTTCAGCGAATTGCCCATATGCTGATGGACCTTGGCTATGACGTGCATGTTGCTGTCTTCCGGGCTGTGTTTCGCGATCAGCGGGCAATGGCGGCAGCGGGCGAATTCCAGCGCCAGAGCTGCCACACCACGATGCAGGAAGGGGTGACGGTTCACCGTCTCAAGCCTGCGGTTCGGTCAATTCAAGCGAAGGAACAGGATTATTTTTGTGATCTGTACGGACAGCTCCAGAGTTTACATCGGCAATATCAGTTTGATGTACTCCATGCGTTCTTTATCAATGAAATGGGGTTTCTCACCACTCTTTTGGGACAAGAAGAAGTTATTCCCATCATTAATAGCGTGCGCGGGGCTGATCTGCACAAGCATCTGTTTAGCCCGCAGCAGTTTGGTCAGATTGTCTGGACTTTAGAAAACTCGACCTGGACAACGTTTGTAAGCCAAGGGTTGATGCATCGCGCCCGTACTTTGGTGCCCGGGATTACAGATAAGTCTTCTGCGTTTTGGAATGCGATCGCACCTCTCGATTTCAGCAACTTACCCCAGCCTCCACTGGTCCATCGCCTCCAGGGAACCGTCATTGGCTCAGTCGGCAGCTTCCGTGACAAGAAGGGGCTGGAGTATTTACTCGATGCCTGTCAATCTCTGCAAGGTCAACCCCTGACGCTGTTATTGGTTGGTGATTTTGTCGAAAAAGAGCGCGAATACTGGATGCAAGAGATCGAAAGCTGCCTGGCCTGTCAGGTTCTGGTTACGGGCAAAGTGAGTCACGACGAAGCTTTGGCCTATCTCCCCCATATTGATATCTTTGCGATTCCGTCACTCCATGATGGCTGCCCCAACGCCATGTTAGAGGCTATGCTGGCCGCCCGACCCGTGGTGGGGACAAGCGTCGATGCCATTGGAGAAATTCTGGAAGATGGCGTTAATGGACGGGTCGTTAATCCTGCTGATGCTGAGGGACTCGCCAGCGCTCTGCAGCAACTGATCGATCAGCCTCTTCTACGTGAGCAACTGGGACGGGCCGCTCAAGAGACTGTGCTGCAGCGGTTGACGCCAGCCATTGAGCAACAGAACTGGCAGCAGGTTTATCAGCAAGCCTTAAACATCCCTGCCGATATCGAAAGGATTTTGTCCGTGGTTTAGTGAGAACGTCCTTCATTTTTCTCTTTGTTTTCTTCAGAATTTCTGCAATGGTCAGGAGCAAACCACAATGCCTTGGACATTTACCCCAACTCAAATTTTCCCTGGAATGCGGACTGTCTTTCTGCAATTCTGGCCTCAGATCCGCAAAGAGAAAGCGCTGATTTTGGTCTCGATTTTAGGACTTGTGGTTGAAGTCTTTGCGCGTTTGCTCGGTCCCTGGCCCTTGAAGCTAATCTTTGACTACGTGCTGCTGCCCGATGCCCATACCGCTGAACTCGATCTCCCTTTTCTACGGGATGCCAGTCCGACGCTGCTGGTGCTGCTTCTCTCCCTCTCGATTGTTGCGACAGCGGCGTTAAGTTCGGTTTCGGCCTACATCAGCATTGTGAGTATGTCGATTGCGGCCAGTCGCATCATTACTGAAATTCGCAGCCAGCTCTATGCCCATCTGCAGCGCCTGTCTTTAGCGTTTCATTACCAGGCGAAGAGTGGTGACTTACTGACTCGGATTACCAGCGATATTGATCGGCTGCGGGATGTGACGGTCAACCATGCTTTGCCTCTAATCATCAATCTGCTCACGTTGGTGAGCATGGTGGCGGTGATGTTTTGGATGGATTGGGAGCTGGCGCTGATTGCCCTTGCTGTTTTTCCGATCTTTTTGCTCTCAACCCTGAAAATTACGAAGCGTATTCGTCAGGTTGCTAAGCGTCAGCGACGTCGGGAAAGCGCAATGGCAGCAACAGCGGCGGAGTCAATGGGCGCGATTAAAGTGGTCCAGGCGTTATCGCTGGAAAATCTCCTAGAGCAGGTGTTTGCTCACGATAACCGCAAGAGCCTAGAAGAGAGTGCGCGAACCCAGCAGTTCTCGGCAGGGCTGAAGCGGACGGCAGAGATTTTAGTTGCGATCGCAACCGCTCTAGTCCTCTGGCGCGGCGTCTATCTCGTCCAGCGCGGATCTGCCACGCCCGGAGATTTGTTAGTGTTCATCACCTACCTCAAAACCGCCTTTAAGCCCACCCGCGAACTCGCCAAGCAAATGGCCAAAATTACGCGGGGGATTGTCTCAGCCGAACGGGTGATTGACCTACTCAAGGTTGAACCTGCGGTGCAGGATGCGAAGGATGCAATCATAGCCCCTCCTTTCCGAGGTGCTATCAGCTTCCGCAACGTCAGCTTTGCTTACCAGATCGATCAGCCTATCCTGAAAGATCTCAACTTTAAGGTACAGCCCGGTCAACGAATCGCTTTAGTCGGACCATCCGGCGGCGGCAAGTCAACCCTAGTCAGTCTGCTGCTACGTCTCTACGATCCACAGCTCGGCCAAATCTTGATTGACGGCCAAGATTTGCGAGACTACCAGCTTGAATCCCTGCGGAACCAAATCAGCATTGTGCTGCAGGACAGCATCTTGTTCGGCACTTCCATTCGCGACAACATTGCCTACGGTGCGCTGGGGGCCACGGATGCTGAAGTGCGGAAAGCGGCGCAGCTTGCCAATGCCCATGACTTCATCATGGATTTGCCAAACGGCTACGACACGATGATGAGTGAGCGGGGGGTGACCCTTTCGGGAGGGCAACGGCAGAGAGTTGCGATCGCAAGAGCCGCTATCCGTAAAGCCCCGATCGTCATTCTTGATGAACCCACCGTGGGCCTCGACAACAAAAGTGAGCAAGCGGTCAGCGAAGCTCTCAACCGTCTTGCCCAAAATAGTACAACCATCCTTATTACCCACGATCTCAGTGCCTCACGAAACTTCGATCAGATTCTCTATATCGAGTCTGGACAAGCCCTAGAACAAGGTACCCATTCAGAACTGATGCAGAAGGGTCAGCACTATGCGGCTCTCTATCAGCTCCAATCTGCGGTGGATACTGATCACTTTTCCCAAAGCATCGAGCTTTAATCCTCCGTCTTTCAAAGCCCCCAGAGACAGGAGTTGCTGTACCCAATCTCTAATTTTTCATTACTCTTCTAGCTAAGAGGTTACTCCCATGACTAACCCCAAGATCACCATTATTGTTGCCCCCAGAGAGCGCTTTCAATTTGCCCGCGAGTCTCTCGAAAGCCTCTATGAAAACACGACGCTTCCCTTTGAGCTGATTTATATCGATAACAACTCACCCGAGGGGTTGCGATCTCACCTCAAAGCTCAGGTCCCAAGGCACGACTTTCAACTCATTCGTTCTGAGCATTATTTATCTCCTAATCAGGCTCGTAATCTAGGTTTACAGCACGTCAAAACGCCCTATGTGGTCTTTGTCGATAATGATGTTGTGTTTGCCCCAGACTGGCTCAGCAACCTAGTAGACTGTGCCGAAGAAACCGGCGCAACGGTTGTCGGTTCACTCGTGTGTCAGTATCGCCCCGTTCATGAAACGATTCACTGTGCTGGGGGGACCTATATGGCTCCTGAGATGTATACAGCCTTCGCTCGCGGAGAGCTAAATCCCTCCGGCACCTTGGGCATGATGGGTGGCTGGCAGCTTCAAGAGAAAACGCCGTTTCAAAATCAACCGCTGGCTGAGGTTTGCGATCGCATCCCACGCCAACCCACTGGCTTTGTCGAATTCCACACCATGCTTGTGCGCACGGCTATCTTTGACCGCATTGGTCCCCTCGACGAAGGCTTTTGCTGCACTAAGGAATACCTTGATTTCTGCATGATGGTTACTCGTGCGGGTGGTCAGATTTACCTTGAACCAACCTCTGTTGTCACCTTTTTGACTCATCCCCCAGCTCCGGCCCTGGAGCCGTCTGACGTACCCTACTTCATGCTGCGCTGGAGTGATCAATGGGAGCTAAGCAATCTCCTTCATTTTCAAAAGAAATGGAACTTAAAGGAGAGCAGCTACTTTCAGAAGCGCTATCAAAAGTTAGGTCAACGCCGCCGCAAAGCTCTGGTCAAACCCATCGCTAAGCGGTTTGCCTTCCTGGGGAAGCCTGCCAAAAAGTGGATTGAAAATCAGCTCTTCCAGCTAGAAAAGCAGCTCAATCAGATACTCACGAACCTTCATTCGAATGCCGTTGCGATGGCTGAGCCTCACGCATTGGGCCGAGCTTTGGGGATCGACGCAGATTTTTCAACCCTTCCCAGTTCTTCTCGCAAAACTCGGCGGAACGTCTCTTCCATCGGCTCATCCTGGCGCTGATGGCACCCCGATTACCTTGACTAAAGTCGTATTCAGATTTCATCCTTATCTCTCCATGTATTGCTGACGTTCAGATCGATTGGCTTTGCGAGCTGAGATCAAGCGAATTTTATTGCCTCGCCAGTTGCAGGTAATAGACCTCCTGTCTGAATTCGCGAATGCTTCTGCATTGGCCCCCCCAGCCCCCCAATTCTGGGGGGAGAGTACTCAAAGACTTCATGTTGTAGCAACGATTGAGGAAGCCAGTTCATAACTTTAATAACCGAATCCGAAGCACTCCATAAGTTTGTAGATTTCAAGCATCACCTAGCCTGCAGCACCTATTCATCGCTAAGCAGCAATGCAGTCAGCAGCTCTCCCCCCAGAATTGGGGGGCCGGGGGGCAGTGCAATACACCTGGCGATTCCTAAGAACATCACAAACCTGGGAAGCCGAACGTTCAAGCGCAACACAAATAGAGCTGCGCAACTCATTTTCTAATCAACACAATCCAAGTAAAGGGCCAATCACTATGCTTTATCGACAATTAGGTACCACTGACCTGATGCTCTCTGCCATCGGTATGGGCACCTGGAATATTGGCAATCAGTGGGGACAAATTGATGAATCCACTGCCTTAGCAACCGTTCGTAGTGCCTACGACAGTGGCGTCAATATCTTTGACACTGCAGAATCCTACGGCATTCCAGCGGGACTGTCTGAAGAACGCCTTGGCAAAGCGCTCATTGGGATTCGTGATCAGGTCCACATGGTTACTAAAATTGGGCGCTGGGGCCGCCGTACCGGGCAAACGGTTCCCATGACCACGGTGGATATGATTCGACTCTGTACCCATGCCTCACTCCACCGACTCAAGACGGATTACATTGACGTGATGCTCTGTCACGAAGGCAAAATTGAAGACCCCAGCATCTATTTAGAAGGCTTCGAGCAGCTTAAAGATGCCGGTACGATTCGCGCCTATGGTATCTCAACAGATCGGCTAGATGTACTCCAGAGATTCAATACTCACAACACCTGTAGCGTGGTTGAGGTGGACTACTCACTGCTGAGCCGCAACCCTGAACAAGAATTTCTGCCCTATTGCCAAGCCCACGGAATTGGAGTGCTGGTGCGAGGGCCGCTGCACAAAGGGCTGCTCTCAGGCAAGTATTCAAGCGAGACCCAGTTTACCGATACGGTGCGGTCAGAGTGGTATGAGAGCGATCGCAGCCGCGAGAAACTGAACCGCAAACTAGCCAAAGTCGAACAGCTTAAAACTGCTCTGCAGCCTGGATCAGAGATGGTTTCTAAGGCCCTACGCTTTGTGATTTCTCACCCCATGCAGCCCGTTGCGATTCCGGGTGCTAAGTCTCCTGAACAGGCTCAGGCGAATGCAGCCGTGGGAGATGCGCTCCTGACGCCCAAAGAGTGCGAAGATCTGATTCAGCTCACTAAATTGCCGAAAACAGCGGGAAAGACTGCCGTTGCAGCCCGATGATGAGAACTTTCTCACAGACTCTTCACGTTCCATTGACAGGTGAATCCGAAGATCGAAGATAACTGCTATTGCTCATAGCAGATTGCAAAAGAATGTCTGGAATGTAGGTTTCACGATCTCGCAGAGAGAGTCGATCCCTATCTCTAAAAGATACGAAAACCTCGTTTCCTTATTTGGTTTTGGCCTCAGGGTCATTGGTGAGGAGTTTTCAGACATTCCTTACTTCAATTTATGACTCCGAGCTTCTCAGGATGGAGACACATGACTCAACCCAAAGTTACCCTCGTCGTTAGCCCGCGAGAGCGGTTTAGCTATACCCGTGCCTCTCTGGAGAGCATCTATGCAAACACCGACTATCCTTTCGACTTAGTCTTCGTGGATGTTTGTTCACCGGAATCGGTGCAGACTTACCTCAAAGCAACGTCGCAGTCTTTCAAAATCTTGAGGACGGACCACTATCTTTCTCCTAACCAGGCTCGCAATGTGGGTCTTCGCTACGTTCTCGACCACACCGACAGCCAATATGTTGTCTTCATTGAAAATGATGTTGTTGTAAAGCGGGGCTGGCTCACAAGACTGGTCAACTGCGCAGCAGAGACAAATGCCAGTGTCGTTGGCCCCCTCACCTGTATTGGGAATCCGGCTCACCAGGTGATTCACAACGCTGGCGGTCAGTGCTATATCAAGACCGACTTTAAAAACGGTCAGGCTCGACGCCGGATTAAGCAATCTGCTTATTTGACCGGGCGGGCCGTGGCTGATGTCCGAGATCAGCTCCACCGTACCCCGTGTGACTATGTGGAATTCCACTGCATGTTGGTGCGCACCGACACCTTCGCCATGACCGGTCTGCTAGATGAAGGGATGTTGGCAACCCGAGAACATATTGATTTCTGTTTCATGGTGGCCCAGACCGGAGGGGAGATCTATAACGAGCGGGAAGCCGTCGTTACGACGGATACGTTGGGGCTGGCTTCCAATAAAGCGGGGTTGATGGCCCGGTTTGGTCAGCTTAAGCTACCCGATTTTCAATGGTCAGACCTGCCCTACTTCATGCTGCGCTGGAGCGATCGTTGGGACCGCGCGAGCCTCGACCATCTGCGACAGAAGTGGAACTTGGCTGAAGATAAGTACTTTACGAAACGCTATGCCGGACTGGGTAGTCGTCGCCATGAATTACTCATTCAGCCTATTGTTCAGTACCTCACCTTTGGTAAGGGCAGTCCCTGGCTAGAAAAACTTTTGATCAGTCTAGAAAGGCCGTTCAACAACTACTGGTTTAACCGCTATGCCCAGCGTTTCGAACAGTCGTAGGGCAGCAACTATCGATTACTGTGACTTGCATCATGAAACTACAGTGCTTCAATCCGAATGCTGCCCCCACCCGTGTGATTTTGGTCCGACATGGGCGCAGCACCTATAACGATCAGGGGCGCTACCAGGGCTCCAGTGACGCATCAGTTCTGACGGCTCAAGGTCGTCAGGATGCGTTTCAGACCGGCCTAGCGCTCAATGATATTTCGTTCTCTGCCCTTTATGTCAGCCCTCTCCTTCGCACCCAGCAGACCGCTCAGGAAGTCTCAGCGGCATTCAAGTTCAGCCGCCGCTCTCCTATCTCCATCAATGTGCATGGCGATCTGAAAGAGATTGACCTGCCGCGATGGGAAGGGTTGTCCTATCGGCATGTGCAGGAAACGCTAACTGACGACTATCGCTGCTGGATAGAGCGTCCCCATACCTTTGAAATGTTGCCGCAGGCGGGGGCTAAAGATGTGAGCCCTCGGCGGCCTGTTCAGGATCTCTATGCTCAAGCGCGGCGATTCTGGCGGCAGGTGCTGCCGCGCCATGCGGGACAAACGATTTTAGTTGTGAGTCATGGCGGCACGATTAAAGCGTTGCTTAGTCAAGCTTTGGGGATTCCCTCTGATCAGTTCCATACCCTTCAGCAATCTAACTGCGGCATTAGCGTGCTGAATTTTCCGTATCAGCAGTCTGCCTGTCTAGAGGGAATGAATGATACGAGCCATCTGGGTGAAATTTTGCCAAAACTCAAGGCCGGGCGACAGGGGCTTCGTTTACTCCTTGTGCCGGATACTGGTGTCCCTGATCTTCAACCCAAGCTATTGGATCAGATGGAGATTACCTTCAGCGTCAGCAATGGTGAGTCGGCACAGCGGCTAGCAAAAATGCTCCTAGCCCAGAATCCACAGGCAGTGCAGCTGCAGATAAATCGAACCGATATCCCTCATCTCTGGCTTCAGACGCTCAATAAGCGGCAAATCTCAGGGCAAGTTGGGACTGAAATGCTGACGGGGCTGATGGTGGCAAAAACTGAAATTTTGCAGGAGATGCTCAGCCAAGTGCTAGGAGGGGATCCATCGTTAAGTAAGGGGCTATTACTCGCAGCTGGACGGGTGAATGTTGTTCACTATGCCAAATCACAGCCGCTGCCTATTTTGCAGGCGATGAACTTTGCTGATTTTGCTCTTTCACAAAGAGGATCAATGTTATGCGCATCTTAGTAACCGGTGCTGCTGGGTTTATTGGGTTCCATTTGGCTCAGCGCCTTTTGCATGATGGGGTGCAGGTGTACGGCATCGATAACCTTAATGATTATTATGATGTCAATCTCAAGCAGGCCCGCTTGGCTCAGCTCCGGTCGCACCCTAACTTTCAGTTTCAGTGTTTTGATCTAAGCGATCGCAACTCCACAGCAGCCCTATTTTCTGAACAAACCTTCGATTGCGTCGTTCATCTCGCGGCTCAGGCAGGGGTTAGATACTCAATAAAAAATCCTGATGCCTACATAGACAGCAATATTGTGGGTTTTGCCAATGTTCTAGAAGGCTGTCGTCATCAAAAAATTGCGCACCTAGTGTTTGCTTCCTCTAGCTCGGTATATGGAGCTAGTCACAAAGTGCCGTCCTCCGTTGAAGACAACGTAGATCATCCGGTTTCTCTCTACGCGGCGACCAAGAAAGCCAATGAGCTGATGGCCCATTCCTACAGTCATTTATACGACTTACCTGTGACGGGACTCAGGTTCTTTACGGTCTATGGGCCGTGGGGGCGGCCCGATATGGCTTATTTTGCGTTTGTAGATGCGATCGCATCCAACCAACCCATAGATGTATATAACCACGGATATATGGAGCGCGATTTTACCTACATTGATGACGTGATTGAAGGCATTGTTCGGGTCATTCACCGCCCACCCCAAACATCGGCGGCCCCTTACAAAATCTATAACATCGGCAATCACACCCCCGTCAATCTACTCCGCTTTATCGAGGTTATTGAAGCTGAACTGGGCAAAACTGCCCAGAAAAATTGGCTACCCATGCAGCCAGGGGACGTGCCGATTACCTATGCCGATGTGACCGATCTGATGCAAGATACTGGATTTCAACCGCAGACCTCCCTTGAGGATGGCATTCATGCTTTTGTGGAGTGGTATCACACGTACCACACGGTTAAGCTGCATTCTCTTCGCCACTATAGCGTCCGGCCTCGATGTGCATAGTCAGATGCCATCATGCTTTTGGCGATTCAGTCTGGGTCTAGTGGGATGGATCGTTATGCCTAGCCCCATCGCAGCGGCTCAGCCTTCTGTGACTACACCAGAGGACGAGACCTCCGGTTTAGAAGGACAAGTGATTACCCCGGTGTGGCAGCTCGTCCCAGAAGCTAAAGAAGTTGCTCCCAGACAGGTGCCAGTAGATAGCCCGAATGAACCAGAAACAGTTGAGTTCCAGCCCACGACTCAGCTCAGTGGTGAGGCTGTATTTGCGTTCGTCTATGCTGCAGGCGATCGTCCTGGGTCAGCGTCTATCCGTCCTAGTCTTGGGCGTCGAATCCGTTTGGATGTTGAAACCAGCTTTAGTGGCGAAGACCAGCTTCGCTTCCGGTTCCAGAACACCAATGTTGCAGAGCTAGATGATGTCTTCGGGACCGATATGGCCCGTCTGTCGATTCAGGGGGATGACAAAAATGAGATTGCCCTCAGTCGCTTAGATTACACATTTCCCATTGGCGATCGCACCGAAGTCTTCCTTCCTGTGGTCGGCGGCTCCATTAGCGATATTGCTGATCCGCTCAATCCCCTCTTTAGCGGTAGCGGCAGCGGTTCGGTTTCGCGCTTTGGCCAACGCAATCCGCTCTATCGTCAGGGAGGGGGGGCCGGTGTGGGTTTAACCCATGAAGTGACCGATCATCTCGAACTCAGTTTGGGCTATCTCAGCGATGCCGAGAATCTGCTGCCGGAAGAGGAGTACGTTGCCTTTGCCCAGGCCACCTACGAACCCACGGATACCCTGAGCCTGGGACTGCTCTACGCCTATGGCTTCAACGGATTGGATACTGGCACGGGGAGCGAGCAGTCTAACGACCCATTTATGGATCAGAGTGATGCCATCTCATCTCACTCCGTCGGCATCCAGGCGACTGCAGACGTAACGCCCCAGTTCACCTTGTCTGGCTGGGCAGGCTTGACCCGCGCAACGGCCACCGATCTGTCCAATAGTCCCGAAGCTGATATTCTCAACTGGGCCGTTACGCTGGGATATTCTGACCTGTTGGGAGACAGCAATGTGGGCGGCATTGTGATTGGCTATCCGCCCCAGGTTATTTCTGTCCAAGGCCCCGCTACTCATTCACTGCACCTAGAACTGTTTTATAAAATCCATATGAATGAGCAGATTTCCGTCACCCCAGGGATTGTTGTAATTACCAACCCCGAGGCAGATCCCAATCGGTCTCCCATTGTCTTGGGAGCGATTCGCACCACCTTCGAGTTTTAATGGCTGAACCCTGATGAGGCATGGCTTGTGGCACGGCAGCAAAACCAGAACTTTTTTCTCCCTCGCTCAGCGCTAGCGCAGGTTTTTCGCCAGACGCGCACCCGCATTTTGCTGCTGTACGTTTTTCTGATGCTTGTGTTCATGGGACTTTCTGTTCCTCTATTTCGCCATTTGATTGAGCGGCAAGTCTCACTGCGCGTTCGAGAAGACCTGGTAGAGGCTAGGGAAAACTTCATGGATGCCTATCTTGCCTGGGAAAAATCTCCTAATCAAACGCAGGCCGACCTCAAAGTATTTGTGGATGAGTTTTTAGCCAATCAACTGCCGGAAGACGATAATTTCCTGATTATTTTGATAGATCAGAAACTTTACCGTTCTAATCCATCGCGATTATTCAAGCCCCTGCGGCCCGATTCAAAGCTCTTCCAGTATTGGCTAAGGGTGAATAAGTATAGTCGTGGAGAATGGCTCACCCAGGATCCTCGGATTGAAAAGATCATCTACAAAGCAGATCCTCTGTTTTTAGAAGGAAAACAGCAGGGAATTTTTATCGTTGCTCACACTACGGCTGGTGAGCAGTCGGAGGCGTTAGCCAGCGTTTACATTTTTGCGCAGGTTGCAGCGGGCGTGCTGTTTCTTTCCTGTCTTTTAGCCTGGTTCGGCACGGGCTGGTTACTGGCTCCGGTGCGGGAACTGGCGAAAACCGCACGCAATATTAGTGAATCAGATCTTTCCCAACGCCTCTCTGTTCAAGGAACGGGCGAATTGGCAGATCTTTCCCAAATCTTCAACGCGATGATGAATCGGCTGCAGTCAGCCTTCGACAGTCAGCGCCGCTTCGTCAACGATGCGGGTCATGAACTGCGGACGCCCATTACGATTGTGCGCGGTCATCTGGAACTGATAGATGGTGACCCCAAGGAACAGCAGGAAACGATTGAACTGGTCCTTGATGAACTGGATCGGATGGGGCGGCTTGTGAATGACATGATCGCCCTTGCTAAATCCGAGCGTCCTGATTTCTTGCAGTGTGAAACGATTGAACTGAGTCCGTTCGTCCAAGATCTGTTTGCCAAAGCTCAAACCTTAGCAGATCGCAACTGGCACCTATCGAGTCAAGGCTCTGGAACAATCGTGGCCGATCGCCAGCGGCTGACTGGGGCGTTGCTGAACCTGTTGAGAAATGCCGCACAGCATACTCAGCCGACAGATGTGATCGAATTGGGCTACAGACAAATGCCTGCTCAGGTCCGGTTTTGGGTTCAGGATACGGGGGACGGGATTTCTATAGACGATCAGCACCGAATTTTCGACCGGTTTGCCCGCATTGAGGGCCAGCGAGTGGACGGATCGGGGCTGGGATTAGCGATTGTCAAAGCTTTCACAGAAGCCCATCAAGGGACGATTGAGCTGGTCAGTCAGCAGGGGAGCGGCTCGACTTTTATCCTCACGCTGCCTCGGCAGCAGGGGCTAGAGACTCAGGGCAGCTTGTATGGAGGTTAATAAGTCTTGAAAACGAAAGGGTTTAGCTAGATAGTCATGGGCACCGGTTTGCAAAACGGCGTCGCGCACATCTATCTCTGCTGTCACAACAATCACCGGGCCTTGGTTACCCAGTCGCTGTAGTTCTTGCAGGATGGCCCAGCCGTCTACTTTTGGGAGTCCTAGGTCCAGGATAATCAGATCGAAAGGTTGCGATCGCAACTCCTGAAGCGCCTGCTCTCCATCTATAGCCACTCGTGTCCTGAATCCGTTTCGGCGTAAACCTTTATCCACGAACGCAACGACCCGTTGTTCATCCTCGACAATCAAAATCAAACACATCAAAAAGTACCAGATCCGTCGGTACAGTAGACAACTGCTATTTTGACCCGGTTGTCTTCTTAACTTCCAAGCTAGGCTCTTCCCAAAATTGAAGCGTTGACCCGTACATATACTCATTCTGACGTAACTATCTAAAGGTTACGAAAGGCTTGCATGAGAACTTTCTCATAAAGGGGTAGGATGCGAACGAATGTTAGATAGAGGTGTGCATTGTTTACCGGATGAATCTAGACCCTAAGCTCGCAGGCGATATCCCATGCCTCGAATGGTTTCAAAAACGCCACTTCCGAGTTTCTTGCGTAGATAGCCGACATAGACATCCACAATGTTAGAGCCAGGACTGTAGTCGTAGCCCCACACTCGATCAAGGAGCTGTTCGCGGCTGAGGACTTGACCAGGATGTCGGAAAAACGTTTCTGCTAGCGTAAATTCGCGCGCCGGTAGATCAACAACGCGATCGCCGACCGTAATGCGTCGAGTGCGTAAGTCTAGTTCGATCTCACCCACCCTGAGCATCTGTGAGTCATCCTTCGATGAACCGGTATCCCGTAAGCGAACCCGGACCCTCGCCAGTAGTTCTTCAAAGCGGAATGGTTTGGTGACATAGTCATCAGCCCCGCTTTCTAAGCCCGTCACTTTATCGTGAATATCGTCTCGGGCTGTCAGAATAATAACGGGGAGCGTTTCACCTTGGCCGCGTAGCTCCTCTAAGACCTGAAGACCATCTTTGTCAGGCAGCCCCAGGTCAAGAATCAGAAGGTCGAAGTCACTGCCTAAAACTAGATTTAAGGCCTCACCGCCACTCTGGGATGTGGAGACCGTGAAACCATTGGCCTTTAGCCCCTTTTGAATAAAAGAAGCAATGCGAGGCTCATCGTCAGCAATTAAAATACGATACATGTTGAGCAAGAGTCCTATCTTGGCTCGGCGGATCGAGTTTTGAGACTGGAAGAAAGAAGATTAGAGGTTCGTGTCAGGACTGCGGCTGAGGGACTGTGCGAGCTTGATCTCCTAGGATCAACGCTATCAAACGGCTGTGGAATGGGCAAGCGCAGCAGATATTTACTGAAGACAGGCTTAATAACGGTTTGTTCCTCTACGGTCTTGAAAAGGAAACAAGAGAGACAGGACTTGAGGATTTAAACACATCCTCTAAGAGAATTAGAGCTCAGGGCGATGGAGAACTATGGCGAGAGGGGAACAGTTGATTCGATCTCGCCCTGTTGAGAAGGCGGAACCTTCAGTGTTGCTAAATCCAGAGAATCCTGGGAATCAGGCTCTGCTTTGGGAAGCCAACGCAACAGCGGCAGCGGCAACAGCGTACTGAGGTTGGTAATCATCACCAGCAGCCACAAATTTTGAAATTGGGATTCAGTGACGCCGAGTTGATGCATTAGCAGAGCGCCCGATTCATGGGACAGGATGCCCGCTAAGTTAATAATTGACATTAACAGAGCGAACATTGTCGCTTCAATTCCTGCTGGGCATAGGCGAGCGGCTAAGACTAAAACCGGCATGTAGGCAAGCTGACCCATGACCGTCAAAATCAGGCTGTCCCCTAAACTGAACCAGTGATCGTCAATACCAAGGGTGCGATTGGCGTGGGTGACTAACAGTAGCGTTGTCATGCCGAGGGCTGAAGACAGCAGCGTTGTCCACAGAAAGATGGTGCGCATGGCGACGGCTTTGAAGAACCGCTGAAAGAGCCAAATGCCGAACAGAGAGGCCAGACTGGTCACGAGGCGAACGCGCCCCAGAAATTCGGGGTTAAATCCTAACTCGTTGGTGGTGAAAAAGAAAAAGGCTGATTCAGAGTTTGGGGTGGCCTGCCATAGAAAGACGAAGAGCACCGGCAGCAGGATGCTGGGCTGTGCGATCGCATCTTTTACCTGCACAATCTGATGCTTAGCGGTCTTAAAGCTAGGTGGCGTATTGGCTTTGGCCTCAATGATCAGACTTGCGATCGCACATACAATCAGCGGAAATGTTGCCGTGATCAAAAACAAGCTGCGAGTACTTAAATGCTCTAACAGCCAGCCGCTGAAGTAGGCCGTCACAACGCCGCCTAACGCGGTTGTTCCCCAGCACAATGACTGCAGAGAGCCAGCATCACTTTGCGATTCTTGGCGAATGCGCTCGACGACGATTGAGTCGGCAATTACGTCGCTGATTGCGGTTGAAGTTGAAGTGGTTGCGATCGCAACCGTTGCCGCCACTGCCGAGTTCACCACCGTTCCCATTGCTACCCAAGCCAAGCAGCCTAAAATGCCAGACAGCACCAAATAAGACCGGCGACGATAGCCCAAAATTGGAAGGCTATCCGACAGAAAGCCAAACAGCGGCTTGACCACCCAAGGCAGTGAAGCAATCCCCATCATCGCCGCCACCGCTGCCGGACTCAGGCCGAGATCATCCTTAAGAAAAAAACTGACCCCTAATCGAGCCAGTCCCAAAATACCCTGGACGAAATAGACAGCCAAGATAGCGAACAGCTCGGGGCTGGGGTCTTGATCAAAGAATATCGTGCGCTTTAGCGTTTGCTTCAGAGACGCAGCACTAGCCTGAGAATTGATCATTTAACCCTTTAATACGACCGTCATCCGCGCTGTGGCCAGGGAGATGCATGAAACTCATGATAACGAACCCAGCCTTTTTCCGTGGATCCTCTATTTCCCATCGCCAGAACGTTTATCATCAATGGGATGATAGACGTGCAGCATCAATAATCATTCATGGATATTAAGAGCGGATTCATCGGTACCGTCGGCCATACGCCCCTCATTCGTCTGAATAGCTTCAGCGACGAAACAGGCTGTGAAATTCTCGGTAAAGCAGAATTTCTTAACCCCGGTGGATCCGTCAAAGATCGTGCTGCTCTTTTTATCATCGAAGATGCCGAAGCCAAGGGGTTACTGAAACCTGGCGGCACCGTAGTTGAAGGCACCGCAGGCAACACCGGCATTGGCCTTGCCCATATCTGTAACGCCAAAGGCTACCGCTGCCTGATTGTGATTCCTGAAACCCAGTCCCAAGAAAAAATGGATGCCCTGCGCGTCTTAGGTGCTGAAGTGCGGGCTGTCCCGGCCGTCCCTTATCGTGACTCCAACAACTATGTCAAGCTCTCGGGTCGCTTAGCCGAAGAAACCGAGAATGCAGTTTGGGCCAATCAGTTCGATAATCTTGCTAATCGTCAGGCTCACTATCAAACCACGGGTCCAGAGATTTGGGAACAAACCAATGGCAAAGTGGATGCCTGGGTTGCCGCGACCGGCACTGGCGGTACCTATGCAGGCGTTGCCCTCTACCTGAAAGCGAAAAACCCTGAAGTGAAGACAGTCCTCGCCGATCCAATGGGGAGTGGTCTGTATAGCTACGTGAAAACCGGAGAAATCAAATCCGAAGGTAATTCCGTCACTGAAGGCATCGGTAACAGTCGGATCACCGCCAATCTTCAGGATGCCCCCATTGATGACGCGATTCAAATCGACGACCCTGAATGCCTGCGGGTCGTTTATCAGCTTCTGCAGCAGGATGGCCTGTTCATGGGGGGATCGGTCGGTATTAACGTGGGTGCCGCCGTTGCCCTGGCGAAGCAAATGGGGCCGGGGCACACGATCGTGACTGTTCTGTGTGACAGCGGCACGCGGTATCAATCCAAGCTTTTCAATCCAGAGTGGTTAGCCGCCAAGGGACTGTCTCCCCAGGCTTAGACCCATTGCCCTCAACATTATTATGGGATTCATGCAAAATTTCTGGGGCGGGTTGAAGCAAAAATGGAGCCGCTACAAGCGCTGGGTCTATCTGTTCATCATGGCAGCAGCGCTAGCTTTTTTAGGCAAAACGCTGCACAGTCACTGGCAAGGCATCGCCAGCATTCAGATTACGCCTCCCGCCTGGGCTAGTCTCGTGTTTGCAACAGGCATTACGCTGCTGGCGTTCGTTTGGGCGGGCTGGATCTGGGGCCAGATTTTGCAAGATTTAGGGCAGCCTGTGAATAAAGCCTGGGCCGCTCAGATCTACCTGACCACCAATATTGCCAAATATTTACCCAGTAACGTCGTTCATCTGTATGGCCGCACCCTTGCGGCTACAGACATTGGTATTCCCTTCGGACCTGCCTCTTTGAGCGTGGTCCTCGATACCCTGCTGATGGCGGCCTCGGGCGTGATTGTGTCTCTGTTGAGTGTGCCTCAGCAGCAACAGATCTTTGCAGTTTTAGGCCTGATTGTGATTTTGCTCGTGGTTCATCCCCGTATTCTGCAGCGGCTCGTCAAATTTGTGCCCCAAGGGTCGAAGAAAAATCAGCCAGCGGATGCCTCTGATGCTATTAAGCTTGAGCGATATCCGCTGAGACCGCTTCTGGGACAAATCCTGTTTGTTTTGGTGCGATCGCTGGGGTTCATTGTCACCCTCAGCGTTCTGACCCCCATCGAGCCGCTCTTGATACCCAAATATATGAGTATCTATACATTGGGCTGGCTGCTCGGTTTTATTATCCCTGGGGTTCCGGGGGGGGTTGGGGTTTTAGAGTTGGTGACCAGTACACTTCTTAGCCAGCCCGGTGTTCTGACTAGCGATCAAACGCTCTCTGTGGGGCTAGCCTTGGGCGCTGTCGGTATTCATCGCCTCGTCAACACCATTGCTGAAGCGCTGGGAGCAGGGCTAGCAACTTTAGATATGAGATTTCCGCTCCAGCATCGTCCACGGCCATCGCGTAAACCAACCCAGACCGCCAGCCGTTGACTGCCGGGTTTTGAGCGGTTTCAACCGCAGCTACACAAGCAAAATGCATCTGCGCGGATTGCTGTAAGCCCCGATATATGTAGTCTGCGCGGGCAGACTTTGTTCCTGTAGGCGCGAATTCTATTCGCTAGCTTTCTCTGGCTGTCGTGTGGGTGTTAATACGCTTCTCAGAAGAGCGTATTAAGATGAACGCTAGTCCCCTAGGCGCTTACTGGAGAGATGAAGATGACCGTTGTTCAAGAGCCAATCTCGATTCGTCTAGAAGCTTCAACCTTTTGTCAGCTCAAGTGCCCGTCTTGTCCGACCGCTCAGGGTGAGACCAAAAAGAACCTGGGCAGCGGATTTTTAGCGTTCAAGAACTTTAAGGATTTAGTCGATCGCAATCCTGCCATTGTTCATATTGAGCTGTCTAACTGGGGAGAAATTTTCTTAAACCCTGAGCTGACGGAGATTATGAAATATGCCTATCAAAAAGGTGTGATTCTGACGGCCAGTAACGGAGCGAACCTGAATACGGTCAAGCCAGAAGTTCTTGAAAATCTCGTTAAATATAAGTTTCGCCACATCGACTGCTCTATTGATGGGGCCAGCCAAGAGACCTACAAGCAATACCGAGTCGGCGGTGACTTTGATCGCGTGATTGAGAATATCAAAACCATCAATCACTATAAGAAGATCTATAAGTCTGACTTTCCACTCTTGCTCTGGCAGTTTGTGGCCTTTGGTCACAATGAGCATGAAATTCAGACGGCCCGAGAATTAGCGAAAGACCTCAACATGGAGTTTTATCTGAAACTTTCATGGGATGAGGAGGTTTCGCCGATTCAGGATAAGGAACTGGTGCGGCAGCAGACCTCAAGCGGTGTTTCTAGCCGTAGCGAATATGCTGAAACCTACGGCACTGGGTATATCCGCAAAGATATCTGCCAGCAGCTATGGACGTCGCCTCAAGTCAACTGGGATGGTCGAGTTTTGGGCTGCTGTTTCAACTACTGGGGTGATTTCGGCAATATGTTTGAGGCTGATGGGAAGCAGGGCTACCAGGAAAAGGTGGGGTATGCCCAGGATATGGTGATGGGTAAGGCTGAGCCGCGAGACGATATTCCCTGCACTCGCTGTGAGCATTACAAGACGATGCAGGCGTCGGGCGATTGGATGACGACTGAGAATTTGCGTGGGCCGACGGCTTCCCCGATTGTGGCTCAGATTGCCAAGCGATGTGGCCGGTTGATGATTAGTATTTTAAATCGGTCGGAGTGGTTATCTTCTCGGTTTTTGAAGCCAGCGATTGTGAACAGCAACAAGACGTTGCGAGAGTAGGCGAATAGTTAATGGATGCTAGGCTGCTCAATCTGCGATCCCATGCGGATGCCGTACTTAGGGAGCAGCTTATGGACAACGTAGGTGCGGTGTTCTTCGAGGGCATCGTGGAATCGTTTCCAGTGGCTGTCTAGGAATGTGGCCTGAAACGGAAAAATTTCGTCGCCGGTATCAACAACGGCTTCCGTGCCCAGGGCTTGGTGTTTCCAAGATCCCTTTCCTTTTGCTTTATAGGTTACTTGGGTCTTGCCAAAGCTGAATTGGCCTTCTGCGATCGCTCTAAGCCAGATTTTATGTCTGCTGCGGCTGCTGCGCTTGGTTGTCGTTTGCAGCAGTTTGGCAATGAGTTGCTTATCAGCTTGAGGTAGGCCGGGACAGCAGGCAGCGGGGTCACCGATGCGATAGCGCTGCATCCAGCGACACATCTGGTCGGCGGCTTCGAGAAAATCGGTCGGGTTATCGCGCATGATTCTCTGATTGAGGCCGTTGGTGTAGCCCCATTTCAGGTAGGGGCGATCAGGATTACTCAAAACAGCGCCGTGGCCGAGGGGAAAGACTTCGCTGATGAAGAAGTGAGCAAATCGGTTGACGAAGTTTTTGTTGAAATATCGCTTGACGCGCTCCGTTGATTTTTGGTCGATTTTACCCTGGGCATCGACTAATATTTTGGCTTCGTTGACCGGGTGGCTGATGCCTGCAAATCCCTGATGGGCCCAGGTATCTGCATAGACGTGCATGGTGATGCCTAAGCGGTGAAGACTATGGGATTGTGGGTGGGTGGGGTGAGTGCTAAATAAGCTATTAGAAATACAGGCGGCCACCATATCTTGAGCGATGTAGCTGTTGGGCCGACAGATTAGTTTGTCGATGAATGAACCGATGGGGCTTTGATCTGCGGGCAGGCCACCGTTTCCGGGGAGAAAGTGAAAGGGCATCCAGACTTGGTGATGGGCCAGTTCACGAAAGTTTCGGTAGTCTAAAAATTTGTGGGCAGAGCTGACGTGGTTGAATTCAGTGCCGTTGTTAAAGCGGATGATGCCAGCGTTGGTGGCGTCATCGACGTACTGCGCCGAATAGGCAATTACCTGTGCGTCTTGGTGTTCAAAGCCAGCTAGTCGGGCGACGACGTAGGTGACCCCGTGGTGAAAATCGATTTGCATCGCTGGGCTTCCCCATGGGGAAAGGACGGATGGCTGATCGCCTGCGGATGTAAAAATTTTTGGCTCAGGCGGTTAGCTCACTCTAGTTCTACCGCGATAGCGATCCAACTCAACGGGATGTAAACCGAACATTAACCTTGAGAAAATTTTAGGTTAATCTTCTCGCTGCTTTGGGAAGAGGTGGGGGGTGAGTTGCGATCGCAAAAATTTCTCACCGTATCCCAGCACTGCCGATCAAGACTGGACCGATTGACCCGGTTCAGGGAACAGTCCATCATAGTAACGATAAGAGGTTTCCTGGAACGGAGATATCCTACATGAGCAACTCAGCAAGCAGTCCGATCAAAGATAAGGCCACCGATTGGTGGCGGCTTATTTCAGGAGAAGATACAGCAAAGGTTTATCAAGACTTTTTCAAGCGAACCTGGGAAATCTTGAGAGAGTCAGTTTCACTGTTGTGGCTGCTCCTATGTGGTGTCCTTGTTTCTTTTGAATGGATTTGGAGTAGCTCATCGAGGGTGACCGAGAGTGTTTCAGATCTTGCCAAAGCAAACAACAATTCTGACAGCAGCACAGTTTCCGAGGCAGGGACCAAGCTTTGGACAGGAATTCAAAAAGGAGCTTCTAGTTCGATTGCGAAAGCCAGGGAGCAGTTGAAAATGCCTGAGCGGACTCCGAGACAGAAAAAGACTGCTCAAGAACAGGCGAGTAAGAGTTCAGAAGAAGAACCTAGCGAGCGAGACGCCCAGGGGCAAGCAACTGATAGCAAAGCCGGAACTCAGCAGAAGTCAGACGGAGCTTCACAACAGGCGACTCAACAACAAGCAGATGGAAATACAGAAACATCTGGAAACGGGGAGCAAAGTGTCCAGCAACAAGCGGCTAAAAGTGAAGCTAAAGCGGCTCAGCAAAAAGCAGATGAGGCTTACCAACAAGTAAAAGAGACTCGGCAAAAAGCACAAAGCGCTCTGGATAAATTCAACGAAGCTGTGCAAGGTAGAGCGAATGAGGCTGGATCAGATTCGTCACAGGAGCCTTTTAAAGAGGCCCAGACAAAAGCGAAAGATGCCTATGACGTATATTTTGTTGACGCTGGACAAACAATAGACGGAGCTGAGCAAACAGCGAATGGGGCTGCGGCAAGTTTGGCCCAAGGGAACTTTGAAGAAGCACAGGGACAGTTTGAAGAGGCTCAAAGGAAATTTAAAGAGGCTCAAGGGCAGTTTGAAGAGGCCCAAAATGAATTTGAAGGAGCTTGTGGACAATTGGAGACCGCCTAGCTGAGCACAGCCTCAGAATGACTAACGTTGACTCTTTGTCAGTGTCCTGATTTCAAACTCCCTTTAAACAGGTGCCTCAAGTTTATTTTTTTATTCCAATCTATTTTGCTTAAATATAGTCGAGCAGCAGAGCCTGGTGAGGGATCGCAATCGATCGAGGCTGCTCATCCCGGGGTGCGCGGCAGCTACCAATGCGAATTTCCTCAGGGGTAAATAATCCCATATCCCAGCCCTCCTTTAGTTCTAAGCTGCCAAGTTCAACCGTGAGGGGACAGGCGAAGACATAGCGAATCACGCCGGGGTCACGATACTCCTTGAAGAAAGTGGCTTCAGGGACGGTGTAGCCGATCTCTTCATCAACTTCTCGGTAGAGGGCCGCTTCAGGCTCTTCGCCCGGATCCATATGACCGCCAAAGCAGGCCCACTGGTTGGGATAGACAATCGTAGGGATGTCATCGCGGAGCTGCAGTAAGAATCGCCCGTCTTGATAGAGAATTGCGATCGCAGCTTTAATTACAGTAGGTGGGCTCATGAATAGTTGAGACGCATCAGGGTTGGCATAATACAATCAATCACATCCGCCACTATAGCTGCCTGTGATTCCCTCCTTTCTTTCGTATCCCCTAGCAGCAACAGCCCCATTACTCGGAGACGTCAGGCTAGACATTGTTGCTCTGATCATTTTATTTCTGCTGTCCGCCTTCTTTGCTGGCTCAGAAACCGCCATTACGTCAATGGACAACCTGAAGCTGCGGGGCCTAATGCAGGAGCAGGGAGACACGGACGGGCTGTTTCGACTTGTTCTGGAAAAGCGGGCGCGATTTATCACCACCCTACTGGTCGGTAATAACCTCGTTAATAATTTCGCGGCAATTTTGACCAGCAATCTATTCGTGATCTGGTTTGGTGGGGCTGGACTCGGAATTGCAACCGCCGTCGTCACCTTTCTGCTGCTCGTCTTCGGTGAAATCACCCCCAAGTCCCTGGCCATTAGCAACGCCAGCGCTATTTTTCAGTGGGTGGTACGACCCATCTATTGGCTGTCAGTCCTACTGCTGCCGATTGTGCGTATGTTTGAAGCCATTGCCCAGTTTGCTATTCGACTCCTGAGCAGCAACTCGGCGCAGCAGGCTGAGTCCGTGAGCGATCTGCAGCTTCTGATCGACGTTCTGGGGGGTAGAGGTCAACTGGACCTACAGCAGCGCCAGCTTCTCAATAAGGCGCTGGAGCTAGATGAGCTGCGGGTGCGTGAAGTGGTGAAGCCCCGTGTTGATATGTTCACGATTTCCCATGAGGCGACGCTACAGGATGTCATTGATCTCTGCCTGGAGAGCGGACATTCCCGCCTACCGGTGCAGGAAGAATCTAAAGATGCCATTGTCGGCATTACCCATTTGAAACAGGCTCTGCAAGCCCTGAAGACAAACGGTAATCAATCGGTCACATCGGCAATGGATCCGCCCTTCTATGTGCCTGAGACAAAGTGGGTGGCGGCGCTCTTAAAAGAAATGCTGCAAAAGCAGCTTCATCTTGCCATTGTTGTTGATGAGTATGGCGGCACCGTGGGACTTGTCACCCTAGAAGATATTTTGGAAGAGTTGGTGGGCGAAATCTATGATGAGAGTGATTTCCAAAGCAGCCGATCTCCGCGAAGTCGATGGCGGCGAGGACTATTATCTAGGGGACGTCTCTAGCTCAAGCGCCAAGGGTCTATAGCTGCTGCAGGTATCTAGCAAAATGTCCGGGTAGGAGGTCGATACCCAACGCTGACTTTATTAAGTAAGCGCTCAGTAAAATAACGGCGCTGATCACTAAATTAGCTGCTACTAGGAGCAGCCCTGCGGCGATGGCGTTGCCGATTTTTTTGAGACCTGTTGATTGGCGGGATCGTTCTCTATGACGCCGATCTTTGCCCACCAGTAAGACGAGGTAAAAGCGGGTGATGATCAGATCAACGACAAATCGAATGTCGATAATCTTCGGTCGCTGAGCCGAGGAGCCAAGCGTGATCTGAGTCAGTAGCGTGGTTATTGCTGTTGTTTGTTCTGAAGTCAGACTATCGAAAATTTTAGGGTCTAAGCGCTGTAGCAGTTTTTCCGCTGTAGGCCCCCGATCTGATTGTCTTGACTGTAATCTTCCCGTTAACCGACCCACGTTAATCCTCCCAATGCGTAGGTGAGGCCCCCGATTCCTAAGCCGCTCCAGATGAGCTTCACCAAAAAATATGCCTTCTGCATTTCGTGATCTCGATATCTGGGTATGAATGGACTGGCAAAGGCCAATTGCACTACGAGCAGCAGGGCCAGAAACCACAGCGATAGCAGGGACATTCCCCAGGCATATCCTGTCGCCCATTGAAAATCCTGGGGGTGAATCCCCAGATAGGCGGCACCCCACAACAAAGAAACGACCCAAGTGATCGAAAGTGCGATCGCATCTGGTCCTGCTTTCGCCAAATGCACTGTCAGCACCAGCGTCAAAATCCAAACGAAGCTGGGCGCCCCGTAGGCTGCCAAGATCCACCCCGCTAGCGTGTACCCCAAAAATAAGATCGTCAAATAGGCCCAGGCATAGGACCTGCGGATCGACAATGCCATGAACTAACCGTCTGGAATCCCTCAATTTAGGATTCCCAGACGGCCTTTCAATAGGTCGGTGTGTCTAGGATTTCCGTAATATTACGGGCAAACGCTATGACAGCAGTGCTTCACCTCGACGATAGAGTTCTCGGGCATAGTCCGTCCAGGTGCCTTGACCCCAGTACCGAAAGCAGCTTGTTTCCACCAGCAGCACGTAGAGCAGTGCCTCTTGATAACCGGACTGTTGCGTAACGGTTGGATCTGCCGCAACCAGGGGATCATATTTCGCATGGAACTTAGCGCTGAGCTGATTCATTGGTTCGAGGACATTTTCGTAGCCCTTGACCCAGCTCAGATCATCCGTCCAGGACGCACCATCCATATGGAACTGATGATCAGATTCAGTCAAGTCTCGGATGGCTTGTTCTACCGCTGCTGGCGTGGCTTGCTCCGGCGCGACCTGCTGCCAAATTTTATGCTGTCCCACCGCCTGACAGCTTGGATAATCTTCAGGATTGACGCCAGCGGCCTCCAGGAGTTCGAGATATTCAGTGCCGTTAAAGCCAGCGATCCCCTGATCGAGATTTTCCCAAACCGGCGGATAGTCGCGGGGGAATTCATTCATCATCACGCCGCCGTTCTCGCCATCGGCAATCTGCGTGACGCAGCTCGGCACAGAGACAGATCCAATTTGCTGTTGCTGCATTCCCTTCGCTTCGTGATAGGGCTGCATTTGGGCAACCAGCTTAGTGTCTGATCCCTGGGTTTTAATCAGGGCCGTCATGCTGACGGTTTCACCCTTAGAGTTGCGGGCCACGAGGCGATTGGGAATGTACTTATCTTCGTGGTGTAGGCCAGAGCCATCCAGGCGCTCGACGGAATGCTCTTGAACCATTAGCCAGCGATAGCCGCATTCTTTGAGGGCTTTGAGGTATTCATAAAGGGCGTCAGGGTGGTTGGGCAGATGCATTTCTGGGGGTGAGAATCCCTTGACTCGCTTCAGGGCTTCCACGCCGAACAGATCGGCAAAGTGCTGCTGCCAAGCCTGGATGTTGAGCTTCAGATCGGGGATCGGTGTGGAAGGGGCGACGGCATGACTCCACATGGTGCCCAGCCACTCGACATAGGGCTGATATTGAGTGTCGCAGGTGATTTTCTTCAGGGCATCTAAGACATCATGGCGACCCATCTGCTGCAGACCCCAGAGTAAATTCCCGGAGTAGTCGAGCATAATCCGAGGACTGCAGCCCTTGGCAACTAGTTCAGGAATGAACTCACCCATGCGGCGATAGCACCAGGCAAAGGTCTCGGCGTTGTGGTTGTCCCCTTGGTCGGGATGCTCGAACATATGCTGCAGGTTGCAGATCAGCTCTCCGTTGGCTCCGGCGGGGATCGTCGGCTGATGCATGTGTAGGGCACAGGCGAAGCCAGACTTGAGGGCGTCGAGGTTTAAGTCTGTCTGGGATAAATAGATGTGATCGCTGTGGTTCGTGATTTGGGCTAGGTCTGCTTCTGAGCCAGAAATGGGGGGTAAATTAGCGGTGGCTTGGCTTAAGGGAGCGGATGCAATCATGTTGGAGTCCTGTTTAGATTTGCTTGGAATCAAGACCAGCGAGTGGATAGGAACGTCGCAAATTTTTTTGCACTGGCCCCCCCAACCCCCCAATTCTGGGGGCAGAGTATCAGGAGTGCGAGTTGTTTTCCTAAAACTTAAGGGGCTAGTGCTTTACTGTGCAAGCTGTCTGAAATTTGTGGTTGAGCTGCTGCTTCTCATGATGGCTCCATAAGAAGAACGCAGTGAAAATTAGATCTGTGTCGTAGTCATCCGATTCAGACAACTGTACAGGTTTTCCTGGTAGATCCTAGGCATTATCAGAGCTGAGAATTGAGGTTGCTCTGGCTAGAGCCTTACGAACTTGATCAAATCCTGTGCCGCCAATGCTGTTGCGGGCGGCGACGACCTGTTGAGGTGCGATCGCATCCCAAATATCATCGCTGAACTGCGGATGAAGCTCTTGCCACTCAACAAGCGTTAGGTCTTTGAGAAGCTTGCCATCAGCCAGACAAACTTTAACCACCTGACCGACTATATTGTAAGCCTCTCGAAAGGGAACGCCCTTGGCGGCTAAATAATCCGCAACATCGGTGGCGTTAGAGAAGTCTTCGGTCACTGCCGTATTCAGCCGAGCGGTGCGGAACTCTAAGCCCTCTGACATCAGAATGTTCATTGCCTCTAGACAGGCTTTGACCGTATTCACGCCGTCAAAAATTGCTTCTTTGTCTTCTTGCAGATCTTTGTTGTAGGCCAGCGGTAGCCCTTTCATCAGCACCAGTAAGCCCTGGAGATGGCCGAAGACGCGCCCGGTTTTGCCCCGTACTAGCTCCGGTACGTCGGGGTTCTTTTTCTGAGGCATGATGCTGGAGCCGGTGGCGCAGCTATCTTTGAGGGTGATGAACTTAAATTCTTCAGAGGCCCAGAAAATCACTTCTTCGGCAAGACGGCTCAGGTGAACCATGATTAGGCTGGCGGCGCAGAGAAATTCAATGGCAAAATCACGATCGCTGACGCCATCTAGGCTATTGGCGTATAAACCTCCAAATCCAAGCTGGTCGGCGGTGAACTGACGGTCGATGGGGAAGGGGGTCCCTGCTAACGCCCCCAAACCGAGGGGGGAAACGTTAACGCGATCGCAAATCTCACTTAACCGCTGCTGATCTCGCTGGGCCATCTCAAAATAGGCCAATAGGTGATGGGCTAAGCTCAGGGGCTGGGCGCGCTGCAGATGGGTATAGCCGGGGATCATTGTCTCGACATGCTTTGACGCTAATTCAACGAGCGTTGTTTGCCACTGGTGCAGCAGTCCCTGAATTTGTTGAATCTGATCTCGCAGGTAGAGCCGAATGTCGGTACCCACCTGATCGTTTCGCGATCTAGCTGTATGTAGTTTCTTACCTGTGTCGCCGATCAGTTCTGTCAGCCGTCGC
Source organism: Acaryochloris thomasi RCC1774 (assembly GCF_003231495.1). Taxonomy (NCBI): domain Bacteria; kingdom Bacillati; phylum Cyanobacteriota; class Cyanophyceae; order Acaryochloridales; family Acaryochloridaceae; genus Acaryochloris; species Acaryochloris thomasi. Next base: position 170,798 of record NZ_PQWO01000005.1, read on the forward strand.
TCCACCGCAAAGTGGACGTCTTCGGCATCGACACCGGGCTGGAAATTGCCCTGGCGGTAGTCCTGACGAATCTGCTCCAGACCTGTGGTGATCTGCTCAGCTTCGGTTTCAGAAATGATTCCTGTCTGGGCTAGCATCTGAGCATGGGCTTGAGAACCCGTGATGTCGTACTCGATCAGGGCAATATCAAAGCTGATGCTGGCGTTGAAAGTTGCGATCGCAGGGTGCAATGCTCCTTCAAAACGCTGACTCCAGGGTTGGGGGTTGGAAGTAGAAGCAGCCAAGGTGAACGTTCCGTCGATAGTGTGGAAAATAAAAAGCAACTGCAATCTAGAAGCCCTCTCCCTCCGAAGTCAAAATTAGGAGACGACGTCATGGTGATGGTGATTCGCAACTAGATCTATGCCGTTAAGAAGTTTAAATCCCTGCGGCTTCGAGTCGGCGCGTGGATTTTAGTAAGACGTAATGCTGCGGAAAATATAGCCGATGACGAAGCCAATCAGTAAGGCCCAAACTTGCCCCGACTGAATGAAATTATCCCAGGCCCCTTGAACCGTGCTTCCTAAATCATCGCTGTAAGTTTGGGCGAGCGGTGTTAGGTGGGGCGTTATCTGCGCGATTGCATCATGGATTAGGTGCGTTTCCGTAAGCCAGTTCTGAATCAGTGTCACAGCCATGCTTGCCGTTTCCATAGGATGAATTGTTTTACCGATCAAACCACGATGTTAGGTTCATTGTCTCTGGCTTTAGACTTTCTACAAGCGCTAGCCCTTGAGACCGCTGCCCACCTCAGAGGGAACAATATAGCGCTGCATAATCAAGAAAAATAGCAAAATGGGCGCAATTGAAATCACGGAACCGGCAGCCGTCAGTCGCCAGTCAATGGAGTCAAAGCTCGCCAGTCGAGCGACTCCCAACGGCAGCGTGTAGGACTGCACCTCATCTAGCACCAGCAACGGCCAGAGAAACTCACTCCAGGAGCCAATGAAGACAAAAATCGCCAGCGTGACCAGCGCCGGTCTCACCGACGGTAGCATCACATGCCACCAGATGCCTAACTCTGTGCAGCCATCAATGCGGGCGGCTTCTTCAAGTTCTTTGGGTACACCCTGAAAGGCTTGTCGAAGCAGAAAAATACCGAAGGCAGAGGCAATAGTAGGGAAAATAACGCCGAGGTAAGTGTTAGTCAGGCCCAGCTTTACTGTTAATACGTAAAGCGGAATCATCACAATCTGAAACGGAATCATGATGGTGGAAACCACTGCGGTAAAAATCCAGTCTTTGCCTGCGAAGTCAAGTCTAGCGAGCGGATAGGCTGCAAGGGAACAAAACAGCAGATTGAGGGTGACCGTTAGGGTCGCAATCCAAAAGCTATTAAGGAAATAACGTCCGAAGGGCTGGGGACTATCGATATCAAATAATGCCTGCATACAGCTATCCCAGTCTGGGGTCGAGCTATTGCAGAGAACGCGTACAAAATTTTCCCAGGTTGGCTGTCTTGGACTTAAATCTAGGAAGAATTGAACGATATTCTCAGTTTGTGGAAATATGCTCTCGCTGGCAGGCTTAAAGGCCGTTAGGGTTAGCCAAAGTAAAGGAATTAGCATGATAGTTGCGATCGCAACTAAGACCAAATATGTCCCAATTGTGTTAGCTGAGCGAGAGAATCGGTGTGTTTTGAGAGCCATAACACCCACAATAAACGAGCAAAGACCACCCGAACCTTGCCATTTAAACTTAAAAGTGACAAGACTAGATGGTCTTAGAGAGTTGAAGATTTTTTTGTCAATCAGTCAGATCAGCATTACAGAGGCTTAGCCAATTGACGCTGATCTCTTCCGGCTATTCGTCGTCCTCAGAAATTTGCTTGAGGTGAATATGCTTACGACCCAAGGAGACTTCAAACTCATCTCCGGGCTTCAAATCCATGCGCTCCGTGTAGGTTGAACCGATGAGCAAGTTACCATTGGCCTGCACACTGATGCGGTAGCTGGCACTCCGGCCTCCGCGACCGTTTCCGTTGGATGATTTACTGTCTAGCTCAACTCCCTCCGCGTCTAATAGAGCGTTCATGAACTTCATCATGCTCACTCGCTCAGCGCCATCTTTCGTAACCGTGAAGTAGCCGCACTTTTTCGCTTTAGCTTCGGCACTTAGATTATTGAGATCTTTAACTTTATTGAGTAAATCTGAACCGGTTAAGGGTTCACTCTTCGTAGCCATGGTCATTATCCTACTAGCAGTATCACGCAATATATTCTATTGAACTCTAACATTAGTCCTCTTAAATTCTAATGTGTCTCTCTAGAGAATTAGAGTTCAACTAATATCTATTCTACTCAAGCTGCCAACCTTAGCACAATAGGGTATTCGCTAAAAATCAACTATTTCTCTTTCTTGTTCGTCATTTTTTGGATGGCGGAGATAACAGAAGATTGACTGATCAATATGTCCTCTTTTTCTTGCTGCCTCCTGTTGAATGCCTAAGATTATCTTGCTAACAGTCTTAAATTGCTAATGTCTATCTTAAATGGATTTACTTTTTCCAAAGAATAGCGTTTTTGAACCCAGGCTAGAATTCGAGCTAAGCTAGCAACCAGATTTTCTAGAGCAGACCCTATGACTTCAACAGCCCCTCGTTTTTTCCTGTGCTGCGCAACCGTTTGGTTGACGATTGCTTCCTCTGTTTTTGCGGCTGACTTTAGAAATGCCCAGGCTAATCGCCCTGACGTTCGCCAAGATAATCGCATCTGCGCGGCTGACCTAGAAACCGCCTTAGATCAAATTGCGGCCCGACCCGCGCTACAGCGGGCGCGCATCGGCGTTTCTGTTCAACCCCTCAATTCTTCTAAGCCGCTCTACGCACGAGAAGCACAGCGATTTTTTCTACCCGCCTCTACGACAAAGGTGCTCACGACTGCTGCTGCTTTGACGGCTCTAGGCCCTGATTATCAAATTAAAACGCCTGTTCAGAGCGTTGGCAAGCCGCCCACTCTCGACGCCCTGAAAATTGTCGGTCAAGGTGATCCTAGTTTTTCAGATCAAACGCTGCAGAAGATTGCAAAAACGCTTCATAGCCAAGGTGTTCGACGTATTAAGACCCTTATTGGTGACGATACAGTCTTCAAGGGGCCAGCTGTAGTGCCCAGTTGGGAATGGGAAGACCTCCAGGCCGGATGGGGGTCGCCAGTCAACAGTCTAATGGTCAACGAAAACGCCTACGAGGTGCGTCTGTATCCGCAGGTGCTGGGTGAGCCGCTGAGGCTGGAATGGCAGCTCCATGAGCCGACTGTACCGTGGCGATTGATCAATCGATCGCGAACCGTCTCTGCGTCTGAGCCTGAGTACACCGAAATTGTGCGGCGCTTCAACGAAGGTGTGCTGGAGATTGAAGTCTTGGGGCAGCTCCGGGCTGGGGGAGATTCTGACCGATCTTGGATTGCTGTTGTCGATCCTGGCCCTTATTTTCTGCGACGGCTGCGGGCACAGCTCGAAGGTCAGGGCATTAAGGTCAATAAAACGCAGCTGATTGCTGATCCAGATGTTGAACAGCCTGATACCTCTGATGAGCAAACATTAACTGAGATTCAGTCGCCGCCGCTGTCAGAGCTGATCTATACCATCAATCAAGACAGCAATAATTTGTACGCTGAGGCCGTTTTGAAAACCTTGGGTGTCCAGAAGCCTTCTAATTCCGACACCCTGACCCAGGGACTGCAGACGCTGAAGCAAACGCTGACCAAGCTGAGCATTGATTCGACGACCTACGACATTGCTGACGGTTCAGGGCTATCTCGACACAACCTGGTTAGCCCTGAAGCGCTGGTGCAGACCCTGAAGGCGATGGACCGCTCACCCCATGCAGAAGTATTCAAAAAATCCCTACGCTCCCGAGCGTTGGCGGGCCTGTCGCCGGAGACCGTTTTGGTTAAAACAGGCAGCATGACGGGGGTCTCTAATCTGTCGGGTTATGTTCGCAGTGATACCTTCGCACCCTTGGCGTTCACTATCTTTTTTAATCAGTACAATCAATCTAGGCGCCAACTCACCCCAATTCTTGACGAGATGCTGATGCTGTTGGCCCGCCTCGAACCCTGCTCCTAGCGCCTTAACTTTATGAAGACATCGGCTTTGCAGCGGCCTGCTGCTGAATCTGCCACCTCGGTTCTCAACGTGGACGGAATGAAATGTGCAGGCTGTGTGCAGGCGGTTGAAAATCGTCTACAGCAGCAGCCTGGTGTTTGTTCCAGCGTGGTTAATTTGGTTACCAAGCAGGCCACCGTTGAATATCAGCCGCACCTCGCCCAGCCTGATGGACTGGCGACGGTGCTAACAGAGGCCGGTTTCCCGAGCCAGGTGACAGCGAGTACTGATGAGCGGCGGGACGACGAGAAGCGGCGTCAGGTTTGGGTGCAGCAGCTCCAGCGTTTGGTGACGGCGGTGGTCTTGGTCATTCTGTCGGGTATTGGGCATCTGGGTCACTTCGGCTTGGCGATTCCAGGGTTGACGAGTATGGGGTTCCACTGGGTGCTGGCCACTTTGGCGCTGGCCGGTCCGGGCCGCGAGATTCTCTGGGATGGTTGGCAGGGCTTCCGACGCTGGACGCCGACGATGAATAGTCTGGTGGGCTTGGGGACCGTAACTGCCTATGGCGCAAGCGTCGTGGCGCTGCTGTGGCCGTCTCTGCAGTGGGACTGCTTTTTTGATGCGCCGGTGATGGTGGTGGGCTTGATTTTGCTGGGGCAAACCCTAGAGGCCTACGCCAGAGGACAGGCAACGGCGGCCCTTGAAGCTTTGCTGGCGCTGCGTCCGACCCAGGCCTATCTACTGCCGCAGGCGGATGCGCCGACGGATCAGGCGGTGGAAACCCCTGTGGATCAGGTGGCCGTGGGTGCCTATTTGCGGGTGCTGCCGGGGGATCAGGTTCCGGTGGATGGGGAGCTAGTGGCGGGGCAAACGCTGGTGGATCAGTCGATGCTGACGGGAGAGTCTTTACCGGCTGTGAAGGCTGTGGGAGATGAGTTGGTGGCGGGCACGCTCAACCAGTCAGGAACGATCACGATGGTGGTGACGCGTACGGGTGCCAGTACGACGCTGGCTCAAATTATTAATCTTGTGGAGACGGCGCAAACCCGCAAAGCGCCGGTCCAGCGATTGGCCGATCAGGTGGCGGGCTATTTCACCTACGGGGTAATGGCGATCGCAACTCTAACGCTGCTTTTCTGGGCCACATTAGGCACCCATCTTTGGCCGGATTTAGTCGCCTACCATGCAGTACCGATGATGCATGGAATGGCACACGATGTTGGTTCTAACCACGGACTGCTATTGAGCTTGAAGCTTGCGATCGCAGTTTTAGTTGTTGCCTGTCCCTGTGCCCTCGGTTTAGCCACCCCCACCGCAATTCTGGTGGGCACCAGTCTTGGGGCCGAGCAAGGTCTCTTGATTCGAGGCGGAGACGTACTGGAGCAGGTCCACCGCGTCGATACCGTTGTTTTCGATAAGACCGGGACGCTGACGACAGGTCAGCCCGTTGTCACTGACGATTGGCTATCTGAAGCGGCAACGCTGGGCCGTGAGCGCTTCTGGCAAATTGCGGCGGCAGCAGAAACGGACACCCGACATCCGCTAGCCACTGCGATTTTAGGGCGCTCGCAGTCCCTGCAGATCTCCCCCTTGCAGGCAGAAGAAAGCCAAACGATTCCGGGCTGTGGCCTATCGGCTCGGGTACAGGGTGAGCCAGTCTTGCTGGGCAGTCAGCGCTGGTTGTGTCAGCAGGGTATTGAGGTGCCCCTCTCAGACCGGCAAAGAGCACAGCAGCTATCGGCTCAGGGTAATAGCGTCATTTATTTAGCAGTTTCGGGATGCTTTCAAGGTGCGATCGCAATTAAAGATCCCCTAAAACCTGAGGCAGCAGACACCGTGAAGCAGCTTAAGACAATGGGGCTGCAGGTCCAGATGTTAACGGGTGATCAGCAAGACACTGCCATCGCAGTGGCCCAATCTCTCGATCTTGATGCTGATGCAGTTCAGGCCCAGGTTTTACCGGGAGAGAAAGCAGATGCGATCGCAACCCTCCAGTCTCAAGGCCAGCGCGTCGCAATGGTGGGGGACGGCATCAATGATGCTCCTGCCTTAGCCCAGGCCGATGTAGGCATTGCCCTTAGCTCAGGCACCGATGTGGCCGTAGAAACAGCCGATATTGTCCTGATGCAGAAAGCGGGCCAAGCCTCTCAGCTTTCGGACGTGGTGTCTGCGATTCGCCTTAGCCGCGCCACCTTTCGCAAAATTCAGCAAAATCTCTTTTGGGCCTTTGGCTATAACATCGTTGGTATTCCTCTAGCCGCAGGCTTTTTGCTGCCCACCTTTGGTATTCTGCTTAGCCCTGCAGCCGCCGCCGCGATGATGGCCTTCAGCTCTGTGGGTGTGGTGACCAATTCGTTGCTTTTACGGTGGTCAATGGCTAGCCGAGCGCAGTATCCAAACACATCATCACCACAAACCCCAGCATGATCCCGAGGGTGCCCTCCTGCTCAAAGCCCTTGCGGTGGGTCTCAGGAATAATTTCATCGCTGATCACGAACAGCATTGCTCCAGCCGCAAAGGCCATCCCCCAGGGTAGAAGGGGCTGAGCTAAGCCAATGACGCTGGCTCCCACTGCGCCGCCAATCGGTTCCACTAAACCTGTTAACAAAGCGACCCCGAAGGCATAGAGGGCAGAATACTCAAGCGTCCTGAGCGCAAGAGCCACCACTAAACCCTCTGGCATATTTTGTAGACCGATTCCGGCGGTGAGAGCTAAACCACTGCTGCCTAAGCCACCGGACCCAACGCCCACCCCAACCGCTAGCCCTTCAGGAAAGTTGTGGATCGTAATTGCCATAATAAACAGCCACATCCGCTGCAGATTTTGCTTGACTGGACCCTCTTCACCTTTGAAGAAGTGTTCGTGGGGTAGGTAGCGATTAGCTATCCACAGAAACCCGCCGCCAATCAGAATGCCTGCGCCCATCAGCAGAGCGGCAGTGGCCTTTGAGTAACCCAAATCAATAGCCGCTTCAGTCCCTGGAACGATTAACGAGAATGCAGTAGCCGCTAGCATAATACCGCCGCCGATCCCCAGTAGAACGCCCTGGACTCGTTCAGTGAGGTTGATGGGCAAAAAGACGGGTAAGGCCCCTACGGCTGTTCCGAGACCGGCGATCAGGCTGGCTGTAAATGCGATCGCAACCGTTGTCCCGCCTCCGGCAGCGGCAGACTGATCGAAGATCATCGCAACGGTACTCATAATTCAAATCACAAACATCTCTTTAATCATACTCATAACGATTATGAGTTGCAATATGGTGATGCAGTCGGGCTTTGTTCTTGCGGATCCCTATGGTTTAGACCACTTGTGAGCTTGAAACTCTTTATCTAAAGGAGTTTCGGCAATGTGGTTCGTATAGTTGTGAATCGTTTTAACAGCAATTCCGACGATGACTTCTAGAATCTGCTGTTTTGTATACCCTGCAGCGAGGAAATCACTAATTTCTTGCTCCTGAAGCCAGCCCCGCGCTTCAATCATGCGTTGAGTGAACAGACGTAGCGCCTGCAGCTTTTGATCTGATAGTGGCTGACCGATACGGAGAGCTTCGATATGCTCTGCAGGCATACCGATCATTTTTGCTAAGCCTGAGTGGGCTGCTACGCAGTAACTACAGCCATTTTCGTAATTCGCGGTTAGGTAAATAACCTGCTGCTCAATCGTTGAGAAGCTGCTGGCCTCGAACAAATCCCAAAGTGCCATCCCGCTCTGCAACGCTGTTGGAGACTCGGCCAGAATTCCTTCTAAGTTAGGAATAAATCCAAACGTCTCCTGAGCATGAACCAGGGGCTGCTTAGACGCTTCTGGAGCGGTTTCAATCGTGTGAATGGTAAATTCCATCGTAATTCTCAACTCAATAAGGTAGACAAGCCTGTCTACCCAGAATAGTAGCTAATATATCCTTGCGGAGACAAGTCTGTCTACTATGGAAGATCATGCGTTCTGATTCGAGTGCTGCCCGTCAACAGATTTTGGAGACTGCGTCTGAATTGTTCTATCAAAAGGGCATTCAGTACGTTGGGATCAATGAAGTCATCACGGCTTCTGGTGTTGCTAAAAGAACTCTCTATCGCTGGTTCTCTTCCAAGGACCAGCTGATTGAAGAGGTAATGAAGTATCGGGCGACTCAGTGGCTGGCCTGGTTTGAAGATGCTGTTTCCAACGAAGGCAACACGGCCAAAGAGCGCTTGCTTGCGACCTTTGATGTTCTTCAAGATTGGTATGCTGACCCTAAGTTCCGTGGCTGTCCCTTCATCAACGCTGTCTTGGAGATTGCCGATGCCGACCATCCTGCTCACCTGGTGTCGGTGAAGGTCAGAGAGGCGATTCGAACCTATGTCATGCAGCTAGCATCTGAAGCAGGTATGCAAAACCCTTCCTTCTTTTCACAGCAGTATTTGCTCCTGATTGGGGGAGCGAGCCTAATGGCCACCATCGAAGGTGACCCAAACGGGGCAAGCTTTGCCCGTGATGCTCTAGCGACCCTGATTGATGCTGGCTAAGCTGCTTAGATAAAGATTGGTACAATAAGTCGTACGATGGTGGAAGCGTTATGGAAATTGTTAATGCTAGCGAGGCCCGAGCCAACTTGTTCGGTTTGGTAGAGCAGGTCAACACTGACCATGTGCCACGCGTTATCACCAGTCGTAAAGGAGATGCGGTCCTGCTATCCAAGGCTGACTGGGAGAGTTTGCAAGAGACGCTTTATTTGCAGTCAGTCCCCGGTCTGGTTGATTCTGTTAGAGAGGCGGAGCAGGCTGATGATTGGGTTTCTGAAGCGGAATTTATGAAGGTACTCAATGGCCTGGACGATTGAATTTAGTCGTCGTGCTCTCAAAGATGCGAAAAAGCTCCGAGCTGCTGGATTGTCTGGCAATGCAGTTACGCTACTGGAGGCTCTAAAGCAAAATCCCTATTCGCCGACCTATGAGAAGCTTTCCGGCAATCTAAAAGGCTACTACTCTCGACGCATCAACATCCAGCATCATCTTGTCTACTCGATTGATCAAGAGAATCAGGCGAGCAGAGTTGTCTCGCTTTGGTCTCATTACGAGTAGAGGGGTATTGAAGGCTATACAGCAGCGCTATGCAACAAGCTGATCGGCCTGTTCTTCTTTCGCTTGCTGCTGCTTGAGGGCTGATTCTGCCTGTACATATTCAGCAAGCTGCTCTTCAATCTGGGATCGCACCAACTGCCGATACTCTAAGAAGTGCTCACCCAGGGCGCAGATTGTCAGATAGAGCTGCCAATTTTTGGGCTTCAGCCGCATCATGTTGAATAGATAGGGCCAGAACTTCCAGCGGGTTTTACGCAGGACGCCCTGTCGCCAGCAGATGGTAGCAATGGCTTTGATTGTCACTAGGTCGGGCTTGCGTGAGGCCGTCTTATGTCCTGGCTCGCCCAAGATTTTGAACTGACGGTAGACGCGGTCGAGATATTTTTCTGGATCGTAAAGTTCCCAGAAGGCGCGCACGTACTCATCGGCAATCGTTTCAACCGGGCGAGTGGGAATGAAGTTCATCAGCTTCGTCTGGTTGCCGGTGCCCTCGTCATCGATCAGCCGGTTCTCTTTGGCGAGCCGCAGGGATAGGGCCGTGTTGGGGAGCGCCTGCAGCATACTGAACATCGCCAGACTAATAGAGGTCTCTTCAACAAACTGAATGATGCGATCGCCTGCTCCGGTTTTCTCGCCATCAAAGCCAATAATGAAGCCTGCCGTCACCCGCAACCCTCGGCTCATGATCGTGTGCACTGATTCTGAGAGCGGATCGCGATTGTTTTGAAACTTCTGCGTCAGAGCCAAGCTGCTGGCGTCAGGGGTCTCAATACCTAAGAAGACAGCATTAAAGTTACATTCCACCATCAGGTCAATGAAGTCAGTATCCTGGGCGAGATCCACTGAGGCTTCTGTGTTGAGGGTGAACGGATAGTTGTATTCAATCATCCATTCTTTGAGGGCGTTGAGCATCAACCGCACGTTGCGCTTGTTGCCAATAAAGTTGTCGTCCACCAGGAAGATACTGCGTCGCCAGCCCAGGTCGTAGAGGCACTGCAGTTCGGCGATTAGCTGCTCCGGCGTTTTCGTGCGCGGCTTGCGGCCGTAGAGCACAATAATGTCGCAGAACTCACACTGAAACGGGCATCCGCGTGAGAACTGCACCGACATATTGTCGTAGGCGTCCATCTCCAGCAGGTCGAAGCGGGGGACGGGCGTGGTGGTCACGTCGGGTTTGACGTCTTCTGAGCGGATAATCCCGCTGGTTTCGCCCCGTTCGAGGGCTTCGACGAACAGCGGCAGCGTGATTTCGCCTTCGTCTAAGACTAGGAAATCTGCGCCAGTGGCCTCGGCTAATTTAGGGAGAGATGTGGCGTGGGGACCGCCAACGGCCACGATCTTTCCGCGCCGTTTCGCTTCTTTTATTTGGGCGGCAAAATCTTCTTGCTGCACAATCATGGCCGAGAGGATCACCAGCTCAGACCAATTCCATTCTTCTTCGGTGACCTCACGGACGTTGCGGTCCACCAGCTTGAATTCCCACTCTTGGGGCAGGATGGCCGCGACGGTGACTAGACCCAAGGGCGGCAGGAGTGCTTTGCGACCCACCAAGTTCAGGGCCTGGTCAAAGGACCAAAAACTTTGAGGGAATTCGGGGTAAACGAGTAAAACACGCATGGCACGCCTATCTTAAGAAGTGTTGAGCTTGTCACCCAACACTACCCCATATTCGCAAGATTGGTCTATTTTTATAGATCAAATCTTCAAGGTGTGCTGTCGTTTTGAATATCAAAGCCAACGTCAAGCGATTGCAGAATCTCGGTCATGCAGGTGGATGCAGCCGTTTGTTCTGCTGTCGATTGAACGATAAGCTGCATGTTTTGATTCAGTTGTTTTAAGGCTTGGCTGAGCTGTTCTAGGGCTGCTCTGGTTTGTGTTGCGGGTTGAGTGGTTGCGATCGCAACTTGTACCCCTTCTGCCAGAGCCGTGACCACAAGATTAGTTTTTTTCTGCATCGGCTGGACAATTTGCTCCACCGCCGTTCCGATTTTGGCCGTATGGTTGGCTAGCTGGCGCAGATCGTTCGCCACCGTCGTAAACTCTGCCCCACGGGTTCCCATGCGGGAGACCTCAATACTGGCATTCAGGGCAATAACATTCGTGCGAGAGACCAGTTGATTCACCAGCTTCATGACCTTCGACATTTGCTGAGCGCTTTCCCCTAAGCGTTTAGCTGTGCGGGCACCCTCAGCAACGGCTGCCTGAATCTGTGTCAAATCAGCCACCGTTTCCTGCACGGATGCTGTGCTTGAAATCGCCATCGTTAGCGACTGCTCTGCAAGATGATAGGCCTCTTGGGTTGCCGCTGTTGCATCGTGAATCGATTGAGTGCAGGTTTGGAGCGTGAGTAGAATGACACTTAAGGCTTCTGTCTGGTTGCCGTGACTGGGCTGCACAACAGACAGATCTGGGAGGGGCTGAGGGAGCTCAGAGAGGCGGGCGACTAGGCCCTGTTTTAGATCGAGAGTCTCATGCCAGTAATGGGGGTCGTGCGCTTGAACCTGCTGTCGAAACTGCAGCAGCCGGTCGATGCTTTCCGCTGTTTCGCCTGCTGCCTGCGGCTCCTGATCTCCAGCGATCAGGCAAGCAATCACGGGCATCCCCTGGGCAACTGCGTAGTCATACTCAAAATGAACATCGCTTTTGTCCATCTCAGGCTCAAGGTCACCATAGCGATGACCCAAGATCAAAACGTATACGTCGGACTGATCAATCCACTGCTCAATGATCGGCCGTGGGAAAAGCTGCTCCCCCGGGATTTGGAACTGACCGGCACCCGCTGGTTGATGGCCGCAGCTAAGAATTGCTGCAATCGCTGCGCTGTGTTCGGCTTTCAAATCTACGAAGGTAGAAGAGATGAAGACCTGAAGCCCTTTAGAGAAGGAATTAAGCATTGTCGGCAGTACAGCAGTGTCGAACCCCCTAGACCAAAGTGTCTAGAGGCATGATGAGATAGTCAAGAGCAAAGGAGGCAAAACCCAGCAAACTCACTCTCAATAGTCTGATAGGGCGTTCTTTATAGCCCGGATCTCATAAATACTGTTCCCCGCGCACAGATGCACCCCTCAATCGATGCACCCTTCAATAATAGTGCGATTGTTTATTAATCGCCGACTTAAAATTGCAGATAGGTCTATCGTTTATTTGCTTAGAGGGGTAAATGATGCTTGTATTGTGCTGGCAACTTGTGTCTGAAACGCTCAGCTTTCGGACTGACCAAAAACCTGGGGCTTGAGTGCGCAGATTAAGTCGTGACGGGTCAGAATACCGATCAAAGCCTGTGTCTGATCAAGCACGGGCAAACGATTTACCTTTTTATCGCGCATGATCTGAGCGGCGTCAACCAGTGAGGTTTCAGGGGTTGTAGTGACGGGTTTAGCGGTCATTACGTCCTGAACTAGCATGCCCAATGACTTCTTAATCTGCTCGTGGAAATGTGAGGGTGATTCAAAGTAGATGATGCTGCCTAAAAATGTGAAGTGTAGGGGTGGCTGTAGCGGAGATTCACGGATCAGAAGATCGGCCTCAGTCACCACGCCAACGACATAGTTTTGATCGTCAACGACGGGCAGTCCACTAATCCGATGCTTTTCAAGGAGCTGGATTACTGTTTCGATCAAATCCAATGGTTTGACCGCAATCGGATCTGTCGTCATACACTCTTGAACAGTGGGAGAAGAATTGCTCATGGGTTCTTAATCGATGGGTAGACGATAGGGTTAACCCCAGTCAGGTCTCAACCCTTTTGCTTGATGGAGGTAGACGTGATGGACTTTGAGGGCAGGGTCGAGGGTGTTGAACTGGATCAGACAGCGAATGCACTTGGGTAAACCTTGCTTGACATACATTTGCTGGACGTCTAGCAAAGGAATATTTTCCCAGCCAGGACGGTGGCGAGCAGTGGCGGCGGGAAAAATCTGTCTCAGATCGTGCGTGACTGAAAAGATGACGCTCACAACATCTGGCAAATACAAAACATCGTGATTCCTGGCTTCGATGATGTCGAGCAATTCGTAAGTAGCCTCTTGAATTGCGATCGCAGAATCATCGGTTGCTGTGGTTGCTCCACGTATCGCTCGCACCGTCACTGCACGTCCTCCTTAGCTCAATCATGCCTCACAATACAGGCAAATTGGTTCCGTATTAGCTAATGTTGACATCAAGATGCAGGTCTAGGGGCGATAAAGCCACAGCGGCAGACCACTGGTTGAGACCTCAAACTCTAGCCAATTGATCGCCTGATCGGTCAAGGGCAGCCGGAACTGATTGCTCTGGTTACTAGACCGCAGCCGATTCAAGAGTGACTTGGGTGCTTCAATGTTGAATGTCTTGGTCTTCTCTGGGTCAAGACCTGCTAGCTCAGCGGTCCAGCGTCTGGCATCCTCTTCAGTGCCAAGGCGATCGACGAGACCGAGATCGACGGCCTGTTGACCGGTAAACACGCGACCATCGGCAAAGGTTCTGACGGCGTCTGGCTCTAGATTGCGGCCTTCAGCAACTGTATGTACAAACTGGCTGTAGCTGCTGTCAATCATGTCCTGCAGAATTTGCTGTTCCTGCTCTGTGATTTCGCGGTCGAAGGCCAGAATGTCTTTGTAGGGTCCAGACTTCACGACTTTGAAGGAGACCCCCACTTTATCTAATAAGCCCTCTAAATTGTTACCCCGCAGGATTACGCCAATGCTGCCGGTGATCGTGCCGGGATTCGCCATAATGTGATGGGCACCGACGCCAATGTAGACGCCGCCAGAGGCAGAGATATTGCCAAAACTAGCAACAATTTTAGTTTTTTCACCCAGACGCTTGAGGGCGCTGTAGATTTCTTGAGAGTCGCCGACGGTGCCGCCAGGGCTGTCGATGCGCAACAACAGGGCCGGAAATTTTTTTTCTTCTACGGTTTTGATCGCTTCCAGGACTTGATCACGGGTTTTACCTGCGATCGCACCTTTGATTTCGATCCGGGCAATTTGTTTGCGAGCAGGCTTAAAGGGCCAAATCATGGGCAGTCGATGTTTACTCCGTCAATAACTGTAGCGTTCTATTCTATCTTGAGGCTTTCTGCCGATAGCGGTAGGCTCTTGGCCCTCAACCTTCTGGCTAGAATAGCGGGCTGATTGTGATCTCAGAGCCGCACCCTCTATAATTTATAACGAATGTTACAAAATATTGAGCAATCCGCGTTTAGGATTGAGCTGTTCTTGGCCACCAGTACCTTTGTCAGGGCTAAGGTCTGAATCCCCTGTAGCTGGGGCCTTTAAATTAAAAATCCTTCAAAATTTCTCTTCAATGCAGTTAAGTTCTGTCCCACGCCCCTTTGATCGTTTGCTGCTGATTGCACCCTTCTTTTTCTGGGGAACTGCGATGGTTGCTATGAAGGGGGTGATCCCGCATACGACGCCTCTGTTCTTGGCGGGTCTGCGAATTGGTCCGGCGGGATTTCTAGTACTGGCTGTTTCGCTGTTGTTGGGGCGTTCTCAGCCGCAGGGGTGGCGAGCATGGCTGTGGATTGTGCTGTTTGCCCTTGTAGACGTGACTCTGTTTCAAGGGTTTCTGGCTTTTGGTTTGGTGCGCACCAATGCAGGTCTGGGGTCAGTGATGATTGATACTCAGCCCCTAGCGGTGGCGCTGTTGGCCCTGTGGCTCTACGGTGAGCGCATCGGTTTGTGGGGTTGGCTGGGCTTAGCTGTTGGTATTGCTGGCATTAGCTGCATTGGTCTACCAGATGAATGGATTGTGCAGTTGTTTCAGGGACACTGGTTTGACGGCTCTATAAGCTTGAGCAGCCTGCAGTGGAGCCAGATTTTTGATAGTGGTCAAGCCTTGATGCTGGTGGCGGCCCTGTCAATGGCTGTGGGCACGGTGATGATTCGCAAGGTTTGTGAATATTGCGACCCGATTAGCGCAACAGGGTGGCACATGATTCTGGGGGGGCTAACGCTGTTTTTGGGGTCGGGGCTATGGGAGTCGAACCAGTGGACCGATCTTGATTCGGCATCTTGGTGGTTGATGGTCTATGCGGCTGTTTTTGGTAGTGCGGTAGCCTACGGTCTATTTTTCTATTTTGCGTCTACTGGGAGTTTGACGAGCTTGAGCTCTCTGACTTTTTTGACGCCTGTGTTTGCTTTGATTTTTGGTAATTTGGCGTTGTCAGAGGTCCTAAGTCCGATTCAGTTTGGTGGAGTGTGTTTAACGCTGGTGAGTATTTATTTTGTGAATCAGCGAGATCGCCTGCCTGATTGGGAGAGGGTGAAGGGAGTTGCGATCTCACTTCCAGAATCCGTAGCGCGGCTGTGGCTGCGCGATAGTTAGCGATCCTTCCCATATCACGTTGATAGATTGCTGCTCCGCAAGGCGTCAAGACTTAGCAAGACATACGATTAGTTCACGTAAAGATCTCCCTGTAAGATTTGGTCTGCACTTAGATCTAAACTTGGAAAAGTTGCCGACTCAATAAGAGCTGTTCCTGTAAATTCAGCTGCGTCATACCAGCCCTCTTTCAGACTTAAAATGGTGACCTTTGCTTCTGTGGGATCGACGATCCAGTATTCCGCAATATCAAGGACGCTATATTCTGATCGCTTGGCCCGATAGTCGATAGATTGCGTAGACTGGCTTACCACTTCCACCACCAAAACCGGGGGTGGCTCACTCAACGTAATAACGGCTTCACGATTCTGCAGCTTGCGCCATTGAGAGCGCAACATCACCACAACATCAGGTATTCGAACCGTATCCCAGCGACCTGCCCGAGGAGACTGTACTCCAACCACCATCTGTTTAGAAACCCAGTCTTGCTTGTTTTCTGAAATATTAGAGCGAAACTGATTGTTTAAGAAATCTGCGATTTCGCCATGCTGACCCAACCCCAAACTCATCGGCGTGAGTTCTCCATTAACCAGTTCGTAACGGGTATTAGTGCCATCGTCATAATTGAGATAAGCCTCAAGAGTGAGGTGTTCAACAGTGGCAAGAGTCATAGCTGAGTCAGCGGTTAGGATTGCTTCAATTTTAATGGGTGCTAGCGGTCTCTTTCTCAGCTACCCTCTAACCAGCACTCCAGAGGAACTCTGCTCAACATCTGGAGAATTCTTAGGCTCTGGGTTAGACAGTATGATTCCCAGCCCAAATCCTAAACTGGCTATGACACTCACGCTGATCAGTGCGATCACTACCTTAGACTGCATCGAGAGTGAAGCCGTCGGTCCTGTCGTCGGTCGATTGCTTTCTGGAGCTGGTTCAGCGCTATCCCCGACGCTGCGAGGTTCCTCAGTCTTGTAGACCTCACTCAATTGGGATACGAGCCACAAAATTGGATCGGCGGTTCCCTCCGTCTTAATCGCAATATTTTGTCCTGTGGGAACCAGGATGATAAAGGTGCTGAAGCGGCGATAAACTGTGTTAGATGCCATCAAGCGGGTGTTGAGCGATTCCCACTTTTTCTCAATTTCAGCCATTTGATTGGTATCAGCATTGATTTGATCACATTTGGTCAAAATCAAAGAGAAGAAATAACTGATATTTTGCTGATCCGCTAGAGTGGAAATGACTTCTATTTGGTTGATTGTTTCCTCGATTTGCCCCCAGTAATCGGTGTCCCGCACAAGTGCTGCGGCATCCATAAACACACAGCATCCGTGTGAGTTCAGCATGAGAGCTTTGAAGTCTGGGTTGTCTAAGTGACAAATTTCGCCAGGGATATCGGCCCAGCGAAACTCACATAGCGTTAAGTCTCCCTGCAGCTCCCGCGACTTTACCTTAAAGGCAAGATCGGTAATCTTCATGGTTGCCGATGGATACCGGCCAGAACGCTGCATGTACTCCAGCATGTCCCGCAGGATTTGTCGAGATTTTGTATCTGCCGGTTCAAACCACTTTCCTTTGGAATGCATCAGGCGACTTTTATGCAGTTGAGCGTAGCAACCTGCCAGAAAAACGGATTTGCCGACGCCTCGATGACCAATGCTGAGTAAGTTGAAGGTAGGTGGAGTTTTCTTAGGCATAGAGTAGTATTAACGATATTTCGCGTCTCGCAGAGCAAGCCTGCTTGCAGAAATTACGAAGTGCAACTGTGCAAAAGTGAAGGGGTGATAGGAAGCCTTGTCGTGAGCAATAAAAAAGAGCAACTCTTTTATGGAGAATTGGTCAATCTGCCACGATTATTAGAGTCGGCTCATTGCCTCTATCATAAGCTCTTTTTCCAGGCTTGACTCTAAGCAATTTGGGTGAATGAATAAGGCTCTGTCTTTATCATTCATGCCTTGGGACTGTTCCTGCTGCAGATCATATTTACTGTCTAGGAAGCAGTGCCGATTTTAGAAGATCTCCAATCCAGAAGCTTCGATGGGGCAGGATCAGCTTTTATAGCAATACGCGGCTGAGTTAGGACAGCCCTTCTTTGGCGGATATGGTGTTCAGCTATTTTGATGTCCTAATCAATACGCGTACCGCTATATTACTGGGCAGATTGATAGGGATCATACTCAGCCAGCAATCGCTCTAGTTTTGCTTCATCGATCCGCGACAGCATGCGCTTGGATTCGTCTACGTCTCGGATTGTTTTGGCAAGACTGACGGTTGAGCCAATGGAGAATAGAAAGCCCATGCCTAAATACCCTTTGACCCATGGGTTGACGGGTAAATAAAGGATGCCGATTCCCGTGGCGGTGATGGATAAGAAAAAAGAGATCCAGGTTTGGGTAATCCAGGCGTTGGTGTGGGTGGCGTTGACGTTCGTTTTCATGGGTTTAGCTCTATTAGTGGGTATGAGATGTGGGGCTATGGCTAGATACTCGTCAATCAGGTGGTTGATGCAGCTACGGTGGGAGTGGGTTTTGGAATAGGGATATCATGTTGCTCTCCTGAACTGAACTGCAGTATGGCAAGGGTGGTGCTGAAGCGGCGATGAAGTTTGGGTTGCGATCGCAACTCTCCCCCACCCACTCCAACCATCAAGAAGTTTTTAGAAGTGGTCTGAAGTACTCCGAAGTTTCTTAAGATAGATAGGCCGTGATCACACTGCTCAGATGCGCCAGCCCCCTATCGATCCTGCATTCACAGATCATTGGTTCTCTGCTCAGCAGCAGCAGGCAGTTGTGGAGAAACTCCGCAAGCGAGTCGGCCTGACGCGCATTCGAGCGCAGTATTTTGTACAGCTATGGGTTTATCTACTGGTCCAGCAAAAGCGCCAAGAGAATCCAAAGCTTCAGCCACCCCTGTCTCAGCTTGACTGCCCAGTGGGACCCATTTCTTGCACTCATCGAGAAGCGGCCAACCTGTTTTACAGCAACAAAGAGCAGGGAAGCGATCGCGCTGCCGGACTGATTCTCGACAAGCTAGCGGCTCTGGGATTATTAAAGAAAACCTTTGACGGTAACACCACGCAAATTGCCATCCCTGAAATTCCTGAAATGCTGGGTGGCTCTGATAGCAAACCTGTGGTGAAATTGCTGCTTGATGACTTCGACCCTCGATGCGACGCCATTCCGATTGCCAACCTACTGGCGACTAACTATAGCTGGATGAACCAAAGTCTGCAGTCTACGCCCCACCGAATCGCTCAACTTCTGCGCCTATGGGCGGGCCAGTATGGAACGGGAATGCGGGTTTTACGCCGTAGCGACAATCTTAATCCGATGGGGTTTTATCTGCTGTACCCTGTCGCCAGTGAATCTGAAGTGAACTTTTTTGAGGTAGCCCATCGAGGACTGCACCTGAGTTCCTTGAGTGATGCTGATCCGTTTGTGATGGCGACCCCAGGGGATGAAACCTGCGTGGCGGTGTTTATTCGGAGCTGGATGATTGAGCCTGCATACCTTGAGTGCTATCGGGCAGAGTTTGTGGCGGATGCTCAGCAGACCTTACTGAAGATGCAGAAAGATTTCCCCAACCTTTGCGATCTTTATACCTTGATGATTCACCCTAGTTTTGAAGCAATGACGGCAGCATTGGGTTTTCAGAAACTGCAGCAAGCACCATCGTCTATCTATTGGGTCTATTTAGCCCTCGATCGCTTTTTGTCACTTGATGTATCAATGCAACTTGCTCGCGAAGAAGAATGAGGGCGACAATCACATCTCATACTGAGTTTGAGTTGAGAGCTGCAGTTAGCACATCAAGTTTTATTTTTTGTTTTTCCCCGACGATAAGCTTGTCTCGGATGAGTAGGGTTGTTTGGCATCCGTGCCTGCAAACGTTCATCTTTGAGCATGGGAGTGATGTAATGATTTCTCAATGTGTCAGGCTTACGCTTAAGTAACTCTGCTAACTCCCTTAACGTCAGCCATTTCTGCTCACATAATTTGAGAATAGTGGATTCCACCAGAGTCTTACTAATTTTTTTTGTTTCTCTAACAGGTGCTGCAACTTGAAGCAAATCAGCTTGTAGAGAATGACGCAAATGTTCGGAGCTACCTGACGTATGTTCGGAGCTACCTGATGTATGTTCGGAGCTACCTGATGTATGTTCGGAGCTACCTGATGTATGTTCGGAGCTACCTGATGTATGTTCGGAGCTACCTGATGTATGTTCGGAGCTGTATTCTCTCTCTTCAAGAGTCGGCCATCGATATTGCGTACCGCGACCATGGCCTTCTTTTTGTAGCCAGCCTGATCCCACAAATTGTTTGAGTCTGTCTCCAATATCCCTTGGATGTTGCTGGCAGTAGGGCTGAATATCGGCGTTGCGGATTTTGTTGAACCCTCGGGCCAAAAGAAGAATGAGTCGTCCAAGCTCATCGAGTGAGCTGTAAGAACAACCAACGACAGCCTTCAATTCCTGCTTAACGTCTTCAGAAATCATGCTGACTAATGGTAGGCCTACCATCGTTCCTTCTAAGACCAAATCTTCAGAAACAAGGGGCATGAGCCAGGACTGTTCTCGCCATGCTCGCAAGACTTTTGGAAAACCTGAGCCTGCTTTTTCGCTAAGCCCGAGCATCTGAAACATTTTGAGGAGATTAGGATTTCGAGCATCACTCATGCCCCCGCGATAGAGCTGATCACGAGGAATGCGTAGGCGTCCGGGGTTGACGAAAACAAACTGATCAACGCGTTTAATAATAGTAATGGCACGCGTTGTCTGGTGGTCTGCATGAACCAGGGTGTTGACTAAGGCTTCTCTCAAAGCGTCATGAACGTGGGTTTCTTCTTTACGAGTTGCAGTTTCGTCAAGAGCAAAAGGGACTTCGATATCTTCAACTAGTCGAGGATAGATTCGATAGTAGAAGTTGAACAAATTGGGTGCCCACTTACCATCAAGCGTAAGTCGATAGGTCCAACGAACATCTGGATCGTTGGATAACTGTTCTTGATAGTCCAAATGGTAGTTTGGAAGGGCATCAAGCAAGCTCCGTTCTTTTCCAAACATCAGCAGCCCTGCAAGGGTAACACCCTTCAGTTCGCTACTTCGATCTCGACGCCACCCGCCCAAGCTTTCTAAGAATTCACGGTTGTCTTGGGCGAGGAATGGATGTTCAGGAGAGCGAGATACAAATCGATTGCGATAGGCGGTTAGTGACTCGGAATCTAAGTCGTCGAGTGTAAACCCTTCTAAAATTTGTCCGTCCAGTGCATTATCGCCAGCATCGCGAAGCATGAGTTTGACTTCGGCTTCTATGCAGCGATAATCGCCTTCATAATTACGCTTGAAGGTGCCCTTTAGAGGGTTGCCGTTGATATAGACAGGGCGTTGCTGCCGAACAACCCGAGGGATATGGATGCTAACGAGAATTTTGCCTGAAAGCGTGAGTATGGATACATCGGTTTCTCGGCAGACGGGATGGCTGAGCTTCTGAGGGTTGTTGTGGTTATCCCAAAAGGTTTTGAGGATGGAGTGGGGGTTGCGAACCCCTTCAATCGTGAAACCAAGACTTTGCTCTACAACACCCAAAAAGATGGTTCCCCCTTCGGTGTTGGCAAATGCTGACACCGTTTCCCAAGATGATTTTGGGAAGCCACCTGTTGCGGATTTAAATTCAAGCTCTTGATCTTCTCCAAGGTCGAGGATTTCTTGGAGTTCCTCTGGAGTCATAGCAATCGAGTTTTCTAGTGAGTCGTGTCTGCATTATGCCCTGCCCTAAGCGATTGGAGCATCAATGCAGTAGAGGAGATGCAGCCTTCATCCGCCACACCTTGCGTAAAAGCACCCAGCTACAACGATAATTTCGTATCTGCCCCTGGAGATCGATCTATGATGTCACCCACGGCGATTCTGATGACGGCGGTCATTGTTCTTTCTTCCTTTTTGCCTCTTACCGCCCTGAGTTACAATCTTTTCCGACACGATCGCAGCACTCTAGAGATTAATCGCATTCTTGATTTGCTGCAGGTGGATAGCGACTATCGCAACGTTTTTGTAGTAGCAGAATCCCACAAATTTGGTGAACATCTGCAACTGTTCTGGGCTGTTGCCTATGCCACAGTGATCTCCTGTATTGGTCTATCGATGCTACTGCTGGCTCCTCAGCTGGGCTTCACAGAATTTCCGAAAGTAGAAGTACTCCATTTCCCCCAACCCGGTTCTCGATTGATTTTTGGCATGGCCTTTTTAGGAGCCTATGTCTGGGGACTGCACTATATTTTTCAGCGATATTCCCTCAACGATTTGGTCTCTACTGTCTACTACAGCCTGGGTATTCGGATGCTGCTGGCCTCTCTAACCGCGCTGGTCATGTACAACGCCACAGATTCTCTATTAGGGAGCGAAAGTGGTGAAATTATGGCAACGCTATGGCCCGCCCTCGCCTTTTTGATTGGCATGTTTCCACGTTCGGGGCTGCGCTGGCTAATGGAACGAGTGCCCATGCTCTCGTCAGAAGAGCACCCGTCAGTTCGCAGAGCGCCTTTAACGATGATTGAAGGGATTGGTAGTTATGACAGCCTGCGCTTAGAAGAGCTAGGTATCGATACCTGTTATGACTTAGCCACCGCTGATTTTGTCCCGCTGATTCTCAAGACCCCCTACAGTGCTCGACAGCTCGTAGACTGGATTCTGCAAGCCAAGCTGTGTGCTTGCTTTGGTGAAGGCGTCAAGGATCTGCGGACCAATGGTCTACGCACCATTATCGATCTGAAGGCTTTAGAAAACGATGATCTAGAAGAGTTAGCTGCCGAAACATCGTTGACCCGTTCCGCGTTGAGAAATGCCAAAGATGCCGTTAGAGCCGATCTCGAAATCAAGCGTTTACAGCGCATCGGTACGCTTCTCAGTCAATTTACACGTTATGAAGCAGCGGATCAGGACTCAACTGAAGTGGTTCAAGCAGAGCAGCAGCGAGCCGTTCGGGCAGAGCGATCGCTCACTCAGCTACACAGCAAGCTGCAGCAACAAGGGATTGAAGTCGATAGTTTGTAAGGTGTGGCTCACCTACACATTCACTTTGTCCTAGCTTCGCGAATCGCCAGCGCAATGCCTCCCAAAATGGCGAAGGAAGCTATAAAAAGACGCACCGTCAGATCCTCTCCTAGGAAAATGATGCCGCCAATGGCTGCGATCACGGGGACGCTGAGCTGTACGGTGGCGGCAGAGGTGGCTTTCAGGTTCTTTAGAGCGATGTACCAGAGAGTATAGACAACGCCCGAGGCCAGGGTACCGGAGGCGATCGCCCATAGGCCACCTGTTGCGATCGCAGCTAATGAAGCGCTTGGAACCATCGCTATCCCCAAGGCCACCGCAAACGGAGCGGCGTGCAAAAAATTACCCGCCGTCACGCGAATGGGGTCGCTGGCACCTCTACCCCGCAAAGAATAAATTCCCCAGGCCACACCAGAGCCCAACATCAAGCTAGAACTCAGTATTGGTGGCGCTGAGACACCGGGCAACACAAGCCCCACAAGTCCGCCAAATGCGAGTATAAAACCGCAGATCTGACGCTTGCTTAAGCGTTCTCCCTTCCAGAGACCGTAGCCGATCATCGTGGCCTGTACTGCCCCAAACAGTAGTAAAGCCCCTGTGCCTGCCGTTAGCTCGACATATGCAAATGAAAAGGCTGTGGCATAGATGAATAGGGCCACAGCCGATCTCCAACTGCCAGCAGACCTGACTTTCCGGCCACGCCACTGGCTGATCAGCCATAGCACTAAGGCACCGGACAGAATCCGAATTGCGGTGAATGTTCCTGCATCAATGGCTGTTTCTTTGAGTGCTAACCGGCAGAGAATAGAGTTGCCAGCAAACGCGAACATTGCTAGCGAAGTGAGAATCCAGCTGCACGTACTGGCCGTCACAACAAGCCGTCAAGCATGAGACTCAATGCGTCTTTGCTGCGGTTGGTAGCGGCTAAATCCACGGATCATCATCCTCTAAATCTTTTAGGGGAATATCTCCGAGGCCTGAACTCCAGGTGTGTTCTTCGGGATCGGATTGCTCTGTTTTGAGATCTGCTGAGACGAGTTGAGGATCATTGGGGAAAGAGGAGACTTGAGAATCGTCTAAAGATAGATCTTCCCAAGGGTCCGAAGCCTTCTCTGCTGGAGAAGCATCGTCCTGGCTCAGAGAGTCCCAGACAACGTCGTCGTCTTGCAAACTGGTGTCGGGGGGCGATGGCCGGGAGTCTGTGAAAGTCAGATCTTCTAAGCTAAATTCTTCGCCAAGATTGCGAGCTTGCTCTTGAACCCGCGAGAAGAGCGATTGACCGCGCTGCTTTGCCGTTTGCGTCAGATTTTGAGTCTCTTCAGTCAACTGCTGTCCCAAGCTTTGCACCTGCTGAGTGGCTTGCTCAGTTAAGGATTGAACTCTATGGGTGGCTTGGTCGGTCACCTGATAGAGTTGATCGCTAGCCTGGTGAGTGAGGTCAGCAAAGCGAGACTGAATGCGATCGCCTGCCTTGGCTAACTTCTCTTCTAGGCCTGGTTGATAAATTTTAGGTTTGTGGGTAACGGTACCAGAAACAAAGACTCGCTTTTTCCCGAACCGTTGGATGCTGCCGGTGGGGAGTTGATAAACACCGCCTGTTACCCCTCGCCAGCCGTCTGAGCGAAATAAGTATTGGGTGATCACGCCGGATCTGAGGTCAAAAAGACAGTCAATGATTTTGCCGATTTTGTTGCCTTTATCGCTCCAGACCTCTAGGCCAATCAAAGACTCTAACAGTTTGACTTCGCTGGTGTTGGTGCCCACCGCGTTTCCGTTGGCGACAATGCTTTTTGGCCCGAGCTGGTGAATTTGCTTAAGATTGAACGCTAACTTCGGTCCCCCAAGTGGTCCTGTTTTGCAGATAAAACCTAGGACACGGTGGGCAGGTGGATGCATCCATACCACTTCGACGCGGCCCAGCTCATCGGTGGTGGCGCGGTCAATGACCAGAAGATTCAGCAGATCGCGGTGACGGACAAGTTTTGATGCACTCAAGACATTATTCCAGCTATCGCTATGGCACTCCTCAGTGCTTCTTTTCCAACTATAGTTCTTTTGCTGAGAGCCATTATCGTTTTTTGATGGCCTGCGAGGTGTCTTTTTTTAAGCTGCTGTCAGGACTGTATTGGTCTGCAGCCTGCCGTCTTCCATATGGACGATGCGATCGGCGACATCCAAAATGCGGTTGTCGTGGGTGACCATTAAAATCGTGCAGCCCTGCTCTTTCGCAAGTTTCTGCATTAAATTCACAACGTCTCTGCCTGATTTACTATCAAGGGCGGCTGTGGGTTCATCGGCTAAGACAACAGCCGGATGGCTGACGAGGGCACGTGCGATCGCAACCCGCTGCTTCATTCCCCCCGACAAATTCTCAGGATATTTATGAACATGATCCCCTAGCCCCACATGGGTGAGCATTTCCACGGCTCGGGTCTGCATCTCTGCCCAGCTCAGCTTTCCCTGCACCTCTAACCCCATCCGCACATTCTCTAAAGCCGTGAGGCTGCGATGGAGGTTGTGGGCCTGAAAGATATAGCCATTGTTGCGCCTAGCCTGCACAAGTTTCTCTGAGGATGCATTACAGAGTTCTTGGCCCAGAAGTTTAAGACTGCCTGATTGCGGCGATCGCAACCCCCCCACCATTGTCAGAATTGTCGTCTTACCTGAACCTGATGGCCCCGTCATAATCACGATCTCTCCGGCAAAAATCTCTAAACAGATATCGAAGAGCACCTGCTTACGAAGCTGGCCTTCACCAAAGGAATGATCCAGGTGGTTAATGGAGATGACGGGGGCTGAGGAGTGAATGGACATGGAGAGAATGGATAATAGATCTTAAAAAATATCAGCGGGATCAGCAGACTGCAATCGTCGTGTCGCAACCACACCGGACACGTTACACATCACCAGCGTTAACGTAAAGACGATTAAAACGCGTCCTAGATCCATTGCTAGCGGCAGAGCTGTGGCTGCGCTGGTCAACTTATAAAGCCCGAGAGAGACGCCGACGCCCGGCAAAAAGCCCAGCGCAGCAAGAATAACTGCCTCTTCAAAAATGACGCCCAGCAGATAGCGGTGCCGATAGCCCATTGCCTTGAAAGTGGCATACTCTGCCATGTGATCGTTCACATCAGTAGACAGAATCTGGTACACAATCACAACGCCCACAATGAAGCCCATCACAGCCCCTAGGCTAAACACAAAGCTAATGGCGGAATTCTTCTTGATGTAGTCGGTTTCAAAGGTGACAAAGCCTTCTTGGGTGAGAGCCTGAACATCTTCAGGTAGCTGAGCATTTAGGGTCGCAACAATCTGCTCTAGATCTGCGCCAGGTTCAACTTTCACCAAGCCCAGGTTGACGGTGCTGGCCTCTCGCCTGCCGAAGAGCCGGAGAAAATTTTGGTCGCTGGTCATCAGCACGCCATCTGTGGTGAAAGAAGCGCCGACTTCAAATAAACCGTCAATGGTGACGGTGCGCTTATCGATTTCAGTGGTGGCGGTTTGCCCCTGCTCCAGTTGAGCAATCAGATCGGTATAGTCGCCTCGGGTACCGCGATCAAACAGCAACGTATCTGGCAGCTTCATCCTGTCTCGATTTTGGCTGACCTCCGGCAGCATAAAGGCAGGACGATCGGGATTCATGCCCACCAGTAGCATGGAGGTTTTTTTCTGCGTTGTGGGATGCTTCCAGTCAGTGAACCCAATGTAAAGGGCATCGGCTGACTGGATCCCTGGAACATCCATTGACTGATACAGCCGCCGTCGAGGAAAGGTCGAGAGGTTGCTGAGGTTACGGGCCTGGGGACTAAGAAGAACAATATCGGCGTCGATCTGCCGGTGGAGCTTGACGTTGGATTCAAACAGCGCCCCCATAAAGCCGAGTTGCATAAAGATCAGAATGTCGGCGAAGGTGATCCCGGCAATTGCAACGGCCAATCGTGTTTTGTCATGCCGGAGCTGTAGCCACCCCAGCGGCGTTCGCTGCTTGAGTTTCGTGATAAAGCCGATCACAGATTAATCTCCGCCTGTACTTGCAAGTTTGTGAACTTCTCCGCTTTCTCACTGGAGGCTGGATCAAGTTGCACATGGACTTCAACCACCCGCGCATCAATATTGCTGCTGGGGTCTGCATTCACAACGTTTTGGCGCTGCACCTTGGCGTCAATCCAGTCCACGGTGCCCTGCAGCTCGCCTGCCAAAGAATCACTGGTGACCCTCACCTTTTGACCCGGCTGCACATGCTGGATATCGCTTTGATAGACTTCTGCGACCGCATACATGGTGCGGGTCTGGCCGATCTCAACAATGCCGTCTTCAGAGACCACTTCTCCAGGGCGCGTATGGATTTCTAAGACTGTGCCACTCTGGGAGGCGCGTACATAGGCTTGGTCAAGCTGCGCCTGTGCCTGCTTAACGGCGGCAATAGACTGATTCACACTGGCCTGGGCCACCTGGATATCGACGGGTCTGACTTCAGCAATGCGTTCTAGGTTGGCTCTAGCCTGATCAATTTCGGGCGATCGCGTTGTCTGTAGGCGACTGAGGACGGCTTTAGCTTCTCGAAGCTGCTGCTCGGCGGTCTGCTGGGTGAGTCGCCGACTGTCTCGCTCTGACGTTGAAATCGCCCCCTGAGCGTATAGATTCTGGTAGCGACTCGCTTCAGCGGTGGCATTCTGTAGCTCCGCCTCTAGACGGGAAACGGTGGCTCTTTGAGCATCTACGGTTCCCTGCTGTTGGGCAGCCAGTCGATTGATTTCGGCCCGCTGGGCGCTGAGTTCACCCTGTTTGGCACCGGCTTTGACGCGAGCTAGCTCGGCTTCAGCGACTCTAACGCGTTCTTGTGCCTCCAAAACACTGGCCTGGAGGCGATCGCGGCTGTCCAAAATCGCAATTACCTGACCGGCGGTAACCCGGTCTCCCTCTTTGACTAAAAGCTGCTCAACTCGACTGCTAGCGGTAGAGGAGGGGGCCGATAGCTTAACGATTTCTCCCTTGGGTTCTAGACGACCTAAGGCGGTCACGGTTTGACGCGCGAACTGTTTGACTTCAGCGATCGGAGCTTCTGGCTCAGAGCGCTGGACCTGCCGGATGGTGTAACTTGCGATCGCACCCACAGAGAACGCAGCAACGATCACCAACGGCAAACCATAGCGTCCGGTAGGCTTCGCAGCGGCAGAGCTAGTCTTAACAGAACCTGGAACCATTACTGAACTCCTGCAGGGAGATTTCTATACAGGAACTAAACTGATTAGTTTAGTGTCCTATACTTAGACTAAACTAATCAGTTTAGTCTTGTCAAATAGCGTTTGTTGTTCTGATCGTGTTTGAGGCGAGTGCCGACTACAATTTTGCTGAGCATCCAGGAGGCCGCAGCTGTCCTCTATGATCATGAGTGGAGACAAAGGCTCGCCCAAAGACGCTCCTGACAGTCGTGATTCATTTTTTCTTTGAAGGTAATGGTTGAAGCTAAAGCAAAGCGATCTCTCTCTCCCGAAAAGGCTGATGCCATCTTGGGCGGAGCCATGCAGGAATTTTTAATTCACGGCTATGCCGCAACAACGATGGATCGGGTGGCTGCAGCGGCTAGTGTCTCGAAAGCCACGGTTTACAGCCATTTTGGAGATAAAGAAAGTCTGTTCGCAGCCCTGGTCAAGAATATGGCTCAGCAGAAGATCTCAACTTTGTTGGGGTCGCATACGCTTCAGGGAGACCCGCGTGAGGTCCTACCGATCTTTTTCACCAAGGCGCTGGAGCACATGGTTGAAGATGGTCAGCACTTGGCCTTCATTCGGCTGATTATTGGGGAGTCAGGTCGATTTCCACAGTTGGCCCAGATTTTTGTCCGCAATATGTCAAAACCAGGACTAGAAATTCTCAGCCAGTATCTTGCGTCTCAGCCCTATCTCAAGTTTGCTGATCCAGAGGCGACGGCCCGCATCGTGGTGGGCACAATGGTTCATTACATCCAGTTACAGGAGATGCTGCACGGCAAGGAAATTATCCCAATGGAGAAAGAGCGGCTGCTGAAGACACTGACGCATATGATTCTCAGCAGCGCTATTTCCGCTGAAGGTGAGCCCTGAAGCGCATCGTTGTATACGGCATTGTTGTATGAAAAAGCCCGAGCAAGGCAATACTCAGCCGATGGACGGCAGCAATGCAGGCATCCTAAAAGCCTTAAATTACGGTCCCATCATGGATGACGGCGTTTTTAACCGTAACGACGATGCCGCTGCGGATATAGAATCCTTGCTCCTCACGGTCAGCTTCTTCAATTCGATCTTTGTTGAAAATTTGTACATCGTTGCCAATGTGGGCATTTTTATCCACAATTGCCTTCATGATCCGGCAGTTTTGGCCAATCCCCAACGGCACCGGGGCAATGGTGTCAAAGGGACTATGCTCCTGCTCTGAGCCGTAGTGGTCAGCCCCCATCACTAGGGCGTTATCAATCACGCTCCCAGAGCCAATTCGGCTGCGCAACCCCAGAACGGAATGGTTAATCTGGCAGTCTTTCAAAATACAGCCATCACCAATCATCGATTCTGTGATCTTGCTGTTCAAAATTTTGCTGGGAGGGAGGTAACGCGATCGCGTATAAATCGGTGCTTGCTCATCATAAAAACTAAAGGCGGGATGGGGTTGCTCCGTGAGCGCCAAGTTTGCATGGTAGAACGACTCAATCGTCCCAATATCTTCCCAGTAGCCATTGAACAGATAGGCTTGGACATTGTGATCAGTCGCTGCCATCGGGATAATCTCTTTCCCGAAATCGGTGGTGTCCGCTAGATTTTCTAACAGATCAAAGAGCACCTGTTTTTTAAAGACATAAATGCCCATTGAGGCGATAAATCGCTTTTTCTGAGCCTCTTCTGCAGACAGACCCAGAGTGGTCGTATCGACCGCCATCTGCTCCAGCTCGTCTCCTGTTGGCTTTTCTGCAAAATCAATGACCTGTCCCTGATCGTTGATTTTCATCAACCCAAAGCTAGAGGCTCGGGTTTGATCAATGGGAATCACCGACAGTGTAATATCAGCACCCGTCTCACGGTGGTGTTGAATAAACTGGCTGTAGTCCATGCGATAGAGATGATCACCCGAAAGAATGATCACATCTTCTACACCGTTCCACTGGCGAAATAGAGATAGATACTGACGCACCGCATCAGCCGTTCCCTGAAACCAGTCAGGATAGTCGGGCGTTTGCTGCGCAGCCAAGACTTCGGTAAAGCCATCAGAGAGGCCTGAGAAGCGGTAGGTGCGGCTGATATGGCGGTTCAGTGAAGCTGAGTTGAACTGCGTTAGCACATAGATCTTTGTGATCTCAGAGTTGATGCAGTTGCTGATCGGAATATCAATTAGACGATATTTGCCCGCCAGAGAGACAGCGGGCTTGGCTCTCGGTTGCGTCAGTGGATACAGTCTTGTTCCTGCACCGCCGCCCAGAATGATGCCGAGTACGTTTTTCATGAGTTAACCCTAATTAGTCAAAACACCAGGTTTCTAAGGTCTCTGTCTTTGTTCCTGTTCCTTGCCTTGCCGACGGGCGATCGGGCATTACGGGGCGGCTGGGCAAAGAACGATATCGGCTTCTGGCAGCGGGTACAGCGACAAGGGCCGTTTCAGCTTTCTTCGGCTCAGGTGGCTCAGCCTTAGGCGCAGCAGGCTTCGCTTCCTGATTCGCTATCTGCTTCTGGAGGCGCTGATTTTCCTTGGCTAGCTTGAGGGCATCTTTCTTGGTCTGATCGAGCTCTTTTTTGAGCTTGTCCATCTGCTGGAGTGCTTTAACAGCAGTTTGATGATCAGATAAAGCCACCTCTAGTTTTTTTACCTGCCCTCCCAGGTTGACCTCCTGCTGCTTGGCAATGCTGAGTTCTTGTTTCAGATCAGTTAACTGCCGCTCCAGTGCGGCTGTTGTCACGGTACTGTCTGTCGCTGCAGATGCCGTAGAGGCTTTGCCAGTGGACGTTTTGCGAGCTGTTGTCTTACGATTGGCTTGCGTGCCTGCGGTGGCTGAACCCCGCTTCTTGGCTGCAGTTGTTTTTGCCGTAGTTGATGATTTCGTGGTGGAGCCGGTCGTTTTCCGGCCTCGGCTTGCTGTAGGCTTAGCAGCTGTTTTTGCCTTTGTTGTGCGACGGCTACGCGTCGTCGTTCTACTCTTTTTCGCAGTTGTCGAGGCTTTTGCTGCGGTCGATTTTGTGTCTTGGCCAGCAGTCTTTTTGGCGGTCGATTTTGGGGTGTCCATAGCGCTGTCCTTTGCTGATGCTGAATCTGCGGCGGGTTTCTTTCCTTTCGCTGCAGTGCTGTCTCCTTCAAAGTCTGGAGATTTTTTCACTTCTTCTCTCAGCAGATCCGCCAAACCTTTTTTAGTCGCCATTAACTTTCCCAATCTCGTTTGATTTCATCAACAACGCGGTAATAATCCGCCTGTGCTTCTTTACTTTGCTTCCCTTTACACTGGGTGATGGGCTTGCCTTCTAGGGCCGCTCGCTCGTGGGCTTTATAGGCTCTAACAAAGGCATGGAAGGCTGGAATCCCCAATTCTCTAAGGGTGTTTTGTGCTTCAAGGGCTTCCCGGAGGCTGCGAGGGTCTACTCGCGTTAGTAAGACGCGATGGTCAACACCAACGGGTTTAACGCGGGTCCGCACCGTCTCGATCAGAGCCGTGAGGTCCATGGGTGCTGGTGGAGTGGGTAATACAAGATAATCGGCCAAAGGGACGACTTCTTTAAGTGTCTCAGAATCTAAGGCAGGGGGCGTATCTACAATGATGAAATCATGCTTGCGATCGCGACGCAATGCTTTCATCGACGTTGGATCGGTTTCAGTTTGAACGTCAAACTTTGGCGCATCGTCAGGGGAACGTTGCGTCCACCAAGCCGCCGAACCCTGCGGATCGCTATCGACTAGTAGAACCTTATGATCCTCAGCCAGAACGGCTGCCAGGTTGACAGCGGTTGTGGTTTTCCCAACGCCACCCTTACCATTGAGGATGACTAAAAGCTTTTTCGTGGAAGCAGTAGGCACTGCGATTTCCTCCAGCGCAATTTC
This sequence comes from Acaryochloris thomasi RCC1774, assembly GCF_003231495.1. Lineage (NCBI taxonomy): Bacteria > Bacillati > Cyanobacteriota > Cyanophyceae > Acaryochloridales > Acaryochloridaceae > Acaryochloris > Acaryochloris thomasi. The sequence goes on from NZ_PQWO01000005.1 coordinate 202,344, forward strand.
TGCGCCCAGCACAATTCTCCTGGAAAGACTATAACCCTTTAGCGGGACGCCTTGATCTCTTCAGCGCATTAGATTTGAAATCTGTTGGACAAACCATAGGGCTGTGCTGCCATTACTTAGTATTCTGAGCTTTCCTCGCGCTTGCTTGGAAACAAGAATAGATAAATTTGTTGATGCGATCGCAACTCCATCGCAGTTGTGCTTCTATAATCTGTCGGACAACGCTTAGTTCACAGAAGTTATGCGGATTAGTGCAGCCCAAACTCTTGCAAGCTTTTGAGAAAAAATGCCTAAAAGTCTTTCAGAACAGAAGCTGTAGCTAATCTTACCCTGGTTTCTATCGGGAAGTTTTGCCGGATCTGCACTTATGTTGCTGTTTGAGGTGTTACCTTCTTGAAAAGACATGTTAAGTATGGGATCTAACGATTTCCTACTTTCAATCGTTAGACTATTCAGACTAAAATTTGAATGCTAAATATAGTCATGCGCCTATTTATGATCAATAAGAAACATGAAAGAAAAATTACTGACTCCGCTTGGGATAATTGCCCTATTTATTTCTTTGTCGGAAGCTGTAGCTGGCGTGGTTGCTATACAAACAGACGGTCATATTCAACTAATCCTTACTCTATTTGTTGTCTTTTTCCCCTTGCATGTTTCTATCTTGTTTTTTTACATACTTTGGCATAGGCCAATTGTGTTCTACCACCCTAAAGAATTTGAGGGAAATACAACAATAGAAGCTTTTTCTGAAGCAATGCAGAGGCGTTTCAGGAAGGTAGATAAATGGGTTGAAAATACTGAGAAAGCTATTAGGAATGTAGAAGATGATGAGCTGAGGGTTGAATCACTCGTGAATGAACTCGTGAAAAGTCATTCAGTTACCCTGGATACAACACCTATTTCAGGGAATGGAGGAGAAATCATAAACATACCTTATGATGAATTCGAATCAATTGGCTTATTTCTTCGATATGTGTGGCACAGAGTTGATAACCTACCGGTACATAGTTATGGTAGAGAATGGGTCTTGGCAAATGCTGAAAATAGAAAATTGTATAATCAAATTGGTTCTCGCTTTGCTCGCAAGCATCGTGGCACCAATTGGGATGAACGCACCCTGGAAGAAGTGGGTATTAAGCCAGGTATGACTCTTCAAGTACGACGACCAAATGTTGTATGACAAATCCATGCAGCGGGACGCTCGAAACACGTTTTTAAGCAGCGCTTTAAATTAGTAGTCGTGCCCCTGATGGGGTGGCCGTTGTATAGCACTGTGAGAGATCGCGTCTGGCAAAATCTAGATTTGCGAGCAAGCAAATGGTGCTCGCTAAACTTTCTTAGGAACGAGCGGTGACAATACAACTACTGGCGATGACAAGTGTGAATGTTGGTGCTGAAAGCGCGTTGAATAAGTATCTGAGTGTCGTTGGTCCTTTAATGCAGTCAGCTGGGGCCAAGATAATCGATCGATTCGAGCTTGCCAATAGCATTGTTGGCTCCAATGAATTCCAATACGTGACTCTGATCGAGTACCCGGATGAAGCATCAGTCAGTAAGGTTTTTGATAGCGAGGAATATGGATCTCTGGATGAGGTAAAGAGAATTGCATTTTCCAAGTATCAAGTTAGTGTGATCGTATCAATGTAGTTGCAGTTTTGACTCACTCAGCCTACTCAGGATCGTAAGTTGTCACTCAATCTATATGCCTTGCTGTACAACATCTTGTAAAGCGCCGGTTAACTGGACGTTAGTCCCCCGTTCTTGTCTTAAGGATATGGTTTCAGATTCAGCAAGTGCATACGAGAATCATGCCCAAAAATTCTTAAATATCCGGGATTGTTCGACGATAGGGATTGATGTTCTTGAACAATGGATACACTCACTTCCTGTCGGTAGCGATGTCCTTGAGATTGCTTGCGGCGGCGGCATTCCAGTGACCCTTACACTCGCCAACGCGGGATTAAAGCTTTGGGCAGTCGATTCTTCGCCTACGCTTATATCCAAGTTTAAGGTTCGGTTTCCAGATATTCCCGTTCAATGCACATGCGCCCTGGACAGTGACTATTTTGGGCGGAAGTTCAGTGCAGTCATATCTATTGGACTGCTCTTCCTCTTGAGCGCAGACGACCAGGTTGTCCTAATCAGCCGAGTGTCCGAACTTCTATCGCCTGGAGGTCGTTTCTTGTTCACAGCACCGATTGAAATTGGGACCTGGGCTGATATGCAAACCGGTCATGAGTGCCGCTCTCTCGGGCGGGAACAATACGAAAGTATCCTGCGAAAGGCCCAGTTTCGCATATTGGGCACCTACGAGGATGAAGGGCGAAATAATTACTATGATGTTGAGCGAGTCTCATGGGCCTAACCAGGGTCTGCAGGGACTTTATTGGTTACATTTAAAATCATTCTCGCGCCCCTGAGACCAACCTGCTAGCAGCTCATGTCTTCAATCCGCACAGCAACAAAACTGGATCGTGACAAGATTCGTGAGGTGCACTTACACGCCTTCTCTGAGGACGAAGCGCAGGTCGTTGCGACGCTCGCATCTAATCTGCTCAGCGATGAAACGAGTCCCGAAACCTTTGCCTTAGTTGCCGAGATAGATGGCACGGTGGTCGGTCACATCGCCTTTAGCCCCGTAACGTTTGATACCAGCCAGAAATTGAAAGGCTACATCTTGGCTCCACTTGCCGTGACGCCCAACTATCAGAAGCGTCGAATTGGGGCGCAACTCATTCAAATCGGCATAGAGCAGCTCTCAAAGAAGGGCGTTAATGTTCTTTTCGTGTATGGCGATCCGAAGTATTACGGTAAGTTCGGGTTCAAAGCCGAAACGGCTACCCATTATTTGCCACCTTACGAGTTGCAGTATCCTTTCGGGTGGCTAGCAATTGTCATGAATGAGGCGGGGGCTGCTGAACAGCCTCTCAAGGTATCATGCGTAGCATCGTTGAGCGATCCAGAATTATGGTAGCAACGCTGTTAACCAGCGCATGCACATGGACTGGGAGTCATAGACTACCAGCCGCAATACGTACATTGTTGCGGTCCAGTGATGCGCAGTTCGTTAGACCGCTACTCCTCTACTCAAGTCTTAGCAACTCTCATCTCTGCTGAGCATGAAGCAGTTCAAGGAGTCTAGTCGCTTCTTGCTGCTTAAAATGTCCGGCAGATTTGCAGGGAATTGAGAGCAAAATGCGATCAAAAAATCGTACTGAGTCGCAGGGGACTGACAGCATGACCTCCGGAGGATCTGCACAGGCCCTCAAGACAAAAGGACCACCCTGATAACACTGCTGCTGCGGATTGCTATTGAGATCGCCTGTAAAACAGTAATTCTGCAAAATATATTCAGCTGTCGCGAAGCTGATCAGGCTATCGCTGCTCATCGGCGTTTTTCGATACGATTTCGTTCTAGTTTCGGTACGTGAGCGGTTGCGACGACGGGGTGCAGATTGTGGTTGCTGTGCTGGCGGAGCCGCTGCTCTCCGGGAAGACTTGGAAGGCGACTGCCCCTGCCAAGATCGCAATGCTTCATAAGCCTGATTAAACTGTTTCAGCTTTCCCTCTGCTTTTTCGCGCAGCCGTGGATTATGACCAAACCGATCAGGATGCCAAACGGTCACTAAATCTTTGTATGCCTGCTTAATCTCACCCAGCGAGGCATTAGATTCTAGCTCTAAGATTTGTAGATGTGCCGTTACCTCTAGCATGGATCACGCTCACGGTTGCAGCTTAGATCATCATCCTAGGCACCGGGAAATCCAAAGATCAAGAGGCAGTGCGTAAAGTCCTGCGACACGATGGTAAGAAGTGATAAGTAACCTATCGTTTAGTCTATTTTTGCGGCAATTGCATCCCCTGCACATTGCTCAAGCGCGACTTGATAAACCGATCCATCCAGCCCTTTAAATAGGCGGTGTTGGCCTCCTTCTCAGCCGGATCTTGAGAGGTAATGGGGTGGGGAGCCAGCCCCAAAATAGCGGCGGTGGTGACGCAGTACATCGACTTCTGAAAGGACTGGCAGAGGTTTACTCTCAGACCTGTTTGATCGCGGCCCTGTCGCCTATAGAGGTCGGTAAAATAGTCTGGTATGTAATGACGCATATCCTGCATCAACAGCGTTGGTGGGATGCCGGAGCCGCCAATGGGGACAGGGTCAGCGTAGAGCGCACCGTAGCAAAAAGCGCTCTGGTCAATGGGAATCTGATCTTCTTGGGCGTTGTAGGTAACGGTGCCTTGAAAGGGGGTGCCTCTGAAGAAAATGGCCTCGACGTAGGGAACGCCGGTATCTATTAAGAAGGTGATGCCTGCTGATTCAGGAATAATCTCGTAGCGCTTGCCGTTGATGAGAGGGGCATAGGTGATGGGGAGGGCTGCATCTGCCACAAGGCCGTCGAGAATATGCTGCACCACATCGGGGATCGTTTTAATCTCACCTGCGTCGAAGCGATCGCTTAGTTCTAAGAAAATCTTGCTCATTACGGTCCAAAACTGACCGAGGGCGGTGGTGTAGCAGAGCTGCCGGACCTGCTCAGGCCAGAAGTCTTTGAAGATGCTTCCCATGCCTTTGAAAAGAGGGTTGCGCTTGAATCGGGTTGCGATCGCAACCTCAGCCATCTGCTTAAACTCATCTGAGTCGAGATAGGGTTCTAGCCCACCGCCCCCGTGCCACATCATGCCGCGCATACAGTACTCGGCATATTCATAATTGATGCGGTCGTGCCACCAGTGCTTAAAGAGCTTGGCAGGATTCACCTCACCGTTGAAGTACTTAAAGAACGGAAAGATAACTAAAAACTGGTGGTCACCAATGTACTTTAGATTGACCGCATAGGCATCTAAAACAATGCCATAGCTCTTGAGAATGCCCACCACCTCCGCAACGTTATCAGGACTATCGGGCAGTAGTGCGCCGCCTGCCTGCAGGCGCTCAATGTAGGTGTTGAGGGGATGAGGTCTGGCGGGGCGGGTCTTAGCAGTCATTGCAGAGGGTCCTTGGCATTCGGGATCAATGATACCTATATTTCCGGCTCGACCCCAAACGGATCATCACCTGCAATCAAAGACCAGTAGTGAAAGCAACCCTTTCATACAAGCTATCCTACAGATATGTAGACCTAGAGCATCCCATGACGGCCCTCACCCTCACTTTGGACCCTATCCTTGATCTGAGTGACGAACAGTTCTATCAGCTCTGTCAAGTCAATCAAGACATTCGGTTTGAGCGCACAGCTCAAGGAGCACTAATTATCATGCCACCCACCGGATGGGGTACAGGTAAACGAAACTTCAGCCTCTCAGGGCAGTTATGGAAGTGGGCAGAAAAAAACGGGCTAGGGATCGGCTTTGATTCCTCCACAGGGTTCAAGCTCCCTAATGGTGCAGATCGCTCTCCTGATGCGGCTTGGGTCAAGCAAGAGAGAGTCGAGGCTCTAGATGCAAACCCCAATCAATTTTTGCCCTTGGCCCCTGATTTTGTGGTGGAACTCCGTTCCGCCAATGACAGCCTCATCACACTCCAGAACAAGATGCAGGAATATCGCGAGAATGGCGTTCGTTTAGGTTGGCTGATCAATCCTCAAGACCAACAGGCCGAAATCTATCGACTCGGGCAAGACGTTGAGGTGCTGCAGTCTCCTACCGATTTATCAGGAGAAGATGTTTTGCCTGGATTCACGTTGGAATTGAGTTCTATCTTGGCTTGAGGGGGCGTTAATCTCGCAGTAGATCTACACGGCGTTTGTGGATGCCGAGCGTCATTGATTTGTCGTAGACGGCGGTAACTGGTCACGCATTGAAACAAATTGGATCACCGGAGGGGTTGAAGGCACGAGCGAAATCGTTGTTGTCTCTGTCCAGCCTAAGAGCCAACCGGGCTGCAGACCCAAAACGATAATCAAGGCAGCTAAGACAAATGCGGGCGCTTGCTCAAGGCTTGTGGGCTGCGGAATCCAGACATCTTTTTGGTCATCAACTTTAGCCTTTGCACCTGTGGCTAAGCGACCAAAAAAGGCGCGGTTGACCAGCAGCAAAAAGTACACCGCCGTCAGTCCTGTCCCCACGATGCAGAGATAGGTCTGAATCGGGAACGCCGCTAGACTACCGCGAAACACTAAAAATTCAGCAATGAAGCCCACCATGCCAGGTTGTCCTGCGCTTGCCATGACGCCTAAAATCATTAGGGTGCCGACGACGGGTAGACCGCGTTCTGGGTTTAGCAGACCCCGGAGAACTCGCAGATCGCGGGTGCCGGTCTTTTTATACACAATACCCACCAGCACAAACAGCAGGCCCGAAATTAATCCGTGGCTGACCATCTGTAGGACTGTTGCGACCAGGCTCAGAGGCGTTGCTGCAGCGGTGGCTAAGAGGATGTAGCCCATGTGGCTGACCGAACTGTAGGCGACCATTTTCTTCATGTCAGTTTGTGCGATCGCAAGTACTGCCCCATACAAAACACTCACCGCTGCCCAGGTCGCCAAATAAGGTGCAATCACCCGCCAAGCATCCGGGAACAGACCGACACCGAAGCGCAGTAAGCCGTAGGTACCGAGCTTTAGCAGTACGCCAGCCAGCAGCACCGAGACAGGTGTAGGAGCCTCAACGTGAGCATCGGGGAGCCACGTGTGGAAGGGAACGAAGGGAACTTTAATGCCAAACCCAACCAGAATTGCGCCTAGTAAAATAAACTGCTGCGTCATCGACAGCGTTTCAATCAGGGCCGGATCGTAATCAAAGCTAGTGGCCCCTGTGAGCCAAGTGATGCCAAGGAATCCGCCCAGAATTAAGATGCCGGAAACGGCGGTATAGATTAAAAACTTGGTGGCCGCATAGCTACGCCGCTTGCCACCCCAGATGGCGATCAGCAGATAGAGCGGAATGAGTTCTAGCTCGTAAAAGATGAAGAATAGGAGCAGATTTTGGGCCAAAAAGGCACCGGCTACAGCGCCATAAATCACCAAGATGAGGCTATAGAAAAGGCGGGGGCGATTGGTGTTGCGATCGCTACACAAAATAGCAATACCGGTCAAAATCGCGTTCAGCACAATCAGCGGGAACGCAAGGCCATCCATGCCCAGTTTGTAGTTCAGGCCCAGAGCATCCAGCCAGGGCAGATTTTCAGTGAACTGCGCTCCAACGAGCGTGGTGTCAAACTGAAGCCCAAGATAGGCAATCAATCCCAGCGTCGCTGCGATAATCGCCAAGGCTGAAAGGCGGGCACGGTTTTCAGTCTGAAATCCCGGTACCAACGCAATGACTGCTGCACCGAGTAGTGGAATCCAAATAAGAGCACTTAGCATACGTTCTGCGAGCAATTCCCCTTACCAAATAAACCAATAAATAATGCATCCAGAGATGAGGCCCACACCCATCAAAATTGTGAGGGCGTAGGTCTGGGACTGTCCAGTGGCGCTGTACTTAAGGCTCTCGCCGCTGAATAGAGAGGCAACTCCTACAAAGTTAACGAGGCCATCGACAATATATCGATCAACCCAAACGCCAATGCGAGAGAGCGTTGAGACCGCTGCAACCACCGTAATTTCGTACAGCTTTTCGGTGTAAAAATCGTAGGCCAAAAAGTCCTGAAGAAACCGGCGATATCGCTGAATCGGACGCGACCAAGATCGGCTCAGCGGCATCAGCGCCCCGATCAAGCAGCCCACAACTCCAGAAGCAACCAGCTCAATTCCGGCTAGCCGCAGATTTGCTATGGGGGGCAGCAGCGCCAAGCTGGTCATCAAGAAAGGCGTCAGTAGCGTCACCACCATCAAGATCACCATCGGCACAGCCATCGCCCAGGCTACCTCTGGGGTCCGTTTTGTCTTGGGCTGAATATCCCCTAAAAAGACGAGGCGAAAGACGCGAATCAGGTTGATGGCAGACAGAACATTTACAAACAGCACGACCACCACGTACCAAGGTTCATAGGCTTCAAAAATGGCGATGCCCTCTTCTAAAGCCCAGAAGCCGCCCAACGGGAATAAACCGATCAGACCCAGTGAGCCGATGATGTAAGACATTGTGGTGACCGGCATCCGTGACCATAGACCGCCTAAACCTCGCAGGTCCTGACTATTGGTATTGAGAATAATGGCCCCGACGCACATGAATAGCAGACCCTTTGCGATCGCATGGGTCAGCAATATCAACAGCGCCACATTGGTCCACTTCAGCCCCACCGCCATAAACACAAGACCCAGGTAAGCGCTACTGGAGTGGGACAGGGTGCGCTTGAGGTCGATTTGTGCGATCGCCATCATCGACGTACCGATAGCCGTCACCGCCCCGACAATGATCAGCGCATCTTGCGCGATGGGAGACAGCGCAACCAAAGGCTGCAGCTTAATTAAGATATAGGCACCACAGGACAGCACCACCGTATTTCGCATGATCGATGCTGGGTTTGCCCCCTCCATCGCCTCGTCAAGCCACAGATTGAGCGGGAACTGCGCGCACTTGCCGATTGGACCTGCAATTAAGCAGAAACCCAAAAACGTTGCCACGATGGGCGATAAATTTGCAGTCTCCTTCCATTCATACAGCTCAGGAAAGTTGAGAGTGCCGGAGAAAGTCGCCAGCGACACCATCCCCGACAGCAGCAAAATATCACCGACCCGCTTGGTTAAAAACGCATCTCGGGCCGCCGTAACCACCAGCGGCTGAGCATACCAGAAACCCACAATCAAAAATGTCGAGAGCGTCAGCATCTCTAATAGGGCATAGCTCAACAGCAGCGAATCGCTAATGGCTAAACCGCTTAACGCCCCCTCAAAGAACCCCATCAAAGTGAAAAATCGAGCGACGGACCAGTCTTTTTCCATGTAGCCCAGCGCGTAGAGCTGAGCCAGCAAACTCATGCCCGTCACCAACTCCATCACCCCCAGCGTCGTGGATGAAAGATGAATCCAAAACGTGAAGTCAATATCTGCAACCTGCAGCCAAGGAAATTTGAGCGTAACGTCAGCAAAATGCAGCGATGCCTGAAACGCCAAAGTTCCATGCGCGAACGCCAGCAGCGTCATCAATAGATTGACGTAGGCTGCGGGTCTTGGTCCCGTTCGCTTCACCAATCCCGACGCCCACGGAATCGAAAGGGCCGAACCAATAAAGCAATAAATCGGAATTAACCAGCTTGTTTGTAGGAGCAGTTGACTCATCAAAATGTCCAGAGAGATGGCAGTTTGTAACCCTTCACCCGCACCTATTCTCTCTAGGCAGTACAGTCAAAGGCGGTCTCCAATCCATGACGCGACTGGGAGACGACCAGCTTCCAATTTCATTCCTTATCAAGGCCCGACGCCCTGCCTGAAAACGGAGGCTAGCGTTAACCATTATTTCACGTAACTTTACGTTTCTCTAAGCTTTGCCTAAGAGGCGCGACCAATTTTCACAGATAACCCACCGCCCCGCAGGCACCCTGAGTATATTTGCTCACCGCCCGTCATCCCTAAACTACGGCGCTTCGGGGGGTTGAAGTGTCTAAATTTACTTTATTAGCTTTGCTGATGTATGAAATTTGAAAATATAATCCACTCTTATATTGCCAAAGGAACATCTCTAATCATATTCTTAAGTTGGTGTTAAGACTTGCAACTACGGCGCTGAGCGCCAACCCAGTATTGCCAAGAACTATCACAGCCCTGATGTCCAGCGAGATGTTGACATCGGGTTTAAACCTGTAAAGCATTTCTGTGGAGGAAATTATGCCAATTGCTGTTGGAATGGTGGAAACAAAAGGCTTCCCGGCTGTTGTTGAAGCCGCCGATGCGATGGTTAAAGCTGCCCGCGTCACCCTAGTCGGTTACGAGAAGATTGGCAGCGGTCGCGTGACGGTTATTGTTCGAGGCGATGTCTCTGAGGTTCAGGCGTCTGTTTCTGCTGGCATTGAGAACGTTAAGCGCGTTAACGGCGGCGAAGTGCTCTCAACACACATCATCGCGCGTCCCCACGAAAACCTGGAATACGTACTGCCGATGAGCTACACAGAATCGGTGGAGCAGTTTAGAACCTAGATGATGCTGGCGATTTGGTGATTTTTTGGATCCACAGCGTGCAGATCCCCACCCATCGCTACCTCATCGTTTTTAGAACTCAAACTTGCAAGGGAGAAAATTAAATGTCAATTGCTGTAGGTATGGTAGAAACCTTAGGTTTCCCAGCCGTTGTTGAAGCTGCTGATGCGATGGTCAAGGCCGCGCGAGTCACGCTGGTCGGCTACGAAAAAATCGGAAGCGGTCGCGTCACCGTAATTGTTCGAGGCGATGTCTCCGAAGTTCAGGCCTCTGTCGCTGCTGGAATCGAGAACGTGAAGCGCGTTAATGGCGGTCAGGTGTTGTCTACACACATCATTGCCCGTCCGCACGAGAACCTCGAGTACGTGCTGCCGATGCGCTACACCGAAGAAGTGGAGCAGTTCCGCGAGAGCGTTCAGGGTATCCGCCCTCTCCCTAGGGCGTAAGATTCGATGCAGCTTGCAAAAGTTTTGGGCACCGTTGTCAGTACTCAAAAAGATCCGAGCCTCACCGGCTGCAAGCTGTTGCTATTGCAGTTCATTGACGAATCTGGCGAGCTACTTCCGAGTTACGAAGTGGCGGCAGATTTTGTCGGAGCGGGAACGGATGAGTGGGTGTTGGTGAGTCGTGGCAGCGCGGCTCGCCAGAGTGAACGCAGTGATGGTCGTGCCCTAGATGCCCTAGTGGTGGCGATTGTTGACACGGTCACGGTGAATAATAGCTCGCTGTACAAGAAGTATCAGTAGGCTTCCCCCATCGGTTCTGTCCAGTTAGGAGATATCTATCATGGTGGTTCGACATCCTGCGGCCCCGTCGCAGCGTTCAGCCAACCCCAATATTGATCCGACGGCCTCTATTCATGCCTCTTCTCCCCTGGTGGGAGATATTCGCGTTTCAGCCAATGTTGTGATTGGTCCGGGCGCGTCGATTCAGGCAGGCAAGGGTCAGTCTTTTCACATTGGCCCCTCAACGAACGTTCAAAACGGCGTTGTGATTCAGGGCTTAGAACAGGGACAAGTGCAGGGTAAGGATCAGCAGTCGTATTCGGTGTGGATTGGTCAAAACACATCGATTACCCACATGGCTCTGGTGCATGGGCCGGTCTCTATTGGCGATAGCTGCTTTATTGGATTTCGCTCAACTATTTTCAATGCTCGGGTGGGGGATGGCTGCATCGTGATGATGCACGCCTTAATTCAGGATGTTGAGATTCCGCCGGGCAAGTTTGTGCCGTCAGGGGCCGTGATTACGACCCAAGAGCAGGCCGACCGCCTCTCTGATGTCCAGTCTGCTGATGTTGAGTTTGCCAGCCGCATTGCCGGCGTTAATCAAGCCGGTTCTCATCCTGAAGAAAAAGCAATTCGTAATGAAAGTCGTCAACCGTCCTACCAAGGGGGCAATCAATTGAGCCATTCCTCAAGTTCCGATATTTTGTCTCAGGTTCAGCAACTGCTGCGCCAGGGCTATCAAGTTAGTACTGAGTTTGCCAACGCGCGCCGATTTAAGGCCAATGCCTGGAATACAGGGGGTGCGATCGCATCCAATCAAGCATCATCTGTAATGTCAGAACTTGAATCTGTCCTAGCGGAGCATCAAGGCGAGTATGTTCGCCTCGTAGGCATTGATCCTCAAGCCAAGCGTCGCGTTCTCGAAACCGTTATTCAACGTCCCGGCGAAGAAGTGAACGTGAGTTCGGGGTCACAATCATATTCAGCTGCCCCCGTTCGTCCTGCGGCCCAGCCCGCCTTTAACAAGCTGAAGTCGACAGATGTTGCCGGTCAGGTCCGCCAGCTTCTCAATCAGGGATATACGATTGGGACCGAGCATGCCAGCCCGCGTCGGTTCAAGGCTAATGCCTGGCATACCTGCTCTCCCATTAAGTCCCAGCGGGAAGCCGATGTTTTGATTGGCCTGGATGAGTGCGTTGCTGAGCATCCCGGTGAGTATATTCGTTTAATTGGGATTGATGCTCAAGCCAAGCGACGGGTTGCAGAAATTATTATCTATCGCCCCGTTAAGGGAGCTTCTCCCCAGGCAGCGAAGAATAACGCTGCGCCCATCTCTCGATCTGCTTCCGGGTCTTCTTCTGCGCCTGCAGCAAATGATCCCTATCCTTCAGTGGACCCTGATATCGCCACTCGCGTGCGTCAGCTTCTGGGCCAGGGCTATCGAATTGGGACCGAACATGCCAGCCCACGGCGGTTCCGTGCCAATGCCTGGAATAGCTGCGCTCCCATTGAATCTCAACGTCCTGCAGAGGTAATGGCGGCACTGGAAGCCTGCGCTGCTGAGCATCCCGGTGAATATATTCGCCTGATTGGCATTGATACTCAGGCAAAGCGACGCGTTGAAGAGCAGATTATTCAGCGTCCGGGTGAGCAATCTTCTTCTCATTCTGCAGGTAATGCTGGGCGGAATGGGTATTCTTCATCTTCAGCAAAGCCTGGGCCACCAACCTACAGCCAGTCCTCTAGCATGGGTTCGTCTTCTCCGAGAGCCACGACCGCTATCCAGTCAGACGTGGCCTCTAAGGTGCGTCAGCTATTAGCGCAGGGACACAAGATCGGGACCGAACATGCCGATAAGCGACGGTTCCGCGCCAATGCTTGGCATAGCTGTGCGCCCATTGAAGCGAAGCAAGAATCTGCTGTGATGTCAGCGTTAGAGAGCTGCTTGAATGAGCATTCGGGTGAGTATGTTCGTATCGTGGGCATTGATACGAAGGCGAAGCGGCGGGTGCTGGAATCGGTGATTCAAAGACCCTAGCGTTCTGTTATCTGAGCGCTGATGGAGATGCCCATGAATCAGGTCCAGATGAGCGGGGATGTGGTTGTTGATGGAGATGTTGCGATCGCAACCAATGTCCTCCTCCTCGCCGATCCCGGCAGTCGGTTGGTGATTGGTGCGGGTGTTTCCATTGGCACCGGTAGCATTATTCATGCCCATCACGGCACCTTAGCCATTGGTGAAGGGGCAACCCTCGCCTCTGAAGTGTTAGTGGTGGGCAAAGGCCGGATTGGTAGCCGAGCTAACATCGGCCCTAAAACTACAATATTCAACGGCAACGTCGAGCCGGGACAGGTGATTCCCGCCGGTTCACTGTTGGGTGAGTTAGGTCGTCAAAGTGCTGCATCCCCCGACGCCACGGTTGCACCGCCTGAAGAACCTGCTAGATTTAATGAACCGGCCCCGCCGAATGGGTTAGTTTCGGGGTACTCGACCACATCTTTAGCGCAGACCTCCGTGGTCTTTGGGCGAGATCATATCGAACGCATGTTGAACAAACTGCTACCCCATCGGCCCGGTTCATAACCCTTCTGAGATCTTCCATGACCGGACAGGAGCAGACCCAAAATCAATGGCGTGATACAGCCTTAGGATTAGTCTCGACCCAGAGCTTCCCGGCCATTGTGGGTATTGCCGACACGATGCTAAAGTCTGCCAGCGTTGCCCTAATTGGGTATGAAAAAATTGGAGGCGGCTACTGTACCGCCATTGTGCGGGGACGCACCGCTGATGTGCGTTTAGCCGTCCAGTCTGGTGTTGAGATGGCTGAGCAGTTTGGACAGAGAGCCACCAGTTTAGTCGTGCCTCGCCCCTTGCCTAATTTAGAAGCGGTATTGCCCATCAGCGGTCGTCTGTCGCAGCTTGCTCAGGGCGGCGGCAATAGTCAGTTGAGCCATCTAGCTGTGGGGCTACTAGAAACCCGAGGATTTCCGGCGATGGTAGGGGCTGCCGACGCCATGCTAAAGTCTGCCGACGTGCATTTAGCGGCTCACGAAAAAATTGGATCAGGGTTGTGTACTGCTATTATTCGCGGAACGGTGGCGAATGTGGCCGTCGCCGTTGATGTAGGGATGCATGAAGCCGAGCGTATTGGTGAACTCACCGCCGTCATGGTCATTCCTCGACCGCTGGACGATCTCGAACAGACCTTACCGATTGCGAGCTGCTGGATTGAGAAGCCGATGGAGATTCCATTAAAGATCGAAGAGAAGGTACAAGAGACCGAAGAACTCTTGATTGCATTGCCTGATCTGCAGCAGCTTCAAATTCCAGACGATCGCTAGCCAAATTCCTATATCTGCGCTTCGCTCTAGCTATCTGGGGGCGGATTCACCCCCAGATAAAAGACAACTAGAATAGGAGCGTCAGTCAATTTTGGATTTGTCAGCCATGAATGCAAGTAAGGTTGGCCGACGCGGGCAAATCACAATCCCGCATGGGACTTGTCAGGCACTAGATATACAAGAGGGAGATTGTCTTGCTTTTGTTTACAGGGGGGATGAAGTGATCCTGTAGCCTTTGAAGCGCACCCTATCAGATTTTCGAGGCAGTGTTACAGTCTCTGGTCCTCAGGGCTTTGACGCGATTCGACAACAGGTGCCAATCTCTAAAGCTTTGACTGCACGGTAGACTCAGAATAGCAGCAGGGTACTTTAAAGACAGAAACACATGGCACATAGAGAAGACTGACGCCCATAAACATGGACAGTAAAGATCAATATACTCAAGAATTTCGTTCTGCAACGGAGTTCCCGAAAACTATAGATGGGCTGGATAGCTCTGAAGCAGATTTGATGTATCGAGAGATAAGGGCTTACCTCGTACGTACAAACCGAAGCCAAGGACAGCTGAAACGGTACAACAACGACTATAGAAGCGATATTAAAATCTATAAGACTGAGATAACAGAGCTTCAAAACACTACCAGTCGTCTCCAGCTTGCCATTAACAGCCTTGCCGCTCAAAAACAAGAAATTTTTCAAGAAAAAGTTGAAGCTATCAATTTACTTGAGGAAGAGATAGGTAACCTCAGCAGCCATCTAGATACTTTGTCAAATGCGTTTGACGGTATCGTTGGTTTTGACTCTCCAAACGCCCAATGGGGATCTCAAAGTTTCACTCAGAGAGTCTTTGCATTTCTGAAATCTGTTCGTCAAATTGTTCAGTGGTGGCGAAGAGATAATCCTCAGCCTGTAGTAGAGGGATCTCAGGGAAATGTTTTGCCTTCAGTGATTCAGAATGGCACAAACGATGATCGCATAGAAAACCCAAGAATGCATACTGACCCTGCCTCTATTAATAGGGCGCTCAGAGATGATACGGGTTGAATATAAGTCATGGGAAAGAAAAGAATTAATGCTCTCTTGAGCAAGTTAAAGAACAATCACCAAAGTGATGTTGAAAACTCTGCCTATATATATGGGCTTGCTCAAGGTGCTGTAAATCGTTTGGAAGAAGTGGCTGAGCAGCACGTAGATGACACCCTTTTGTTCAGTGAACAAGAGCTGCCCCCAATCGATAAGGAAGAATTAAAGCGAAGGTACGATAGCTACATTGGCTGTAGAAGAGCTGCTAAGGAATTAGGTATTCACTTTAGCAAGACACCATCATGGGAAAAGTTAATTTGTGCTTTCAGGTATAGTGAGGCGCTCAGAAATATTTGCTATCACTATGCCGATCAGAATCCACATCCCTTACTCAATGGATTCACGGTAGATATAGAATTCTAAATGACCAAGGTTGGGTAGAGAATCAGCGATCCCTTCCACTCATCTCATCGTCCTGAGCTGCTCGACGAACCGCTTCAACCTCAACCTTCAACTGCTTAGCAATCTGCTCAACCGTCATTCCCGCCTTCAGTAACACAGGAACCGTAACAGCCAACATTTCTGCCCGACCCTCTTCTCGGCCCTCTTCTTTGAGTTCTTGAGCAATTCGAGTCTCTTTCAATGTAATGTCCAGCATAGCTTCAACCTCTTCACGACTGAGATTCGCAAATTTGTAAACTGCGATTGTGGTGATTACATCAATTATCTCTTTTTTAGCAAGAATCCCGGTATCCTCTTGCTTGACCTGTTGGATAAGCTGCTTGGCCTGTTCCGCAAGTTGGGCCTCGGGGGCAATCGTCAACTGCATCAAACTAACCCCGGCATTCTTCTGATCGAGAGCGCCTAACTCATCCAAGTAAAATCGCTGCACTTGCGGACTATCCAATAGAGAGCGGTGGATGGTGGTGTTTGCTGGCTCTAGGCTCCGAGATGGATAAATCACGATGCCTCGCCAGTCATCGTATAAATATGGATTGCGATATAGGTACAGCAGTGCCTCCGCGAAAAAGCGGTGATACAGCAATTCATCGGGCTGAAACTGGAACTCTGCGAAATAGATCACTTTGGGAGAGGCATTCTCAGGAGGTAGAAAGACCCCGTCGATGCGAAAGTTGGGTTCTTTTACTTCAATAGATTCGAAGCGATAGCCCCTGACCTGATCGGGTGGATGGTCTAGCAGAGTGAACAACAGACTGGGGAAGCGTTGAAAAATTTTGTAGAAAATGGCGTCGCGTTTCATAGGGAATGAATTTCCATTTGGTCTAATCCAGAGGCATAGAAAGATTCTTATCGATGATGGTGGTAAAGCGTGGAGTGCCGCAGCTTCAGGCGTAAGATTGGCGTATTCAGCATTTAGGAATTTAAGAAGGCAATATATGCTTATCTTCTGTTTTATGCGCCGACAGGAGGGTTGAGTATGGATGTGAGTTTAATTATCTCCAACATTCTTAATCCCCCGGTTTTATTCTTTTTCCTAGGAATGACGGCGGTTTTAGTCAAGTCAGACCTTGAAATTCCGGCCCCTATTCCTAAACTATTTTCTCTCTACCTTTTACTGGCAATTGGCTTCAAAGGGGGCGTCGAACTCACTAAAAGCGGCATCAATCAAGAGGTGGTCTTAACGCTACTGGCGGCCATGATTATGGCGAGTTTGGTGCCCGTTTATACCTACTTCATTCTCAAAATTAAGCTGGGTGTCTACGACGCGGCAGCGATCGCAGCTACCTACGGCTCCATTAGTGCCGTCACCTTTATTACCGCCAGCGCCTTTTTGACCGAACTGGGCATCGACTTTGACGGGTTCATGGTCGCCGCCCTCGCACTTATGGAATCACCAGCCATCATTGTGGGCTTAATTCTGGTGAATCTCTTTGCCATCGCCGACGACCGTGATTTTGCTTGGTCTGAAGTTTTGCGAGAAGCCTTTCTCAACAGTTCGGTCTTTTTGCTCGTGGGCAGCCTGATTATTGGTGCCTTAACGGGTGAGCATGGTGAAGAGGTGTTAGCCCCCTTTACCCAAGGGCTATTCTATGGCGTGCTCACCTTCTTTCTGCTGGATATGGGCCTCGTCGCGGCCAAGCGGATTAAGGACTTGCAGAAAACGGGTACATTTCTGATTTCCTTTGCCATTTTGATCCCCATTGTTAATGCTGCCATTGGCATCCTGATTGCCCGTCTAATTAACATGCCCCAGGGGGATGCGCTGCTGTTTTCAGTACTGTGCGCTAGCGCCTCCTATATTGCCGTGCCCGCCGCGATGCGGATGACGGTACCGGAAGCAAACCCAAGCCTGTATGTGTCCACAGCGCTGGCGGTGACGTTCCCCTTCAATATTATTGTGGGGATTCCGCTGTATCTGTACGGCATTGAGCTGTTATGGAGATAAAACAATGCATTTAGCCAAAAAAGTTGAGATCGTTGCTAATTCCTTTGAACTTGCCAAAATTTTAGAAAAACTAGATCAATCCGGTGTTCACGGCTATACGGTGATGCGCAATGTGGCTGGGAAGGGTTTGTTCAGCGGCCCTCAAGATTTAGATTTCACGATGCTGGATGGGATTTACATCATGGCGTTTTGTCTGCCGGATCAGGTTCAAGATGTGGTCGGTAACGTCCGCCCCCTGCTCAATAAGTTTGGTGGTGCCTGCTACATCTCTGATGTGATGGAGGTTCGCTCTACTAAGTGTGTCGCCTCTCTGTAATGTCATGAGGGTTTGCGCTCTAGGAGGCAGCCCTCCCGTAGTCTTTGGAGTCTGAATATGAATCAAAACTCTAGCGCTATCGGTCGTCGAGACTTGATTAAGCTTGTCTCTGTAGGGGCTTTGGGGTTAGCCAGTCGTCCCTTATGGAAAGCTCAGCCCGCTCAAGCGGTGATGCTCCCCAGCCCCAATGCTGCCCTTAAGCAGCTCATGGCAGGTAATCAACGCTTTGCTCAGCACAAGCCGACCTATCCTGACCAGACGGTAGAACGATTGCAGGAGGTGGCCCAGTCCCAGTCTCCCTTTGCGACCGTTCTAACCTGTGCCGACTCCCGCGTACCTGTCGAAATTCTCTTTGATCAGGGGATTGGCGATATTTTTGATGTGCGTGTCGCAGGCAACATTGCGACCCCGGAGGTCATCGGTAGTATTGAATACGCTGTTGAGCTACTGGGCACCCCACTATTAATGGTGCTAGGTCATGAGCGCTGCGGTGCGGTCACTGCTGCTGTGAAATATGAGCCGCTGCCCGGTGATATCGGGACTTTTGTCGATGCGATTCTGCCTGCAGTGGAACGAGTGAAGGATCAACCGGGTGATACCGTAGACAAGGCTGTCGCGGCCAATGTGGTTTACCAAATTGAGAAGCTGCAGCGATCGCCTTTGATTAAGATGCGATCGCAAGCTGGCAAACTCAAGATCGTGGGCGGCCGTTACGACCTAGACTCCGGGCAGGTAAAGTTGATCGCTTAGTTTCCGCTCTGTCGATTGTTGTTAGTACGATGAAAATCGAATGCCCCCCTCACGGTTAAAACTAGTCAATGGACTGCATTTCAAGAACCTCCGAGGGGACTTTTTTGGTGGCATAACGGCAGCAATTGTCGCGCTCCCTTTAGCGCTGGCTTTCGGCGTTTCTTCAGGGGCGGGCGCAATTCACGGTCTCTACGGCGCTATCTTTGTTGGCTTCTTTGCAGCCCTATTCGGGGGTACGCCTTCTCAAATTTCAGGTCCGACCGGGCCAATGACGGTGGTGATGGCGACGATTGTGACCACGCTGACGGCTAAGTACGGCGTTGATGTGGGCTTGGGGATGGCCTTTACCGTCGTCATGCTGGGCGGCATCTTTCAAATTTTGTTTGGGGTCTTCCAGCTCGGTAAGTTTATTACCCTGATGCCCTACACCGTGATCTCTGGCTTTATGTCAGGGATTGGCGTCATTATCATTCTGCTGCAAATTGGTCCCCTGCTGGGGCAAGCCGCTTCAGGCAATGTGGTGACATCCGTGGTCGAGATTCCTGCCGTACTTGCCAATATTGAACCGACTTCAGCGGGGTTGGGGCTGCTAACGCTAGCCATTGTATTTTTGTGGCCGCCTAAGTTAACGCGGGTTGTTCCGGCCCCTTTGCTGGCCCTGGTGATCTGTACGCTGCTGTCAGTGTTTGTGCTGCCGGATAATCCTGACGTGCGGCTGATCGGTGAGATTCCTGCGGGGCTGCCTAGCTTTCAACCTCCAACCTTCAACGTTGCCGTTCTCAAAGAGATGTTGGGCTACGGTATTATGCTAGCGACCTTGGGAGCCATCGATTCGCTGCTGACTTCGCTAGTGGCCGACAACGTCACCCAGACCCAACACAATTCAGACCGTGAACTAATCGGACAAGGAATCGGTAATTTTTTGGGGGGCCTCTTTGGCGGCTTGCCGGGAGCCGGGGCCACGATGCGAACAGTGATCAACGTCCAGGCCGGTGGGAGAACGCCGCTCTCGGGGATGGTTCACGCGCTGGTGTTGTTGATTATTGTGCTGCAGGCTAGTAGCCTGACTGAGCCGATTCCGCACTCCGTTTTGGCCGGCATCTTGATCAAGGTCGGCATTGATATTATCGATTGGGCTTTCTTAAAGCGAGCCCATAAGCTTTCGCTCAAAGGGGCAGGGCTGATGTATCTGGTTCTGTTCCTGACGGTTTTCGTGGACCTGATCACGGCGGTGGCTGTGGGAGCCTTTATCGCTAATTTGCTGACGGTGAAGTCGTTGACCGATCTGCAGGTGAAGGACATGAAGACGATCGCAGACCCCACCGATGACGGATCGTTAACCGAAGCAGAACAGGATCTGCTGACCCAGATGAAGGGGCAAGTCTTGTTGTTCTCGCTGGGGGGGCCGATGAGCTTTGGGGCGGCGAAGGCGATCTCTCAGCGCATGAAAATCGTAGAGAAATATGAGGTGATTATTCTCGATCTGAGTGAGGTGCCAAGGGTGGGGGTCACGGCCTCACTAGCTATTGAGAATATGCTCAAGGATGCCACTCGAAAGGGACATGCTGCTTTTCTGGTGGGTGCGAATGGTCAGGTGAAATCGCGCTTGAAGCACCTGGATATTCTCCATGACCTACCCGAGCATCACTGGTCAAATAATCGTCTTGAAGCGCTGCAACAGTCTTTTAAGTTGGTTCAAAACAACTTAGGGGGAATGACTGCGATGACAGATTCTCCCGGTGGATAATGGAGCTATTCAAGACCAAGGTCGGTCTGGAGTTAACGGAACCAGTTCTCAATCTTTAACCGCTGAAAGTCTTGGTAGTCCGATTCATTGCGCGTCACTAGCGTTAAGTTGTTGATGATTGCGATCGCAGCTATTTGCCCATCTATGTAGGGTGGAGTGCGGCCTATTGTTGCTAAACGTGAGCGCTCTGCGGCATGACATTTGGCGGCTGAATCATCGTAGGAGAAAATTTGTAATGTCCGTGATACAGAGGTCATGGCGTAGTCTTCAAGTTTTTGACGACGTTTGGAGCGGGGTAAACGATAGCAGCCAAATAGAAGTTCATGCAAAACAACCGATGCTGTCGCAATTTCTGAGCGATTTTGCTTGAGTTTTTCTAAGACTTGAGGATTGGGCTGTAGTTTTGTCGCTTCGGAGAAAATGTTGGTATCCAGCAGAAAGACGGCAGCGGTCACAGCTCGACCTCACGCCCCGGAGATTGATCCCGAATATCTTTAAAGACTTCATCAGGATCTAGATCGAGCTGCTCTCGTTCAAGTTCCTCGCGGAATTCGACTAGAGAATCCCAGAAGTTGGACTGTCCTGTAGAGATGCGATCGTATTGGTCAGCAGAGAGCAGCATGGCAACCCGCTTACCACGCCGAGTAATCTCTATGGGTGTGCCGTCTTCGGCATCATGGATAATCTTGGCAAGCTGATCACGAGCTTGAGCAATGGAGTACTGATTCATAGATTAAATGGCTATTAACTTGGCTATCTGAGTATAGCAACCATTTTGTAGAGCCA
This sequence comes from Acaryochloris thomasi RCC1774, assembly GCF_003231495.1. Taxonomy (NCBI): domain Bacteria; kingdom Bacillati; phylum Cyanobacteriota; class Cyanophyceae; order Acaryochloridales; family Acaryochloridaceae; genus Acaryochloris; species Acaryochloris thomasi. The sequence goes on from NZ_PQWO01000005.1 coordinate 223,462, forward strand.
TTTGGCTCCATGATCTAAAGCAGTGCTGCATTTACTAAGTCTGACTCAGAGGGTGTTTTGAGGTTCAATTGAGGCTGAAGCGTGCGAATCAAAAATGCTTCGGTTTCCCAAACGAGGTGGGGGGAGATCTCTAGATAGGCTAATCTAGGCTGGTCTAAAAGGCTGGCAGGGGAATATTTGTGATGGCTCATCCATCTTTTTCGTAAATTGGCGGTGCCGCCTACGTAATGAATATGGTGACAGGCGTCAATGATCAGATAGACGCAGGCTATTTCAGGAAAGTCCTTCTTTGCTGAGAGGGACATCGAAGGGAGCTTACTAACATCGATATACTCAGTCGGGTTCACAGGATAAACTCCTTGTTTGCCGCGATTTGATTGAGGCTAATCTCACATATCTCTTCGACGAGCTGATCCTGAAAATCTAGCAGTTTGTGGAGCGTCCCATCAATGCTGTCTGCTGCACCATCCCAGACTGGAATGCCTTGGGCAATGTTCTCTAATAATTCGATCGCCCTGACCCAAGAGGCTTTACGGCGCATATCAAGGGTAGAAAGTGCGCTGTGTTTCTTCTTCAGGGCTGACGTTGTCTTTACCCCTGCTAGTCGATAGGCTTGCTGTTTGAGCTGCTGTTGTGTCACAGAATTTGCCATTTTTAAAACTGGGCCATTTCGCGTAGCTCAGGATTCTTGATTTCCTCAGCATAGCGTTGGACATTTTGAAGTTTGACTTTGAGTGTGCCGATCTCTTTCTGCAGGTCTACATTTTTGGCTTTCTGTGTGTTGAAGTGGCCTTTGTAAGATCCTAGAGACTGATTGTTTTTGGCAAGTCTTGCGCGATGCTCCTTTTCTTTGCCTAGATCTTTTTCCAATGCTTTGATTTTTGTTAGGGCTTGTTCATAGTCTTGGCGGATGCGATCGCACTCTTCTCGCAGTTCAAGATTAGCCGTCTTTAGAACTGAGTTGACCTGCTCCCAATCTCGATTGTCTTGAACGAGCGTTTCATTGATCTTCTCAAGCCGCTTGATATAGTCTTCCTGCTCATCTTGCTGGATAGCCTTTTCCTTCAGTAGTTTCTTGATTTCTTTCTGAGCTTTTTCGTACTTAGCCTTTTTCTCTAGCAGCTGATTGCGTTGCTCTGCAACCTGATATTCCCGGTGGCGCAGCGGCTTCATCGTCGCCGTGTAGTGAAGGGCATGATAGGCCGCGACGCGATCGGCTCCCTCTAGCGCCTGAAATTCAGCAGACTCCAGCAAATCATCGTAGTTGGTGCAGCGGTGCCGTAACTCGTAGACCGGCATATCTTCAGAGCTGAGGATTAAGACTCTGTTCCGCAGAGCTACTTGACTGCTCCAATATTGATATTGAGGATGATCTTTAGGGTCGCGGCTGGTCGCCATGGAACTATACAAAAGGATACGCTAACCAGATAGTACCCAGACAAATATCTAGCCAAATCAATTCAATCAGCTAAAAATATCGAAACAGTATTACCACAGAAATCTAAATTTTTCTGATAGTAAGAGTTGCGTATTTGCACTGAAACATACGGCCATAAAGAGATGCTATGAGTTAGAAAAAGAGGCTGGCCTAAAGCTAGTTAGGCCAAAAATTATCATCCAGTATTTGAGATTCTTGGTAGGGACACAATGTCGGAAACACTTCAATCGATTTTCGAGTCTCTCTTGCTGCGCCCTTTCTTGCCCTCGTATAGCATTCGTCTAAAGACTCAGATATGAGGGCCTTAAGACTAGGACTGTCTTTGAGTAAATCTCTGATCCCGTCTCTTTGTTTATCAATGGATCTAGCCCAACTATTCTCGTTCCATGAATTTTCAGTTTGCGGGTAAGACCTAAACTCAGGCTGATATTGCCACTTAAGCAAGTGAAGCAGTAACTCAGACAACCGGCTTTGAAGCTGGCGTCTATCCCTTCTAGCCAAGTCCTGTATCTCTTCAATCAGACTCTCTAACTCGATGTTGCTGAATTTTCGCTGCTGCAATAACTGAGCCGTTGTCTCAGCCCAAGTCACAAAGTCCTGCTCATACAGAGTCGTGGAAGAATCAGAATCAGCACCATTGGCTGAACGATGTCTAGAGTCTGGCAGCACCTTTCCTGCTGCATCATGCAGGTGCGGAATCGTTTTATAAGGTGGATTGGCTTGCTCTTCAGGCATGGCTTGTTTTCCTGTGTCTGCCCGTATTTTTCTGACTTGCACTGCTTATCCCAAGTTTAGCGGATGGTTTGCGGAACCCGGTGGGCCTGTATCGCCCTAGGATAAGGGGATGTCGATCAAACAAATGTCAGGAGGAGCAGGGCCATTCATTGCTCTGTTGTGTGGAGCGGTAGGGATTGGCTTTGCTCCGATTTTAGTTCGCTTGAGTGAGGTGGGGCCTTCTGCCACGGCCTGCTATCGCTTGCTGCTTGCTCTCCCGTTTTTCTGGGTGTGGATGCAAACCGAGTCATCGGAGAATGTAAAGCGACCCACGGGCCTAGCCTTAGTTATTTCAGGAGCCTTTTTCGCTGCTGATCTGGCCGTGTGGCACTGGTCGATTCAGCTCACGTCAGTGGCAAATGCGACGCTATTGGCAAACTTTGCCCCCATCTTTGTCGTGCTAGGAAGCTGGCTGATCTGGGGTCAGCGTTGCTCTCGTTCATTCTTTGGGGCGGTGATCCTGGTTCTGCTGGGGGCCTGTTTGCTGGTCAGCGCAAGCTTGAAGCTGGATGCTCAATATTTGTGGGGAGACGCCCTTGGTCTGCTGACGGCGGTTTTTTATGCTGGCTATATGTTGTCCGTCGCTCGCTTGAGGGTGCAGTTTTCAACGGTGGTGGTCTCGCTGTGGACAAGCCTAGTCGGGGGAGGATTGCTATTGCTCATTGCGCTCATGACTGGAGATCAGATTTTCCCAACTACGCTACAGGGATGGCTGGTGCTCGTTGCTTTAGCAGTGATTTCTCAAGTGCTGGGCCAGAGCTTAATCATCTATGCCTTGGCTCACTTGCCGACTGCTTTTTCGTCTTTAAGTTTGCTGCTGCAGCCGGTGGTGGCGGCGCTGTTGGCCTGGGCTTTATTCAAGGAAGCGCTCGGACTGTGGCAGGGGGTGGGTGGCATGATTGTATTGCTGGGTATTGTATTAGCGCGCCGCACCGAGAGTCCGGCTTAGCGATAGGGATAATTTGATGACGCCAACGCCTCAATTCACAGATCAGCCCTGGAATGAAATCTACAGCGACATTATTGATGTGCGATCGCAAGCAGAATTTGCCCAAGACCACATCCCTGGAGCCATCAACCTCCCGGTTCTCAACGACGACCAGCGGGCGCAGGTGGGAACGGTGTATAAACAAGAGTCGCCTTTTAAGGCCCGAAAGTTGGGAGCCGCTCTCGTCTCTGAAAATATAGCGATCCATCTACAGCAGTACTTCGCTGACAAGCCCAAGGATTATCAGCCGCTGATCTATTGCTGGCGAGGTGGACAGCGCTCGGGCAGCATGGCGCTGGTGTTAACCCAGATTGGCTGGCGAGTGACGCTACTCAAAGGTGGATATAAGACGTATAGAGCCTGGGTGAGATCGCAACTCGAAACCCTCCCCGAGCAGTTTGAATACCGGATCTTGGCAGGATTGACGGGATCGGCTAAAACGCTCATTCTGCAAAATCTATCAGCCCAAGCCCTCGATCTGGAAGGACTTGCCAACCATCGTGGCTCACTGCTCGGTGTGCTATTCGATTCACCCCAGCCCACACAGAAAGGGTTTGAATCTCGATTGTTAGCGGCTCTCCAGAAGTTAGATCCCAGTCAACCTGTATGGCTAGAGGCTGAAAGCAACAAGATTGGTCAGGTGTATCTACCTCAAGCGCTGTGGAAGAAGATGCAGGTCTCGACGGGGGTGGAGTTGAAAGTGGGGACTTGCGATCGCGTGAATCATTTACTAGCTGAATATCCGCAATGGATTGAGAACCCCGAGCAACTAAAGCAAAAATTGGATCGCTTGATCTCTCGTCACGGCAAGGCCCAAGTTCAGCATTGGGCGACTCTCATTAATACTCAGCAGTGGTCAGCATTTGTCCAGTCAATGTTAGAGGACCACTATGATCCGGCCTACAGTCGATCTTTCCAGCAGCAGTATCCGCAGGTGAATCAGACTTATGAACTATCGGATTTATCATCCGTAAGCTTAGAAAAACTTCAGGCTCACTTATCGGGGGAAAAACTGTCTATTCAAACTAATAGCCCCGATTAACCCAATAATGCCAGTCTTCGATCGCCTGCTGCGTTTTGGCTTCTGCTGCTGGTGCTTCTACCTCGATTAAGGGCACAGCGAATTCGTCCCCCTCAAAGGCAATTTCCACAAACATTTCCTGTTCGCACTCTTCTTCGGTGGCCATGCCGACCACTTCCACCGCCTCATGTTTCTCTGCAGTAGAATTGCGCTTTTGATTAACGCGAATGGCTGGGAATGGGAATTGCATTGTGTCTTGCAAGTAGTAGTACCAACCCATAACTTGCTCTTCTGAGTCATAGGCATCCACGACAATTTGCATTGTGATGCGCTCTTCGCGCTCAGGGTCTTGGGCAATATTGGTCATACAACGAGCTCAACCAGCGTCAGTATTGTATCAGCGCGATCGAAGATCCAGTGTATTGGAGTCAAGTCTCTATCTTCTCAAGATAAAGTTTTAAATTGTGCACGTTCTGGATGACGAATATCTATATCGTGCAGGGCAACCTATTGAAGTAATGAGTATTTTTAGTATCTATTGATACCGTTTCATAAATCCTGGAGCACTGAGATGAAAAGAGTTGTGATGGCCCTAGGGGCTGCTGTTGTATTGAGCAGTGTTGGCGGCATGAGCGAAGCAAAAACGAACAGAAGTGATTCTGCACAAAGAGATAGTCTTACGTCTAGCGGTGGCGTGAGTCTACCCATTCTGTATGGCGTCATGGGTGCCGTGATGCTAGGTACCTTGGGGGGGATGACCTATATGTTTGTCAAGCCTGCAAAATAAGTTGTCCTAAGCTTCAGAGGGCTGTGGCCATAGATAAATGAGACCTGAAATCAGCGTTAATGCGATCGCAAGTCCGTAGCTCAGCAGCGTCGGTAATTCCCAGCTTGGGGGCAGGGGTGCAATCAGCAGAGAAACGGCCACAATTTGGCTGACGGTTTTGGCTTTGCCCCATAGATTCGCGCCCGAGATTTGGGTTTGCTGCACTCGCCAACCTGCGATCGCAAGTTCACGCGTCAGCAGCACCGCCACAGTCCAGGCCGGAATTTGCTGAAGGTCCACCAAGGCAATTAGCGGACAGAGAATCAACAGCTTATCGACGAGGGGATCAAGGAACTTACCTAGTTCAGTTACCTGGTCAAAGCGACGGGCAACATAGCCATCCAGCCAATCGGTTAGCGCAGCGAGCAAAAAGACCCCCAGACAGATCCAGTGCGCCATTGGATCGAGTGTTTGGAGGCCATAGAGCAGAATGGGGACGGCCAGCAGCCGAGAAGCCGTAATCCACGTTGCTGGAGTCATAGTATTTGCCTAGAAACGAATTCGATACTCCAGAATGCCGAACGCTTCTCCATCAGTACTGACAGCGCTACGAATCCGCAACTGATCATTAATTTCGTAGCTGAGATTAAAGAGAGTGGGCTCATCTAGATCGCTGATGATCTGCAGCACTGAAGCTGAGAAGCTATTGGTGAGGTCGTAGCCCACCTCGGCTCCAAACTCTAGCGTAGATCGGTTGCGGTCATCTTCGTTGGGAATTAACACCGGAAAGACCCTAAAACTGCCGCGACTGCCCAATACATCATCAAAAAGCCCTTCAACCCCTGTAAGAGCAGCGGTACTGGCAAGGTTCACCAGAGCAAGCTGTGTATCACCTTCCTCTAGTGATTCGGTCACGCCGCCCCCGAGGAGCGCAAAGATCTCACCTTCCGTGCGGCTGGGGGTGCTGTCTAGCTCTAGAACCCGATCGAAATTACGGGTGAGTTCACTGGCGCGCCCTTCCACGCTGGCCCGTACCCGCACTGATTCAATATTGCCCACCGGATTGGTCTGCAGCGCACTGCCTTCATTAAGCGTGGACAGGCGGCTGGCGACGCCGTCGGTGACCGTCGTGACCATGCCCAGACTGAGATAGGGATCTAGCCCGAACTGCGGCGTGAATTGGGCAAAGTTCTCTCGCCGCCGATCCAAACGAAATCGGCTGGTGAAGAGATTGACGGTGCCGCGACGAAAGTTAAGAACCCCCTCAGGGCTAAGGTTGTCAATGGAGCCGTTGAGAATTACGTCTCCCGCCGCCGAAAAACTGAGAAGGGGGGGTTGAGCCACGCGCACCGTGTCCGTGACCGTCACTTTTAAGTCTTTAAACCGTAGCGGCATCGCATTCTCGACCGTATCTGGACTGCTGCCGACGGTTCCCTGTGGGCTGGTTTCCGGCAGAATCACCTGTCCTTTAGAGAGGGTGATGCCGCCCCCCAGTTGCGGTTTGAATGCCGTGCCCGTGACGATTAAGTTGCCACCAATTTGGCCGCGATAGAGCCCCTTGAGGCTCAAATCAAGGTTGCGGAGGCTGACCTGAAGCTGATCGGTGCTGCTAGACGCGTAGAGCGGTAGACTCCCGGAGGCCCTCAGGATTCCTTGGCTGTAACGACCGCTGAGGTTCTTGGCAATGGCGATGCGATCGCGTTCAAATCGAATATCGCCTGAGACGTTAGTGAGCGGCTCATCAAGAGCCTGGGCCGCAATGATGGCGTTGTTGACCTGTAAACTCCCCGTGACCTGAGGCCGAGCAACGGTTCCCTGGGCTACAACGTTGAGATTGCCCTGACCTTCCCTCCAGGCCACCTGATCGGTAAATAGATTCAAGACTGAAAGACCCTGATCACGAACGGCTAACCGCACATTGAGCTGGTCGCTCTCTGGGGCAACCGTTGCGAACGGGAGCTGATAGGGAATATTGCCGGTCAGTGTAATCGGTTCAGGACTGCTGACATTGGCTGAACCATCGAACTGCAATCGGCCTCGGCTGTAATTGAGATCGGCTTGGGCCTGCTGCACCGGAGTTCTATCTAAAGCTGCCTCTGTGACTGAAAAGCGTCCGCGAACCTGGGGGTCTGCCAGTGTTCCGGCCAGCGTTGCCGCCCCTTCTAAAGAACCTGAGACCTGAAATGGCAACTCTAAAAACTGGTTGAGGGGCTCAATCGGAACATTGGCAAAGGTCAATTTCCCGCCCTGGCGCTCGCCGCCCACCTGGCCTTCGAACTTGGCAATGCTGTCGCCTGAGGCCGCCTGCAGGGTGTCAAAGGTGAACGCTGTATCTTGCCACTGCCCCTGGACCACGATCTGGTCTAGGCTGTAGGGCTGCCATTCAATGTAGCCACTCTTGAGATCAAAGTCACCCTGAAAACCTCGCGCCGTCGATCCCTGGAACTGAATCTGCCCCACAAGTTGTCCTTCTAAGTCTTCTAGGGGCGGAAAAGGACTCGCTTCTTCCTGCTGTTCTTTCTCTTTCGCAATGAGCTGCTCTATTTCTGTCAGGCGCTGCAGTTGCGTGAACAGTGGGGCATTGGGTAGGCCCACGGGTACCGTTGTCACATCGGCCGCTGAGCCAAGGGCCGTGAGTTTGTTGTCCAGAGTCAAGATTTGCCAAGCGGGCACTAAATCGGCTAGCTGGCCGCGCAGTACTTCGATTTCTCCTGATGTTTCAAAGTTGTTGCCAGGGGCGACGCTGGCCGTCAGTCGGTAACGGCTGTCTCGATAGATTAGATCGGCATCAGTGACGGAGGCTACGCCTTTGGCATAGCGGAGAGACCCAGCAAAGGATTTTCCGAGTAGCTTGCCGATGCCGGGGCGGTCGATGGCAAACTGTCCCTGCAGGGCGGCGGCGCGGACGTTGGCGGTGAAATCACCTGAAGCCAGTCCAGAAACGGTGCCAAGGTTGTTGGCGGCCTGGAGGTTGAGCACCTCTAACGGAAACTGGCGCAGCGTTACCCGCAGATCATTGCCCTGAGATCTGCCCAAAGCAATGGCCTGATCGCGCTTGATGTCGAAAGAACGAGGGAGCTGATCGGGACCGAGGGCGAGGGAGATGCGATCACGAGTCCCTTTCAGCCGCAAATCTAAACCCTGTTCGGCTCTATATCGAATCGGCCCGCTCAATGGTTCAAAAGCCAGCCGCGTTACGGCCAACTGATTGACGCGCAGCGTCGCGAATAAGTTAGGGGCCGCCACCGTGCCCGTGAGCCGACCATCCAGATCGGCTCGTCCTGTCAACGGAACAGGCGTGATGCCCTGTGCCTGGAGTCGGCTCAGATCGTATTTTTGAGCTTGGACATTAAGCGCTAAGGTTGTGAGCTGTAGTCCCTCAGGGCCGTCAAGGTTGACCCCAATCTGGCCACTGGCTAAGAAGTTAGGAGCCGTAGCTCGCTGAACCAAAAGTTGCTGTCCATTCCAGCCCACCTGAGCGTTAATGGGATCTTCGACCAGATTAATACCTTCTGAAAACCGCAGCCGCCCCACGCCTTGAGCATTGTTGAGGCTAAACGTTGAGAAGGGAGCTGTTAAAGCAAACTGTCCCGTCATCTGCCCCCGTAGCGTCGGGTCATAGGCGGGCAACGAGAGACCCGGAATTTCCACGTTGGCCTGCACCCGATCCCTGGGAATATCGATCAGACCGTTGATGTTGAGATTACCGCCCGGTAGCTGAGTGACCACGTTCTGCAGGCGCGCGAGCTGATTGCGAATGATCACCTGCCCCTGGGTGGGGAATTCGCCCTCCAGCGCCTGAAATTCAACCTTTGTTTCGACTTCTTCTGCCGGACCTGACAGAATAATGGGTCCCTGTACTGGGCCAATTGCAAACCCCGGATCGGCATTGTAAAAACGAGCGACAGCATCCCCAGGGATGTTCTGAGCCTGTAACAATCCCTTGATTTGTCCTCCTGGTCGCAGATTGTAGCCCACGGCTCCTGTGATTTGTCCGCCTGGCGTGGGCGTCCCTACAATATTTCCGATGGTCAGGTTGGGAGCCTGTAAACGGAACTGAGCCGTTAGCCGGTTAAAGGGGACCTCGTCTAGGATCGTCGTCCCTGGCGCGACCATATCTCCTGTCAAAACGGGGTCACTCAAGGCCCCAGTTACGCGAATATTGCGAGCCTGTACTTTGCCCTGTACGGGAAAAGGCAGTTTCGTCAGTCCCAGTTCGCTGAGGGCTAAATTGGTCTCCATGACCGCCGTTCTGCCCATTAGGTTAAAGCCGCGTTTGGGATCAATCCAGCCCCCGCCTTGGATCGGGATTTTTCCGTAGAGGGCGGTGGTGTTCTCAAAGCGAGTGGTTAATCCCCGCAGCCGCAGTCGGCCGTTCGCTTGGCTGAAGGGTTGAGGGAGGCCCTCAATCTGTCCGGCGACATTGTTGAGTGTAGCGGTGCCCTGCAGGTTCGGTTGACTGCCTCTTGTAAGTTTGACGAGCAGGTTGACGTTCGCCTGACCCTGACGGAGACGAACCGGTAGATTGTAAGCCTGATCAAGGATATTGGCGCTGAGGTTGCGACCCTGCACTAATAGATTCAACTGCGGCCAGATCAGCGATCTCTGGTCCTTGAGCGCAATCAGCGCGGCACCTTTCGTTCTGAGGCGTCCGCCAGAGGCCAAGTTGCCCCGCAGATCAAACTGCACCTGCTGCCGAGGCGTGCCTAAAAATTTGAGGGTGCCGTTGACGCGTCTCAAGTTCTGACGCTGCTGGCGGTTGTTGTCTAAAAATAGATCCTCAGGTACCCAAACGTTGGCGTCTTGTGCCTGAACGTCACCGGTAATTTTGGGGAGCACCTTAGGCCGATATTGGACCTGCAGATCAGTCTGCAGTCGCCTGGCTTGGACTCGGATATTCTCGGAGGTAACGGTGGTGTCAGCGGCCTCAATTTGACCCTTGTAGGCCAGAGTTAGGGGTTGCTCAGGCTGATAACGAGCCTCTAAGTTACCGCTCACTCGCCCCGATTTAATGGTAATCGGTAAGGTTGGCGCGAGGTCTAGTAGGGGCGGGACATCTAGATCTTTCAGACTTGCCCATAGCTTCAGGGTTTGTTCGGGTTGCTGCCAGTCAGCTTTAAGGGTGGCCTGCCCACCAGAATCAAGTGTGCCGGTGGCGTTCAGCCGTAGTGTCTGGTTCTTGTTAGCGAGCGCAAGGGTTCCATTGAGGGGATTGAGCTGCCGGGCCGCTTTGCCCCAAGGCTGCACCTTGATCTGCCCCTGGCGTAGCCGGACGGTTTTAATCTCTGTTTTCAGCCAGCTTTTACTGTCTTGGGGAGGCGTGAGTTGGGTGGTTAACCACTGTCCCTCTTGATTCTGATCGAGGTACAGGCGGGGATTAATGACGGTGATGTCTAGGTCAATGGTGCGGGTCCACAGAGTCTTCCAGAGGTTGAAGTTGGCTTTAACCGCGTCGATCTCAACTGAATCTCTGTCGAGGGTGGTACGGCCATTGAGCGTTTGTTCATGGGGGGGAATGCTGGAGGGGCCGATGGCGATGCCGGTAAGGGAGTAGCCGGTGACGTCCCCTACGTTGACGGGGCGGTTAAGAGATTTGCTGAGGTCCTTGGCGATGGTGGGAGCCAATTCCTGTTTGACGAAGCGATCGCCCCACCAAAGACCACCGCCTATGCCTAACAGCAGGAGGCTAAGCACGGGTCTAAACTTACGTCTAGGACGGGTTGGAGGCGAGGAAGTAGGGGGAGTCTCTACTTCGGAGGAAGGGTCTGACATTATGGCGCTCGCGGGGTGGGCGAGTGTAGCGGTTATATATAGTAGATGTTCTGGGTGTGAGTTGGGTGTGACCCGGCTTGATTGTTTGCTAAAACTCTACAGGAGGAACCAGCGCTTGCTATCATGGCACAGAAAAATGGTGCTTAGATTAATCGGCTCTTTAAAGCCTAAATCGGTCAAGATCGTGCACACTGACCTTTAGCCAGACGAAATCATGGAAGTGTTTGTTCTGCTTTTCAATGTGGGGACTGATAATGAGGGCATTCATACGCTCAAGGTCAACCCGCCGGATGGAGAAGATATGGTGCTGGCGTTTGAGGCTGAGGATGATGCGACCCGATTTGCGGTGTTGCTAGAGGCCCAAGATTTCTTGGAGCCGACGGTGGAACCGATTGATGAAGAGGAAATCAAGGCGATTTGTTCGCAGTCGGGATTGGGGTACAAGTTTGTTCCTGAGGGCCAGTTAGAAATCCCGCCTGAGCAAAATATGGATGCAACGCTGTGGCAGGAGAATCAAAAACCGGAGCCGGCTGGCCCGCCGCAGGATAACCTGGATGATATCCGGCGGCAGCTAGAGAGATTGCTAGAGTGACCAACCGTTTCGCAATTGGAGTTTCATGGTTGGCTATCTACTAATTCTGTCAATCATCATCTTGGGGGGAGTGATTGCGACACTGGGCGACCGAATTGGGTCCCGTGTTGGTAAGGCGAGACTAAGTTTATTTAACCTGCGTCCGAAGAAGACGGCGGTGTTGATTACGATTTTGACGGGGAGCGTAACGTCGGCAACCACGATGGGGATCTTGCTGGCTACGAATGGTCAACTCCGGGATGCTATCTTTCGGATCGGGACTATCCAACGTCAGCTCCGTACGTTCAGGGCTGAGCGGGATGAGGTGCTGCAACAGAAAAATCAAAGTGAAGATGAGCTTGCGATCGCAAGGGCTGAATTAACCGAATCAGTGCGGCGACTGCGGGCGGTCAATCGTACCCTGCGGACTTCGGTAAGCCGTCAGCGAAAAAGCGAAGCGAAGCTGCAGCAGTTTCAAGCACGATTTCGAGAGGCCCAGAACACTCTGAGAAAATCGACCACGCAGGCGAGGGTGTTGCGATCGAAAATCTCTCGCCTCGTCTCTGAAGAACGCCAGATTCAGGCTGAACGGCAGCGCCTTCTTCAGCAGCGTAATCAAACTCAGAAACGACTGCAGGGAGTAGAAGCACAGCGCCGTCGATTGGCAGATGCTATTGCCACAGCTCGAACGCAGCTTCAGCAGGCGGAAGTACAGCAACAGCAGTTTGAAGCCGCCGTCGTAGAGGCTCAAGCTCAGCTTCAGCAGGCCAATGCCCAGCGAGGCGATCTTCTGCAGCAGCGATCGCAGCTGCAGAAAGACGTGGCGACTTTAGAGCGCAACCGCCAGCGCCTTGAAAGAAATGTAGAAGCGCTTTTGATTGGGTTGCGGCGCGGCAATATTACTATCCGTACCGGCCAAGTGCTGTCTTCTGGGGTGGTTGAGGACATCGATACCCGTGAGGAGGCTCTCGAAGTGCTTAACACTCTCCTCAGACAGGCTCGAACCGCCGCCATTGTGCTCATCAATCCCCCAGACCTAGCCCCAGATCAGCAGGTCGTGCAAATTACGAGTCAGTCCGTTGAGCGAGTCGTCAGCCAGGTTAGCGATGGCAAGCCCTACCTGATTCGGATTTTAGCAGCAGCCAACTATCTAGAAGGAGAGGAGACTGTCCTGGTGGCACCTCAATTGGCCGTGAATCGCTTGGTGCTTGAATCGGAAGAGACTCTGGCCGTGACGTCCTTGACCCCTGAAGCTTTATCTGATGAACAGATTCTTAACCGCCTCAATATTCTGTTCTCAGATGCTAATCAGCAGGCCATTCAGTCAGGGGTGCTGCCCGATCCCCTGACCGGGACCGTTGGCTCATTCCAGCAAATCGAGCTATTTAGATTTGTCTTGGCCCTCAAAGACCGTAATGATAACACCCCTGTTTCCATTCAGGCGATCGCACCTAACCCTGTTTTCACCGCCGGTCCATTGGTGCTGCAGCTCGTTGCTCTCAAAGGGCAAGAAGTGATTCTACGCAGTGGTGATCCCGCCACGCCCTAACGCTCTCTTCGCTAATTTGTTAGCTTATGTGTAGTCGTTACGAATACGTTTAATGATAAAACTGGTTGGGATGAGTGGAAGTTTGCGATCGCAATCTTACTCATTTGATGCTTTGAAGCTAGCGCTCAAGAGAGCAGAGGCCTTAGGGGCTGAAGTGGAGATACTAGACCTGCGAACGCTGAACCTCCCTTTCTGCAAAGGTGAAGATGACTACGCAGGCTATCCAGATGTTGTCAAGCTGAGGCAGGCCGTGCGCCAAGCTGATGGCTTGATTTTAGTGACGCCGGAATATCACGGCGGCGTCAGCGGCGTTTTGAAGAATGCCTTAGACCTACTGAGCTTTGAGCACTTGTCAGGCAAAGTTACCGGAGCCATCAGCGTTCTGGGCGGGCAGGCCAACAGCAATGCGCTCAATCAACTGCGACTGATCACGCGTTGGGTTCATGCCATGATGATTCCAGAGCAGGTCGCCATCGGCCAAGCTTGGCAAGCCTTCGATGCCAGCGGCAATCTCCAGGACCCCAAATTAGCGGAGCGGCTTGATAAATTTGTGGATAGCCTTGTTATCACAACCCAAAAGCTTCGCCCCAGTCAAAATTAGAGTCAAAGCGCGCAGTACTTTTTCTGTGTAAAGAAAACATCCGTGTTTTTACGGTGTGTCTTTCGCCGATATTTAAGAGAATATCCGTATTTTCGCGGTTAATGTCTTTGAAACTAGGGTTTACTATAGATTCATTGGGCTGTCATACCCCCCGCATTAGCCCAGCCAAGTCTCCGAAATGGCAACTTGTTCCGAAAGGGCAAGGCGCAAACCAGCGGGCCTAAAAACCATCTTAGGGGTATGGATGCTGCTGGTTCCGAAGAGACTTTACTTCATTAAGCAAGGGCCTTTACCTTCTGGGTAGGGGCCTTTGTGTTTTAGAACAGAGGTGCCGCAGCGCACGACCGTATAATCCCGGAAGCCGAGAGTCTGGAAAATAGCTGAAAATCCGTATTTTCACGCTTAAAAGCTGAAAATAAAGATTCTAATATGGATTCATCGGGCTGTTATACCCCCCACATTAGCCCAGCCAAGTCTCCGAAATGGCAACTTGTTCCGAAAGGGCAAGGCGCAAACCAGCGGGCCTAAAAACCATCTTAGGGGTATGGATGCTGCTGGTTCCGAAGAGACTTTACTTCATTGAGCAAGGGCCTTTACCTTCTGGGTAGGGGCCTTGCTTGTTTTCGCGGTCGTCTTGATCACCAACCAGCGTTAGAGTTGTGAGGGATAAAAACAGCGATCGATAGGAGGCAGCGCAGGTTTGTGACACCCGCAGAATTTTTGCTGCTACTCATTTCAATTGCGTTCAGTGGCGCAGGGCAGTTTTTCCTAAAGTCAGGTGCCCTGCAGCTCGGCAAAGTCACAGGTACCAACCTGCTGAGTCACGTGCTCAGCATTGCGACGACGCCCGCTTTGTTGGTGGGACTGGCCTGCTATGCGTTCGGTGCCATTAGCTATATCATGCTCTTGACCCGCGTCAGTCTTAGCGTTGCTGGTCCTGCTGCCTCGCTGATTTATCTCGTCTCAGTTTTGTTGGGCTACTTTGCTTTTCAAGAAGCCATTTCCCTGAGCCGCTTAGTAGGGCTAGGCTGCATCGTTTGTGGCGTCATTCTGATTGCGTGGCAGCGGTAGTCTCGTGTTGTAAATGTATGCAGTCTCAAAGTAGATATGTGATCATAGAATCAAATGTCTCGCGTCAATGTCCACGTATTGCAACGAAAGCCTGTATTCACAGTTGTTGTCTTTATGGAGTGCCAGGTCAGTGATCACCTCTAAACTATTTCCCTTCGCTATTTTTTGTGTGTTTGCGGGTATTGCCTGTCCTACGCAAGCTCAGTCTTTGGACCCCGTTGAACAAACTTTAGTTGAGCAGGGTATTAGAGACGTCCTGTCTTCTCCTGGCGGCCTCTTGACGGTCCCTAATTCTGCAGGCGCAAATAGGCCGCAAAGTGCGCCTCCTACAAAAGCCGCTGAGTACGAATATGACGCAGAAAAAACAGCCAAGGGTTGTGGTGAGCAGCAGAACGACGAACTCACCTTTTCCAGTCAGGGAGAATATGGGCCTGAAGATATCGGTAGTACCGCTAGCCAGTCCTTTGAATCCTCTGATTGTTGAGTCTGAATGAGCACTCCACCGATTCAATGGTATCCCGGCCACATTGCTAAAGCTGAAAAGGCACTCGTGGAGCAGCTCAAGCGGGTTGATGTTGTCTTAGAAGTGCGAGACTGTCGCATTCCCCTCGCCAGCCGTCATCCCCAAATTGCCCAGTGGATTGGCGAGAAAGCCCATATTCTCGTGATGAATCGCGTTGATCTGATTCCTGTGAGTGCGGTGGATCGATGGCGAGAGTATCTCAAAGCCCAGGAGCTGACGCCTTATTTTACCGATGCGCAACATGGTAAAGGCATCGCGGCGGTTGCCAAAGTCGCTCAAGCTTCAGGGACTCAGGTCAATCAGCGCCGCCAAAAGCGAGGAATGCGCCCTCGAGCCGTGAGAGCGGTTGTTGTGGGATTCCCTAACGTGGGCAAATCTGCCCTGATCAATCGTTTGCTGAAGCGGCGCGTGGTTCCCAGTGCGCCTCGCCCCGGCGTCACGCGGCAGCTACGGTGGATTCGCCTGTCTGACCAGCTAGAAATCTTAGATACACCCGGCGTTCTGCCGCCGCTCTTAGAAGATCAAGATGCGGCCTATAAGCTGGCGATCTGCGACGATATCGGCACTGCTGCCTACGATAATCAATTGGTTGCCGCCACGTTCATTGAACACCTCCAGCGGCTTCAACTGCAGAGTATCCCAGGATTTTGTTTGCAAAACCCGCTCCAGTCCCGCTATCAGCTAGAGCCTCAAGCGACCGGTGAAGAATATTTAGAAGCTCTAGCGAACAAACAGCATCAAGGCGATATTGAACGAACCGCGCATCAGATTCTGACAGACTTTCGTAAAGGAAGGCTAGGCACGCTGCCCTTAGAAGCACCACCATAGCCCTGTCTTTTTACTAAGAATCATCGCCAAGCGTCACCTGACCCCTTAAACTGAAAAACTGTTGACCTTTAGTCGAGCTGACTTAAATTCACTGTGCGAAAAATTGCGATCGCTGGCAACTGGAAAATGCATAAAACCCAGGCCGATACCCTGGAGTTTTTGCAGACCTTTCTACCTCTGCTTGAGGCCACCCCTGAGGATCGAAGCGTCATTCTCTGTGTGCCCTTTACTGACCTAGGAACGCTTTCTCAGAACCTGCACGGTAGCCGAGTACAGGTAGGTGCCCAGAATATGCATTGGGAATCTGAAGGGGCCTATACCGGTGAAATTTCTGGCTCAATGCTGACTGAACTGAGCGTCCGTTACGTCATTATTGGTCATAGCGAACGTCGGCAGTACTTTGGTGAAACGGATGAGACGGTCAACCTACGCCTTAAAGCTGCTCAGAAGCATAAGCTCACGCCCATTCTCTGTGTCGGTGAGTCCAAGCAACAGCGAGATCAGGGTGAAACAGAAGCACATATTCTCAGTCAGCTCAAGCATGGGTTGGATGGCGTTGATCAAAACAACCTAATCATTGCCTATGAGCCGATCTGGTCCATCGGTACTGGGGACGTTTGTGCATCAGACGAAGCAAACCGAGTCATTGGTCTGATTCGCTCTCAATTGACGAATAAAGATGTCACCATTCAGTATGGTGGCTCCGTTAAACCGGGCAATGTGGACGAAATAATGGCCCAGCCCGAGATTGACGGAGCGTTAGTCGGCGGTGGTAGCTTGACCGGCGATAGTTTCGCCAGAATTGTTAATCACCAGTAGTCTGCTGATCGATCCTGGTTAAGAAGGCTGGTTAAGAAGGATCCATCTGTAGTCCCTGCAGAACGGCAGGTAACTGCTTATTATTCTGCTGCCAAAGCGCTTCCTTAAGCAAAATTCGATGCTTTTTGAGGCGGGTCAAACGGCCTTCTTGCTCAAATTGCTTCAGTAGACGGGTGGCCGTTACGCGTGTGATGCCTGTGATGTCAGCGAGAAGCTGGTGAGTGAGCCGTAAATCTAGCATTTTTCCCTGTTCGACATCGCGGCCGAAGCGGGCAGCTAGCCACTGCAAAAATTTCAAAAGCCTTAAGGGCGCGCGCTTATAGCCAATAATACTGAGGAATTCTTCCATGCAGCGAATCTGGAAGTACATGGCGTCTTGAACATTGTTTTGGGTTGGCGATACTGCCTGAACTTCTACTGCCGTTAAGCATTCCATCTGGAAGGGCTTAATTTGAGAGAGGGGGCGTCCGACGATATCGCCGTCACCCCACACGCCTAGCGTGATTAGGTCACCTTCATCATTCCAGGTGAGTGTGCGGACAAAGCCCTCGTCAATGCGCCATAGATTTTCAGCAGATGGCGGCAAAATGTCTCCTTGCTTGAAGGCAAGATCATGATTGAGGCTGGAAGATACTGGCATAAGGCAAAACCCTTCTTGAGAGTGATGCTGAGGTGTGCATTGTTTCACAACTGAGCGTCACATGTTCCTAACTAGCTTTGTGCACGTTTTCCTCAATGAGATCGGTACAGATTCGAGAAGGTCCTTGTAGAATCAACCTCGAGAGAGAATAACTGCTCAATATCTCAAGAGACTACTCCGCATAGATGAAGATGTAGTGAAAGTGGTTGACAATGTGCCGTAAGCTCTTGGTGAAAAAGATTTATGGTGGGACGGGCAGCCAAAAATACCGATAGCCGTGGGAGGTCGATGACGCCACAACTATCGGTATTTTAAGAGTGAGAAAACTTGCGGTGCTTTCTTCTGGTCTGGTGTTAGACGGTGGCGAAGTAATCTTTTGATTTGACGGGATCGGGGTTCATCGTTTGCGCCCCTGGGGTCCACCCTGCAGGACAGACTTCGTCAGGATTGGCTTGGACGTGCTGAATGGCCTGTAAAATGCGGAGAGTTTCGTCTACGCTGCGCCCAAATGCAAGATTGTTGACGGTTGCGTATTGAATGACACCGTCTTTGTCGATGATGAACAAGCCTCTGAGGGCAACACCGGCTTCAGGTTCCAGAACGTTATAGGCCGTGCTGATTTCTTTTTTGATGTCAGAAATGAGGGGATAGTTGAGGTCACCGACGCCACCAGATTTGCGATCGGTTTGAATCCAGGCTAGATGAGAGAACTCACTGTCAACGGAAATTCCGAGCACTTCTGTGTTCAGGGACTTAAATTCTTCGTAGCGATCGCTGAACGCGGTGATCTCTGTGGGGCAAACAAAAGTGAAGTCTAAGGGATAGAAAAAGACAACAACATACTTGTTGCCACGGTAGCTCGACAGCTTAACATCTTGAAACTCCTGGTCGTATACTGCCGTGGCGGTAAAGTCAGGGGCGGTCTGACCGACCCGTAGGCACCCATTGTCTTCAGTCATAAATCAGTTACTCCTTACAGGATGGAATAGATCTGCGCTCACCACACCTCAGTCACAGAGATGGAGCCAAACGCTGAAACCATCATACTGTTAATAAACGGTTACATTACGCCTGAGTTGTGCTGAGACGTAATGCTAGGTCAAATACCGCTGTTTGAAGGAGCGTTTCTAGCTAGAGATTTCAGATAAGAGGGGCTTGAAGAGCCAGTTGAGGCCGACCTTGAGCTGATGCTCTAGGGTTGGCATGCGATAGAGATAGATCAGTCGCCTAGCAACGTAGGCGAGGGGGCCATCTAGCTGGAGGCCAAAACCAGATAATGCTGCGGTTTCTCGCCCCAGGGTCAGCATTTCGCCGAGGTGGTTGTACTGAAAATCAAGGAGGGGGCGATGGGTCAAGGAGGCCCAGATATTCCAGGCTGCACAGTCAGCCTGCTGAAGGGCCGCTTGCGCTGTACTCGCAATTTTCTTCCCGTTTGGATCGCGGCAGTCGGCTAGATCGCCGAGGGCATATATGTTGGGATTATCTGAAACCTGGAGGGTTAGGTTCGTCATAATTTGCCCCTGATCGTTGTGAGACAGAGGCAGGGCTTGAATGGTCTGGGCAACGGCATTGCCGACGGTCCACAGCACTAAATCTACGTCGAGGGTATCAATCTGTCCTTTGAACTCTAAAGAAATCTGATCGGCAGTGATATCTTTGATGTCTGTTTCTTGATCTAGCCAGATACTGCGGCGTTCTAGTGCTTTTTGAGCCGCTTCTCGGTTGGCGGGATCAGCCGTCTCTAATATCTGTTGGCCGCGATCAATGAGGCGGAGGCGACCGCGCTCTCCGAGGCGGTCTGCTATTTTGCAAGCCAGCTCAACACCGCTGGGGCCAGCTCCTGCGATCGCAACTCGAATCTTCTCCATGTCTGTGGCTTCAAGCTGGCGCAGTTTTTCTTCTAGCGCATAGGCATCGGCAATGGTACGAAAGGCGAAGGCATGCTCGGCAGCTCCAGATACCTGATCTTTTGGGGTTTCTCCCCCCAGCGCCAGGACGAGTCGATCATAGTTCAGCGTTGCTCCTTGATTGAGAGCTACGGTGGATGTGGCTAAATCAATCTTTTCGACATCGCCTTGGACAAAGCGGACGTTGGTATTCGCTAGAAGTTCGGTAAACGGTGGCGCAATTTCCCAGGTCTGGAGTTCTTCGGTCACCAATTCGTACAGAAACGGAGTGAAGAGAAAGTGGTCGTTTTGGTCAACGAGCGTAATCTCAGGCTGGGCAGAGGACCAGGGAAGCTGACTGAGCCGCAGGGCCGTGAACAGGCCACCGAAGCCGCCGCCAAGAATGCAAATTTTTTGAGGTGTTTGTGTCATGAGGGTAGGGATTCAGTCATCCGCCGTAGTGTGGAAGCTACTGATCAGGATAACAACTTGCTTCCACCTCGACTTTCGCCTGCATGGTGCTTAGTTGGATCCCCCTAGCGACTTTTTTCTATGAGGAGGGATACGGGCGAGAACTAGATTTCAAGATTATTTGTAATACAGGCTGAAAGAGAGCTGTATGGCCGCAGTCTCGTCCTCACAGTAGCTGGCGCTCAACAAACATCTCTGTTACTGACCAGAGGCCATTATTGGCACGGAGCTTGCAGCGAACAGGGGCAGAGTCATATGTCAAAACTGGAATACCCAGAACAGTCGCCATTGATTGAGTATCAATAATGGCTGCAAACTCTTCGTTAGTGTCTTCAGTAATGCTGTATAAATTGACGGTTAAGCATGGATATGCTCCCCATGGTAGGGAATTGAAGACGGATCTCTGAACCTCCAAATATTCACTTTTAGTAGATACACCGAATAGATCTCCCTGATAGCTGGCTGATATCACAGAAGCCAGTATCTTAAGATCTTTGGTGTCGTAGGCTTTCTTGAATCTTTGGAAGGTCAACAGGACATTGCGAGGTAGATGTGGGGGCGTTGCTTGTTCCTCATGCCATATTTTTAACCAGTTGTAACCTTGCTGAACGGTGGAAACGAGTAGGCCAGTTTCTAGCATCACAATTCTGCGCTATGGAAGTTGATTTAATGATGCCCATGGCAGCCGAATCACTGGACAATCCTTTCGTCTTGCTTTTGAGAGCTTCCACGCAAGGAATCCAGTACAATCAAATCCTGCGATAGAGAAAATTTGGGAAAGCCTGTGGTCGTTAAGCCGGACTGGTTAAGAGTGAAAGCCCCGCAATGGGAGCGAGTGGGCAGCGTCAAAGATATTCTGCGAGACCTAGAGCTGAACACGGTCTGCGAAGAGGCCTCCTGTCCTAACATTGGCGAGTGTTTTCACCACGGGACAGCGACCTTTTTGATTATGGGACCGGCCTGTACCCGTGCCTGTCCCTACTGCGACATTGATTTTGAAAAGAAGCCTCAGGTGCTTGATCCCACTGAGCCTGATCGCTTGGCTGAGGCCGTGCGGCGGATGGGGTTAAACCATGTGGTGATCACTTCTGTAAATCGTGATGATTTACCCGATGGTGGAGCCTCGCAGTTTGTGCGCTGTATTGAGCAGATTCGAGAAATATCTGCAGGGACAACGATTGAGGTGCTGATCCCCGATTTATGCGGGAACTGGCAGGCGCTGGAGACAATCCTGCGGGCTGAGCCAGATGTGCTTAACCACAATACAGAGACGGTGCCGCGTCTTTATAAACGTACCCGGCCTCAGGGAGACTACTTGCGATCGCTTGATCTCCTAAAACGCGCCCGTCAGCTTGCCCCCTGGGTTTATACAAAATCCGGCATTATGGTGGGCCTGAGCGAAACAGACGCAGAGGTGCGGGCGGTAATGCGCGATCTACGCGAGGTGGACTGCGATATTCTCACGATTGGTCAATACCTGCAGCCCACGGCCAAACACCTTGGCGTCGATAGCTTTGTGCATCCTGACCAGTTTGCTGCTTGGGAATCAGCGGGGCAAGAACTAGGGTTTTTGCAGATTGTTGCTTCCCCCCTGACCCGCAGTTCTTATCATGCTGAGCAGGTCAAAGCGCTAATGGAGCAATATCCGCGTCCTCGGCCTCCAGCCATCGGGGGGTAGGTTTTATACATATATACAAGGTTGAATAGCCCAAGACCGGCTTTAGCCAGGGGGCCATTTCATCTGGCGTCCGCCCAAAATATGCAGGTGCAGATGATCAACGGTTTGTCCGCCGTCGCTGCCGTTGTTGATGACGACGCGATAACCCTGCGCTAAGCTTTCCTGCTCAGCGACTTTTTTGACCGTTAGCAATAAATGGCCTAAAAGTGCCTGATCGTCCGCTTCGGCTTCAGAGACTCGAGGGATAGGTTTTTTGGGGATCACGAGAATGTGGGTCGGCGCTTGTGGGGTGATGTCACGAAATGCGATCGCAAGATCATCTTCGTACACAATATCGGCGGGAATTTCGCGGCGGATGATTTTGCTAAACAGAGTTTCCGACTGGCTCATGGCGTTTGCTGGCTCAACATCCATACTCTACCTTTGTTTAGGCTGGTTTGGTTTGAGCTAGAAGCAGTACTATGAAAGGGAGTTTAGACCTGTACTTTTACTTTACAGGTATAAATTCTGGGATCTCGAAAATTAAAAATTCTGCATTTCAGTACTAGATAGGACGAAAGTAAGATGATGCACTCTGCCCTGCAGCTCGCGTTTGCCCAAAGCAGTGCCCTCAAAATTATCAGTGGTCTCAATAACTTTGATCATGAGCGAGTGGCTGCGGTTGTCAGAGCTGCAGATCAAGGCGGCGCAACGTTTGTTGATACCGCCGCAGATGCTGACCTGATTCAGCTGGTGCGTCAGCAAACCCAGCTTCCTATCTGTGTATCCGCTGTTGAAACGAAGCTGTTTGTGATGGCTGTTGAGGCCGGTGCCGATCTTATTGAGATTGGTAACTTCGATAGTTTCTATGCTCAGGGACGCCAGTTTAGTTCTGTTGAGGTGTTGGCGCTGACCCGAGAGGTGCGATCTCATCTCCCCCATGTCGCTCTATCGGTGACTGTGCCCCACATTTTGGAGCTAGATCAGCAGGTCCAGCTGGCTGTTGATCTCGTCGCAGCTGGTGCTGACATCATTCAGACTGAAGGGGGAACTAGTAGCGAGCCTGTCCATGCTGGAACGCTAGGGCTGATTGAAAAAGCGGCCCCAACCCTAGCCGCCGCCTCTGAAATTTCTAAAGCCGTTTCTGTGCCGGTCATGTGTGCCTCAGGTTTGTCCGATGTGACCGCTCCCTTGGCAATTGCGGCCGGTGCCCAAGGGATTGGTGTGGGATCTGCCGTCAATCAGCTCAATAGTGAACTGGCGATGATTGCCGCTGTCCGCAGTTTAGTAGAAGCACTACAGCCTGCCCGTCTGACACGCACAGTATAAGCACTGGCTACTTGCTGGCCTCGGCTGGCAGTGCGTTGATCAATGCAGCTCTGCTATCAAGTCGGGTGGCCAGTGCCCCCCAGCCTTCGGCTTCGAGAAGCTCCAAAGCCCTCCTTTCTTCGGAGGAGGATTGAGAGACAGCGCAGCAGCATTGCTCATGCAAAAAACGAGCCAATAATATGGAGCCAAAACAATGAGAGCCGTACTCATGGCCGGTGGCGAGGGAACTCGGTTGCGCCCATTGACCTGCGACCTCCCGAAGCCAATGGTCCCGATTCTCAATCGCCCCATTGCCGAGCACATTGTTAATCTGCTCAAGCGTCACCAAATCTACGAAATCATCGCCACACTGTTTTATCTGCCCGATGTGATGCGCGACTACTTTCGAGATGGGTCTCAGTTTGGTGTTCAGATGACCTATGCGGTTGAAGAAGCTCAGCCCCTGGGCACCGCTGGCTGCGTTAAAAACATCTCAGCCCTGTTGACGGATACCTTCTTAGTCATTAGCGGAGACTGTATCACTGACTTTAATTTAAGTGATGCGATCGCATTCCATAAAGAGCGAGGCTCCAAGGCAACCCTCGTGCTTGCTCGGGTTCCTAACCCCATGGAGTTCGGCGTTGTGATCACCGATGAGCAACAGCGCATCTGCCGATTTCTAGAGAAACCTTCCAGCAGCGAAATCTTTTCTGACACCGTTAATACCGGCATCTATATTTTAGAGCCGGATGTTCTCAATTACCTGCCCACTGATGAAGCCACTGACTTCTCCCATGATTTGTTTCCTCTGCTTCTAGAGAAAGGCGAACCTCTATATGGCTACGTTGCAGAGGGCTATTGGTGTGATGTCGGGAGTCTTGAGTCCTATCGAGAGGCCCAATATGATGCTCTCCATCGGGCCGTGCAGCTCAACTTTGCCTATCCAGAAACGGCTGCGGGGATTTGGATGGGGCAAAATAACTACATTGATCCACTCGCTCAGCTCAATCCACCTGTGCTGATGGGTGATAACTGCCGAATTGGCCCTCGTACCAACCTTGAACCTGGCACCGTGATTGGCGATAACGTCATTATTGGTGCTGATGCTGATCTCAAGCGTCCGATTCTTTGGAACGGTGTTTCCGTCGGTGATGAGGCACATCTACGGGCCTGCACGCTGACGAGGGGGACACGGGTTGATCGGCGGGCGCATGTATTGGAAGGTGCTGTCGTGGGTGCCCTGTCAGCCATTGGTGAAGAAGCCCAGGTCAGCTCAGGGGTTCGGATATGGCCTAGTAAAAGGGTAGAACCCGGCGCTACGCTAAATATCAACTTGATTTGGGGCAATACTGCCCGCCGCAATCTTTTTGGGCAGAGAGGGGTGGCGGGCTTAGCCAACGTGGACTTCACCCCTGAGTTCGCGGTCAAATTGGGGGCGGCCTATGCTTCTACGTTGAAGGCTGGCTCTCAAGTGGTGATCTCGCGCGACCAGCGCAGCATCTCTCGGATGGTCTCACGGTCCTTGGTCTCGGGTTTAATGTCTGTGGGCGTAAATGTTCAGAATCTAGAGGCCACCGCCTTACCCATCTCGCGTTGCGTGGTGCGTACCCTCGATGTCACGGGCGGGATCCACGTTCGTATTCACCCTGACCGGTCTGACTACATCTTGATTGAGTTTTTTGATAAGCAGGGCATCAATGTCTCGAAAGGGAAAGAAAAAAAGATCGAAGGGGCTTACTTCAAAGAAGATTTTCGCCGCGCACCCATCGACGAAATTGGCAGGATTACCTACCCCAGTCAGATTCCCGAACTCTATGCCACTGACTTTGAAAAGCACCTGAATACCGACGCGATTCGTGAAGGTAACTTCAAGGTCGTCATTGACTATGTCTATGCGGTTTCGGGGGCTGTTCTGCCTCAGTTCTTGAATAAGTTTGGCTGTGACGTCGTGGTTCTCAACGCCAGCCTCCGAGAAACAAACCCCTCGCCTGAAGAACGGGCCGAACTATTGGAGCAATTAGGGCCGGTTGTCGAAGCTCTCAAGGCTCACATCGGAGTTCAGGTGGCCGCGAATGGGGAACAATTGATTTTAGTTGATGAGACCGGTAGCGCCATTGAGGGTGAGCAGCTCACGGCTCTGATGGTGGAAATTATCTTAACGGCTCATTCACGGGGAACTGTCGTGGTGCCGGTCAATGTCTCTAGTGCCGTTGATTTAGTTGCCCGACGGCACGATGCTAGAGTCATTCGCACGAAGGTCAATCCCACCGCCCTGATGGAAGCCTGCCGCGAGAATCCTGACGTGGTGTTGGGTGGTAGTGCCGAAAGCGGCTTTATTTTTCCGCAGCTTCATCCGGGGTTTGATGCCATGTTTTCCATTGCGAAGCTTATTGAGATGCTGCGGCTGCAGTCTCAACCCCTCGGGCAACTCAGAGCGGATTTGCCTCAAGTTTTCCACCGTGCTCAGGATGTACGCTGTCCGTGGATTTGCAAGGGGGCGTTAATGCGTCATCTGATTGAAACACATCCGCCAGAATTGCTGGAACTGCTGGATGGGGTGAAGATCATTCAGCCGCAGACTGATAACTGGGTGCTAATTTTGCCAGATGCTAGTGAACCTTTGGTGCACCTGTATGCCAATGGCTCTGACCGCGAATGGGTTGATTCAAGGCTGGCTGACTATTGCCAGCGTGTCCAAGATTTCATCGTTTGTGATCCAGATACTGAGATAGCCTCCGACAAGGTGGCTTCTGGTGTTTAGGGGATCAAGCGATGCCTGCTGTCTGAAGCACTATAGTAGTATTGAGTACGGATTCTGGAGCAGGGTTGCTGCTGAGTCATTCACTAAAGGGACGAAGAGGGTCTAGCGATGAATAGCTGTGTACTGATGGGTGAGATTATCAAAGCGCCAGAGCTGCGATTTACCCAAGACGGTCAAACTGCGATTGCAGAGATGACGGTCCAGTTTCCAGCCATTCGTGCTGAAGATCCGATGGAGACGGTGAAGGTGGTGAGCTGGGGCAATATGGCGCAGCAGGTCCAAGAACAGTATCAGCAGGGCGACCAAGTTGTGATCGAGGGCCGTCTGACCATGAACAGCATTGACCGACCCGAAGGCTTTAAAGAGAAGGTTGCCGAGGTCACGGCTTCAAGAATTCATCCTATGTCAATGAATGCTGTGACCACATCGGTGCCCAGTATGCCAACGACTGCTAGCCAAGGGCGTTCAGCACCTCCCGCAGTTGCTCAAACAGCGCCGCCGCAGGCTGCACCTCAAGCTGCGCCGCCAGTGGAAGAGCCGAACTATGATGATATTCCCTTCTAAACCTTGTCCAAGGTTCACTCTGTGGGTGCATTCCACTTTTGCAAATAGTTCTTGTCAAGTTCCGTTAGGCTGAGCGCGCTGACCAATATCGCGTCGGTAATAGCTCTCTTGAAACTGAATGGGTGATAGCGCTTTGTAGGATTTCTGAAGGGCATCCTCGAAGGTTTTTCCTACAGCGGTGACGGCCAATACTCTGCCGCCGCTGGTGATCAAGGTCTGCTCTTGTAGCTGAGTGCCTGCATGAAAGACGACTGCTCCGGTGGCTTCGGCTTCATCTAATCCTGTGATCGGGTAGTGCTTTTGGTAGGGACCTGGATAGCCTCCGGAGGCCATGACAACACAGGCTGCAAATCCTATTTTCCATTCAATTTTGGGCATCTGAGCGAGCTTTTGCTCTGCGCAGGCGTTTAATAAGTCTGCAAGGGGCGTCTCTAAAAGTGGCAGGACTGCTTGTGTCTCTGGATCTCCGAATCGGCAGTTGAACTCAATCACCTTTGGCTGACCGTCAGGCGTAATGATTAAACCGGCATATAGTACGCCGCGATAGTCGATCTGACGGCTTTTGAGGGCCTCAAGCGTTGGCTCTAGAACATCGGATTTAATTTGCTGAAGCAGTGACTCTGTGACCCAAGGGACGGGGGCATAGGCTCCCATTCCGCCTGTGTTGGGGCCGGTGTCACCTTCGCCAATAGGCTTGTGGTCTTGAGCTGGGAGGAGCGGTCGGATGGTTTGCCCATCAGTGAGGGCAAGAACGGAGACTTCTTGTCCGGTTAGGTACTCTTCGATCAGGATCTGAGATTCTGGCCCGAATTTCCCGGCAAAGACTTCGTTGATGGCGTCTAGAGCTGCTTCTAGAGTTAGGGCAACGGTGACGCCTTTTCCGGCGGCAAGACCATCGGCTTTAACGACAATGGGTGCGCCCTGTTCTTTGACGTAGGCTGTGGCTGATGCTGCATCTGTGAAGGTGGCAGCTTTTGCGGTGGGGATGCCCGCCGATTCCATGAGGGCTTTGGCCCAGGATTTGCTGGACTCAATTTGGGCACCGGCTTGAGTGGGACCGAAGACGGCGATGCCTTGTTCATGCAAGGTGTCAGTGAGACCTGCCGCGAGGGGGAGTTCGGGACCAATGACGACTAGGGCGATGTTTTTCTGTTTGGTGAAAGTTGCGATCGCATCAAAATCATCTGCATCAAGCGTCAAGTTCTCACAGTTTTTCAGCGCTGCCGTGCCACCATTACCGGGAAGGCAGAACACCTGGTTAACCCTCGACGACTGCAGTAGCTTCCAGGCCAATGCATGTTCTCGACCGCCGCTGCCGACCACTAAAATCTTCACAAAACGCTCTCAATTGACGGTAAGACGGATTTCCTTCCTTTCTGGGGAGGAAATTGCCAAAATTGTGTAATGTAGAATACAAGTTGATTTTTGAAGATCAGCCCATACTACTAAGCATAATCAAATCATATCTTTTATCCCCGTGGGGTTCGGAGGACAATGTCTCTCTTCACCGGTTGTGCGCAATCGTTCCAGAAAATCGTGCGTCCCTGCCTTTTAGGCATTCCAATTGTTCTGTTAACAGCAGTTGTCGCGCGGCAATCCAGTCAGGTTCGTCACAGCTCAATACCAGACAGCCACAGCACTGAAGAGCATCAGCATCATGAGGCTGCTCATCAAGGCACCGGAGACATTCCCCACGAATTATCTTACGAGTTTTCTAAGCGCAATCATCCCCTTCTGTCTTTGCCGCCGAACCTTAAGCTAGAGCCAGCACTGCAGGAAATGATTCAGCAAACCGCAGCCCGTGAAGCAGCTCACCCCCGCGGAGTACCCGTTTTCAAGGCCGGTATCTCTGCCGAGTTTGGGATGCGACGCAACCCTTTCGGTAAAGGGCTGCACTTCCATGAGGGAATTGATCTGGTTCGCCCTCACGGAACGCCCGTTTATTCCACTGCCGATGGCATGGTGAAGCGCGCCAAGTCTTCTCGCATTAATGGCAACTATGTCGTCGTTGATCATGGCTACGGCAATAAAACCCTCTATGCTCATCTGAGTCGGTATGTTGTCGCCCGCAATATGAAAGTCAAGCGCGGTCAGCTATTGGGGTATATCGGCAGTACGGGACGCTCCACTGGGCCCCACCTGCATTATGGTCTCTATCATCAAAACGAGCCAATCAACCCCTACGCCTATATGTACGATCTGCAGCCTACGCTGGCCGATGCCACCTACGCTTGCGGACGGTTTGTGCCTAAGAGCGTTGGGTCTGATTCTGTTCGATTGGCGCTCAGTCGAACCTGCACTCAGCCCGATATTCAGTCGCAGTTCGATTAATTGACGTAGGTTTGTTGCCCCGATTGCGCGTTTATAAAGCCTTAAGCTACATGGCTTGCGCCCTAGCTCTAGGGTCGCTCGTTTCGCTCGATGCTGCTGTCGCGCAGTCTACGCACAGTCAGCAAGGTATGGTGGCGTCTGCCCATCCGCTCGCGAGTCAGGCGGGTTTGTCGATGCTGCAACAGGGGGGGAACGCCGTTGATGCAGCTGTTGCAACGACATTAGCAATTTCAGTGGTGGAACCGTTCTCTGCCGGAATCGGGGGCGGCGGTTTTTTGCTGCTGCGATTGGCTGAGACGAACGAGATTAGGGCGTTAGACTTTCGGGAAAAGGCTCCGCTCCAAGCAAACCGCGATCTTTATCTCGATCCTGAAGGACAGGTGCAGCCAGGAGCTAGCACCAATGGTCATCTTGCGGTTGCTGTTCCTGGTACTGTCGCTGGGTTGTTTGAGATTCATCAAAAGTACGGAACGCTGTCCTGGTCGCAGGTGGTACGGCCTTCTATCTTCTTGGCTTCACAGGGGTTTACCGTTAGCAGTCGCCTCTCAAAAGCGATTCAGCGTCGCCAAGAGACCTTCCGTAAAAATCCGGCGGCGCGTCAGATTTTTCTGCCTCAGGATCAAGTCCCCCAAGCGGGTGATTTGTTGGTGCAGCGAGATTTGGCGCAAACGCTGAGATCGCTAGGGAAAGATCCGCAGAGCTTTTATACGGGCAAGATTGCGATGAACATTGCGGAGGATATGTCTCGCAACGGTGGCCTCGTGACGCTCAAAGATTTGAAATCCTATCGACCCACCTGGCGTGATCCTGTCTGTGGTCTATTCCAGCAGGCTCGAGTGTGCTCAATGCCCCCACCTTCTTCTGGTGGTGTTCATTTGTTGCAAATGTTGCAGATGGTCGAGAATCAAGATTTTCAGGATCGCTGGCATCATCCAGATATTCTGCATGTTTTGATAGAGGCGATGAAGATTGCCTATGCTGACCGAGCGACCTATCTCGGTGATCCTGATTTTGTCTCAGTGCCGACGGCGGAGTTGACGAGTCCAGCCTATACCCACCGGCGGCGACAAGAAATCCAGCTTCAGCGGGCGCGTTCAGCCTCTGAGGTCAAGGCTGCTGACCCTAGGGTTCTCGATTCGATTCGCCAGCAACAAGAGTCTAATGATACGAGCCATCTAACGGTCGTCGATAAAGATCGCAATGCCGTTAGCCTCACGTTTACGATCAATCTTGGGTTTGGGGCGGGCGTTGTGGCTGAGGGGACCGGGATTGTTCTCAATAATGAGATGGATGATTTCGCGGCTGCTCCTGGAATTCCCAACGCTTTTGGACTGGTGGGGGGGGAGGCAAATGCGATCGCACCGGGTAAAATCCCGCTCTCTAGCATGACTCCAACCATTGTCACCGAGGGGGGCAAGCTCCGGTTGGCTGCCGGTGCTCCAGGCGGCAGCACCATTATCACGACGGTCCTGCAAATCTTGCTGAATGTGCTGGTGTATGGCCAAGATGCAGAGCAGGCGGTCACCTCGCCGAGACTGCATCACCAGTGGCGACCGGAAGCGCTGATGATAGAGCGTTGGGGCTTTGATTATGCCACGGTGCAGGACTTGCAGGACCGAGGCCACTCAATTCGCATGGGCTCAGGGTGGGGCAATGCCAATCTAATTTTGGTCAAGCCAGATGGCAGTTTAGAAGGTGCTGCAGATCCGAGAGGGGAAGGGACAGCATTTGGTCATTAATGTATAAATACGGCAGCTTTCTATTGTATAAACGGCTGGAGATCAAAGCTGTATAACGCTCCGTGTTGACCAGACCAAGTCGCCGCAATTAGCTGAGATTGATGGGATGCGATCTCACTCACAACGTCTTGATTGCCCACAGGTAAATTCAGGTGTCTGAGCAAATCTCCTGACTCGTTAATTAAGGCAACGCCCCCCGTTTGATTTGCCAATAAATAGCCCCAAGGCGTCGCAACACCAAAGGTCGGAGACAGCGGTAGAGCAATCTGCTTGATCCGCAGCGGGTTGAGGGTGATCCAAAAACTGGCCTCAGCCGCTAGGGCCAAAACTTGATAGGGATGCGTCTGACTTTGAATTAGCTGGTGTATTGGTCGAGGCAGTCGGCAATAGTCAAACGTATTGCCTCGGCGGTTGAATAGCCGCAAGCACACCCCTTGAGCTTCAGGAATTGCCATGATGCCACGGCGATCATCCAGCGTTAGCCAGTGAGTTGGCGATCCGGCCACGCTGCATCGGGGCTGCAGCGTTGGTAAGCGCAGAATCTGGCATTGGCCCCCTAGACGACTGCTTTCAGTCGCGACCCCCAACCATTCTCCGCCCGATTCGACTGTCATCTTTAATGATTCAGACTGCCAAGTGCCTAAAGTGTGAACGGAGCTGTCTTGAGCTGCCTCATTTTCAGACGCTTTGGGTCGCCAGCAGAGTGCGTGAGCAGTGGCTCGCTGTGTTCTAATAAAAAGTCCCTGGGGGCTGCTCCACATTTGCATAACCCGTCCCTGAGTTATGGGGTACTGTGTGGGTTCATCAAAGCCTGCGGGTGTAATGGATTGGCAAGTAACCTGTGAATCTAGGCCACAGTAGAGTTGATCCGCATCTGTTGCGAGGGCCAAAACAGTCGCAGCTAAAGCTGTTGTATGCAGGACCGGCAGTTCTGAAGGTGGTGAAATTGGAGTGGGGCGTTCTTCCGCCGCCGCTGCTAGGCGGAGAAGCTTCAGCATTGACTGGGCAGAGTCGAAGCGTTTCTGAGGTAGCTTTTGCGTCGCTTGTCGAATAATATCGCTTACAACCGTCGGGATGGTGTCAGGAATCTCGAGGAATTGATTGAGATGGGCCGTCATCAGATCGCCCGGCGTGCCGGAAAAGGGACGATGTCCGAGCACTAGCTCATAGAGCAGTACGCCCGCGGCATAAAAATCGGAGGCTGGAGAGTAGCTGCTGTAAAATCGCTCGGGAGCCATGTAGGCTGGGGAGCCGGTGTCGCCTCGTCGAGTTTCAGAGTCTGGTTCAGCCAGCAGTCGAGCGACGCCAAAGTCAGAGAGATGAGCCATCCAGCCAGTGGCCGTCAACGTCAGCAAGACATTCTCTGGTTTCAGGTCGCAATGGACAATTCCGCGTTGATGGGCATGGGCAAGACCCTCTACGACGTCAATCACAAGCTGAAGAGATTGTTTGAGATTTAGTTGCCCAGGCGTATCGATGAGCTGTCGCAGCGTTCCACCTTCACAGTAGTCCATGACCAGGTAGCGACCCGACTTACTGTATTCGAGAGTATGAAACGCAACGATGTTTGGGTGCTGCAAGCTCGCCAGCAGGTTGAGTTCATGCAGGAATCGTGGTGTTGTTAACCGGCTATTATCTAGCTGCTTGAGCGCGACAATCTTTCCTGTCTGGCGGTGGATGCCGCAGAACACTCGACCAAATTGGCCTTGGCCGATGGGTCCTAAAACGCGATATTTTGGACCGGCAATATTTTTATCTATGGTGCCTAGCGGGCAAGTTTTCATTATTCAGGTTTGAGTTGATTCGTTGCCCGCTAGAGCAAGGTCTGCGGCTTAATCGAACAAGCTACCAATCACGAGGGGCTCGTCGCTCTGACTTTCAGATGGCGCTTCGGGCTCCATCTCAACGGCGGCAGGCGCGAGTTCATGCTGCTCTTGGCTCAAGCTCATGGCTTCATCATAATGCTCTAAATCACCTGCTTCAAAGTAAAGCTTAGCGGCGATGCGCAAATCGGCCACGGCGTGCTTCTTCTCGTCAATTGTGCCTCGCAGTGCACCCCGCTGAAAATAAGCGTCTGCATAGTCGGGATCTAGGGCAATGGCTTGGGAGTAATCGTCAATGGCAATGCGCTGGTCGTCTAGGCGACAAAGGCTTCCTCTGACCAATCCCCTGCGATAGTAAAGGGTTGCATCTCTGGGCGTCGCGCGGATGATTTGGGTAAATAAATCAATTTGGTGGAGCTGCTCTAAAGCAGTGGCTAGGCTCTGTTCTTTCTCTCTGAGACTATCAGAGTCTGCCTGCAGTTCTTCCGTTTTCTTGACCAGTGCGACTTCGTGCTCTTCGAGGATCTCTAGCTTTTCGTTCATGGTCTCCAACGCGTTTTGTTGGGCCTGATTTTGCTTGGTGATGGCTTCGATGCTGAGCTGTTTGTCTTCGTCCTGCTGGGTAAGCGTTGCGATCGCATCTTTACGCTTTTGACCGTTT
This sequence comes from Acaryochloris thomasi RCC1774, assembly GCF_003231495.1. Taxonomy (NCBI): domain Bacteria; kingdom Bacillati; phylum Cyanobacteriota; class Cyanophyceae; order Acaryochloridales; family Acaryochloridaceae; genus Acaryochloris; species Acaryochloris thomasi. The sequence continues at coordinate 256,024 of NZ_PQWO01000005.1, forward strand.
TGAGTCAGGGTTTCAATCTGAGCCTTCCGTTCTTGATCCTGCTGTGAGATCTGGGCAATCATCAGTTGACGCACCTGCCCCGCAGACTCAGTGAGACGGCGGCGGTTTGCCAAATGAAGCGTGGCCGTGAGCGACAGCGGAATGGACGCAAAGACGACTTGGTTGGTCACTGCCGAGGCAATGGCGCCACCCACAGAGCCCACCACTGAGATCATCTCGACATGGTTAAGCCAGTGGGACCGTTTGGCCTCTGCTTGAGCATTCAATAGGTGTTGCATAATCTTGTTCAATCCCTTGAAAAGTTGATAAAGGTTTTAGCTCAACAGCGCTTGGCTGAGCTGGAGGGCTGGCGTCATTTGCTTAGCTTCTTCTGGTGTGAGCTGTTGCTCCATGACCTTGGGCGTCACTTGGCTCACGATTTGTGAGGTCTGCTGGTCTTGGAAAGCGTTGATGAGGGTGCGTTGCCAGAGCAGCATGCTGTCCCGCAGGCGGTCGAGGTCGCTAACCAGCATGGCGGCGGCAGAGCTTTTGAGCAGATGTTTGCGATCGCGACGGCAGGTTTCGACCATGTCCCGAGTGCCCTTATGGAAAACGCGGGCATTCTTTTCCAAAGCCTTCTCCTCGATCTGATCCATGATCTGCTCTTCAGCATCCCGAATCTTTTCGTAGGCGCTGATGCGATGATCGGCAGACTCTAGATAGTCCTTGATAAACTGGAGTTCTGTAGCGGTGGCAAAGCGTCCATCTGCATCCAGACTGACCCGTGCAAGTTGTGTCAACATAATTCAAGATCCCCTTACGAATGTGGTGCCTATACGGCTTGTGACTGATTAAGATACTGCGAGACTTCAGAGCGCGTATCTTCAAGCTGGCTAATCATTGACCGCGTGATCAATTTGCCTTCCTCTACTAAGACCTGACCATTGAGCGGATGGAGAATATTTTGTTCAGCCCGTCGGCCAATCAAATCTTCGACATCAGCCATATCGCTGAGGTACATCCCCGACGGTAGCTCGATGACCACGCCTTCGCCCAGAACGCGTGTTTGGCAGGCGAGACGTGACATGCGATTGCAGGTGGTGATCACCTCTAAAGATCGCTGCTCACGACGGTTCATGGGCGACAAGCTCTCCATGCCGTCTTTGATGTAGACGTGACAGGTGGCGCACATGCCACGGCCCCCGCATTCATGCAGCACCTTGAGATCGTGCTGCAATAACCCCGACAACAAATTATCGTTCGTTGCGATTGCGGTCTCCTGATTGATAGGGTCCAGCTTGACAAGCTTCGCCACCTTAGATGCTCCTTTTACATGAGTAGTGAGTGAAAGAGGCCCTTGATGGGCCTTTAGACGGGTTTAACCCTACGCCCCTAGATTTTCTAGCTCATCAAGACCGGCAAGACGCTCGAGATCTGCGAGTTCAGCTAGATTGCCCAGTGCTTCCAGAGAATCTGGAGAGAGATCGGACTCCTGTGACTCGTCCTGTGGCTCTGCCACCATTTCTGGCATAGAGACATCAGATGCCTCTTCAGTCATGCTGCCCAGCTGTTCTAATTCAACGGGCGCGGCTGTGTCTGTGATTTCTCCAGACATCTCCTGTGGCTCTTCCGTCATCTCCGGTGCAGAGATATCAGTGGCCTCTTCTGTGATGGCGTCAGGCTGTTCTGCCTCGGCAGGCGCGGCTGTGTCCGCGATTTCCTCAGATATGTCTGTGGAAAAGTCTAGACTGTCGAGATCGGGTAGGTCTGCCAGCATTTCTGATGCTTCTACCGAATCTAGTGTGGGTGGCTCTTCTGTGGCCGCCTCCGGCTCAGCTGGTGCAGGCATCTCAGCCATCTCTATGGCTGTCTCCGGCTCTGGCATGAAGCTTTCTGCAGCGGCAATGACTGGTTCTTCGATGGCGGCGATCTCAGCGGGTGCTTCTGCCTCAGCCATAGATGAGGGGACCATATCTGCTTCTGCCATCTCGACCGAGTCCTCTGGCTCCGGCATTAGGCTCTCTGCTGCGGCATCAGGCATCTCGGCGGGTGTCTCGATGCTCTCCATCGATGCCTCAGGCATCAGGCTCTCGGGTGATGGCTCGGATGCGGGCTCAGAAATCTCAGCTTGATCGAGTCCTAGGCGCATCATGATCGTGTCATGGTCCTGCTGCTCTTCAATGCCGGTTTCCGCTACTTTCAGTCGTTCTTCTAGACCTAAGATAAAGGTATTCTCAGGTGCACCCATCGATTCACAGGTGGTTTGCACGCAGTGCAGTTCCTGGCCGGTGAGCTGACTAAAAAACGTGCTGAGTAGGCCCGCTTCTGCATGACAGGTGGGACGTTCTGCGGGACTCTCGTCGCTCTGCTGAACTGCAGCAAAGGCAGAATTTTCCACTGTTGCGATAATGAAGCCTTGGGCATAGTGTTTGAACTCTAGGTTCAAATTGCCCCAGCCATAGGTTTTCCAGCACTGCTTGAGGCACTGGAGAAACTCCACCATCTCCATTTCAGCCAAGGGCTTGTCATAGTAGGTGCTGATCTCTTCAGCGAAGCGGCGATAAAAATATTTGCCCCACCAATGTCCGCACTGGAACATGACGAGTCCTGCAGATGGACCCACTTCCTCTCTTAGGCTGCTGTAGAGCGCCTGCAGTAGAGTGTCGGGAAGGGCAATGAGCCGGTTGCCCTGGCGATTTTCGAGCAGACCTAGCTCAAAGTCTCCCTGTACGTAGGCATCGGGGGCAAAATAATTGCCGGGTAAACGGTCTTTGTTAAGTAATTCAGCAACTGCAATCATGATGGTGTTTTGTTCTCCGGTATGGGATTAGCCTGCGGTCACGAGGTCGTTACCCACCAGGATCTGCTGGGTTTGAGTTAGATAAGGCTGGATTAAAGTCCACTGATGGGCAGACAGGACTTCTTTGAGGCGAGCTTCAAGGAGTTGGCTGAGCTGATATTCGAGATCTACAAGCTGATGGGCCTGTACGACATCGGTGAGCCATTCCAGGAGTCGGTGTCGCAGGAATTCTGGGTTGTTGCTCAGCATCGCCATCGCGCTGTAGCGAAGGGCTGAGATCCAGTGCTGTAGAGCTTTTTCTTGACGCTGAGCATTTTCGCTAGGGCAGGTGGCCTCAAGCTGATCGGCAATCGGTTGCCAGATCTGTTGTTCTTTGTCTCGCAGCAGTTCATAGGTCTGCAGCCGCTGCTCTAGAGCGCTGACGTGCTGTTTAAAGTCAGTGATCTCAGCGTTTGTGAGGTAATGGTCTTCTGCGTCCTGCAGAAATTGTTGGAAGTCAGAGTGCATAATGGCCCCTAAAATAAATCAGAGAAGTCAGAGAGATTTAAGTCACTGCTGTCAACGGGTGGGTCGACGGCGTTGAGTTTGGGGACTGCCGCAATTTCAGGCTGGGCTTCCCAAACAAATAGGTTGAAAAATTTGTTGACGGGTAGGGTCGCGTTCAAGGCGATGGAACTGATGACACTGGAACTGATAACAGTCTGGGTTGGGTTGGTTGGGTTGGCTGCTTTGGGTGCCTTGACGGGCTGCAGTTTGCCATTCCAGTTGCTGTGACTCAGAAAGTCTTGGACGGTTTGACTCTGCCAAGATTGAGGTGCGTGCTGTCGGGGTGTGTGCTGTCGGGGTGTGTTTCGGGCTGGGGCTTTGGGTAATGTTTTGCCCTGCCAGTTGCACTGCCGGAGGAACTCTTGAACGGTGGAAAATTGCCAGTCACGGCTCATGACAGGTATTCTCCGTTGTGCAGACGCTTTTCAATGTCGCGCATGCTGGCACCTTCGTTTTGCCAAAAAGTAGCGGCGTCGATGCGATCGCGTTTGCCTAAAAGAAACTTGCAGTAAGTTTCGCCCATGGCGTAGCACTGTAGCTCGATACAGCTCATGTCTTTTTGGACTAAGTTGCTAAAGAACCCTGCAAACAAACCGGCATAGATATGGCAGACGGGCTTACCCACATCTCCCAAGGTGCGGGCCACGGCAGAGTCAAAAATATTGATGAACATGAATCCATTTTTCTGGTCGCTGAGATCCACATCCCAGTTGCCCCAGCCTTGGCTTGTAAACGGCCACCACCAGGCTTCTAGAGCAAAGGATGGATTGCACTGCCGCAAACCCATGCCATAGTCTTTTTCAAACCAGCTCTGGAAGAAGGCGGCATCACGCTCTCCCCAAGCTTTACCAATGTTGTACATGATAACGCTGGAGGCACTCCCAACTTCTTGCTCTAGCCCTTCAATTAAAGCTAGAATAAAGTCCTCGCTCGCTAAAATATTGCGAGACTCGTGCCAGTCATTAATTGTCCCCTGCTCTGGCTGGAAGGTGAAGAAGTCTGAAAAGCTGTAGTGATTCCGCTTGGATGGATATCTTTGCTTGTGTGATACCGGCTGGTCGAGACTCACCCCAAGAGGGGCTACTTCAGTGGGTGTAAAAACCATCTGTCACTGATCCTATTGTCCTAAGTAAACTGATGCTTTACTTAGCATTCCCACTTCAAAGGCAATCTCTTAGCTTTGTCGCAAAGGAATTTGCGAATTTATAAGAATACTCAATGTATATTGTGTTTTATACGCTGTACGTTATACACAGAATCCCCTGTCCGCTTGGGTTCCGTTTGTTCTTGCGATCGCAGGTGGACAAAACAAAATCTGATTAACTGTGAGCTTCATCCTTCTTAGATTCTCGTTTTAATGGCGCAGGTGCCGTTCCGCTGAGGCGTCTTGAAGCCCCTGGGATGCTCTCCCTGTTATTGCTGCTGAGCCAGAATCAGCTTCAGTATGATCTGCAGATCGGCCAGCCGTTCAAGCGTAGTGTCAGACCAGTTCGGGTCCGGCTGAGGGGAATGTAGGTAAAGGGTTCCCCAGAGCTGCTGTTCTGCCAGAATTGGCACCACCACCAGCGCTCTTGTTTGTAGCGCTTGGAGATTATCCCAGAGTGCTGGGGGTGCAGGATCCTTCGTCAGGCTCAATTGATCAAGGGCTAATATCTCTCCCTGCTGCAGCCTGTGCTGCCAATCTGGCTGCAAGGCTAAATCAAAGTTGGATGGATTTTCGAGGGACGGAAGTGCTGCTGATTCAACCCATCGTGAAGTCTGCTGCTGCCAAAGATGAATACGATGGGTCAACGTGACGGACTGCAGAGCATTGACTAATTGCTGAAGCTGTTCCCACAACTCTTGGTCATGATTATGGAGACTTTGGCTCAGGCACTGGGTCCAGCCCTCTAGTTTGCTGCACGTGGCCTCGGCGGTGATCAGAGCTTGGTGGGTCGCCAACAGCCTCCGGACTCGCTCTGAAAGAACGGGCCAATTAATCGGCTTGGTAATGTAGTCGGTGGCCCCGACAGCAAAGGCCTGATCGACGGAGGCTTGATCATCCAGCACCGTGAGAATCAGCAGCGGAACGCGATCGCCCCCTGGTAGCTGACGGAGACGCTGACAGCAGTTGAAGCCATCCATTCCTGGCATGACGGCATCCATTAGCACTAAATTAGGCTGACTGATCCGATATTCTGCCAGCCCCTGCTCGCCATCTTTGGCTTCCACCACTTGATAGCCTTCTGTTGACATGGCGAGATTCAAGAGTCCACGGGTAGAGCGATCGTCGTCAATAATCAGAACGACGGGAGAGGCTGGGGCTGGCGCGGTCATGCTTCGTTTCCTCAGGCCTGCGGAAAGGCTCGCTGTAGTGCAGCCTTAACTTTAGGATATTCAGAACGTAGAGGTTCAATGGTGACGTTGGCAACCGTACCCGCTTTGCCCAAGTCTTCAATCTGTTTGCAGAGATGGGCGAACCCTAAGGCCCCTAGGTTTGCGCTGCTGGATCGGAGGCTGTGGGCCGCCTGACGGAGGGCGTCTGAGTTTTTGATTATGATCGCATCTTCTACTCTCTGCAAACTAATGGGCGCATCTTCAAGATACTGATTGACAATTTCAGTCAGCGCCTGTTCACTCCCCATCTGCCGCAGCGCTTGCAGCACCTCCCCATCTAAAATAGCTTCATCCTGATCTGCCGGCGGCGGCTCTTGGACTGGGGGTTGCTGTATTTCGGGGGCCTGGAACGCGTGCTGTAGTGCCTGCAGAATAGCCTGTCCTCGCAGAGGTTTCGTGATCACATCATTCATGCCTGCGTCTAAGCATCGCTGGCGGTCATCATTCATTGCATAGGCTGTAACGGCAATCAGGTAGGGTCTTGTAGAGGGTGGCCACTGCTCACAAATGAGCCGAGCTGCCGTGAGACCGTCCATTTTAGGCATCTCAATATCCAACAGTACGACGCGGTAAGACCGCAAACGAAGGGCCTCGACTGCCTCGGCACCGTTATCGACGATATCCGCCTGGTACCCTAGTTTCTCGAGCATCAGCTCAATAACTTTTTGATTCGTGCGGTTGTCCTCCGCGACCAAAATGCGGTGCTGCGGCAAATCTGGAACCTGCACATGAGGTTGAAAGAGAGACTCCACGGTCTCTGACATCTGTTGGACCCAGTCTGCCGTCTCAAGCTGGGCCAAGATAGTGAAATAGAATGTCGAACCAGAGGGTTGCTCGACAACAGGAGCATCATTCAGCATCTGCCTTCGCAGCCATTGTGGAGGGGGCGCGCCGGCAACACTGCCGTGGCTGGTGGCCCAGATATCGCCCCCCATCAACAAGACCAGCTGTTGGCAAATCGCTAAGCCCAAGCCCGTGCCCCCATATTTACGGGTAATAGACGCATCTAACTGGCTGAAGGGCTGAAATAGTAGAGACTGCTGATCAGGCGCCAAGCCAATGCCTGTATCTTTGACTGCAAAACGAATATCGTAGGCTGCCGTCACGGTGGTGGCCGTCACCGTCACTGAAATGGTGCCGGTTTCGGTAAACTTAATGGCGTTGCTGATCAAGTTCAGTAAAATTTGCCGCAGTCGTAGGTCATCACCCATCACCACTGCTGGGACAGTCGCGTCAATGTGCAGCGCTAGCGTTAGTCCTTTGGCAACGGCCTGGGACTGGAGGATATTAAACACTTCCTGGACGCACTGCCGAATCTCTAGGGGATGGATATTTAATGCCAGCTTTCCGGACTCGATTTTAGAGAGATCGAGTAAGTCATTGAGCAGGGTTAGCAATGCCTCGCCACTTTTGGTGATGGTTTCAGCAAAATCTTGCTGCTGAGCGGTCAGTCCTGTATCCATCAATAGCTCCGCCATCCCAATCACGGCATTCATGGGGGTGCGGATCTCGTGGCTCATGGTCGCCAAGAACTGGCTTTTGGCTCGATTGGCTAATTCTGATTCCTGCTGTGCGATCGCAAGGGCTTTATTCTGGCGAGCGAGCTGCTGGCGATGGTCGGTTTCTTGCTCTAGCAGGCGCGCCTGGGCGAGGGCTAATCCCACCTGATCTGCAAGGTATTGGAACAGCTCAGTATCTTCGGGCTGCCAGTGACGGATGCGATCGCATTGATGTAGCGCCACAATACCGTTGGGCTGACCTTGGTAAGAGGTTCGAATCGCCAGCATGGACTGCACATTCAGTTGTTCGCAGAACGCCAGATGGTCTTTCAACAGCGGATCTGTTGCTACTTGTTCCGAGACCACTGCTGTATCCTGGGTCAGCACGGTTTGTGCATGCTGATTGCCCTCAACTGGGATTGTAAAATTGAGCATTGAAGCGGTCCCAGGGGTCAAATACTCAGCCACGCAGGGAAGTTGTGGCTCAGGTTCCTCACTATAGGCATGGATAATGCATCGATTGACCTCAAAGACCTGACCCATCTCATTCACTGCTGTTTGCAGAATATGCTGAGTGTCTAAGCTTTGACGAATATCTTGGGTAATTTGTCTGAGGACCACCGTGCGGCGTAGCTGCTGCTGAAGTGCGACCTGCGACTGCTGACGCTCGATTTCGCCGCCGACCCACTGGGCCATCATCTGCAGCAGTTCTCGATCCGCTGCCCGAAACGCCTGAGAAGAGGGAACGAGGCTAGTAAAAAAGAGGATGCCGTAAACCTCTCCCCTCACTACTACGCGATGGCCAAAGGAGGTGACTATCGGTAAGTCTGGGAGGGAAGAGAGGAAAGGATTGCTCTCCGCTAAATAGCCCGTTTGTTCGACGGGATCCGATGTCTTTAGAATATTGCGCCAGTGCTCTCGATCGTTCTGAGAGAGTTCCCACGTCAAATCCTCTGCTGTGAGTAATCCGTGCGTTGCCAGAATCTCGACCTGATCGTCCTGCATTTTTGCGAGCACGCCAGTGGATAACCCAAACCATTCGCAGCCTAACTTCAAGAGCCGATTGAAGCGAGCCGCAAAACTAATATCTTGAGCTGCAATCACCTCTCGCAGCAGCCGGTCGCGCCGCCAGAGGTCACTCTCGATTTTATTCCGTTCGGTGATGTCAGTGACGAATAGACGAATGAGGCCATTACTGGGCAAAAAATGAATGGACTGCTCCAGCAGAACTTCACCCAGCCGAGTGGTGCAAACCAACGTCTCATCTGAACAAGAATCGATGATGGAGGGCAGATCAGCCAGTAAGGGATGCTGTACTCCCTGGCTTCTAAGATCTGGGAACTGGGCTAAGGCTGCAGGATTGAGGTACGTAATCGCTCCTGCGACACTCATCTCAATAATCGGTGTGGGAATCAGTTCAGGGAAGGAAGCGAGACGGGCTAAGGCGGCATCATTGGTCTCTTTGAAGCCCTGATCGTTGTGAGGATTTTGGGGTAGCAAAAATCCTGAGGGATCGTCGAACATTCTGACATCAGAGCATCCGGGAGGACGAGAGACGACGTAGTACTTTGCCTCTGCTTGGTCGCCAAACTGAATCACGTCTCCCGTTTGCAAATCATGGCAGAGGCAAGCCTGTCCGTTGACCACTAAACCGGCTGCGCTCCTTTCCCCGCTGAGGTTGCCGTCCACCAGCCGAAATCGATAGTGCCCTGCTTGCGGCAGTGGAATGCGCAGGAGTGTCGCATGTTGGCGAGAGACTGTCGGAGCATCCAAAATAATGTTATTTCTGGCATCGCGACCAATGGACCCAGTGGCTTCCTGAAGGGCAACGGACCATCGTCCCTGCTGATCTTGAATGACTAATAGATGGTGGACCGCCTCTGATTCATGGCTGTTCATAATGTCCACTGAGTGATCGGATCTCTATGAACATGGGCTAGCGGGCCGCAGGGTCGAGACGGGCTGCAGGACTGTGGACTGTAGCTGGGATTTCAGCTCGGAAGGGAGTCTGCATTCTCCGCTCAGACAGTCTACTAGTCGCTGATTCGCTTGATAGTACTGTTGAAGCTGTCCTTGTCCCTTGGGCGGCCAGTTGAGGTGACGATGCTCAGTGAGCCAGGCCTGGAAGCTTTCAACCCATTGGAGCCCATCGGTCTGCCACCAGTTCTGGAGATTTATTTCACCCATGGCGGGGTCAGGAAGTTTTTCTTTGAGGGCTTGCCAGCTTTGGCGCAGTGGTGTTTCAAAGGTAAACCGCTGTTCTAGGTCCAACGCGAAGCTGAAGTTGAGAATTTCTTTGAGACTAGATCCTTTCACTAATGGCAAGCTGAGGTTGAAGGCCCGCACGAAGGCCAGGTCTAGGGCCAAGGCGTCAGGCAGGTCATTGGCAAGGGTTGGATCAAGTGCGATCGCAAGGTTCAGATCCCGATCAAACAGCAGACTGAAGTAGAATGCCCTCACTGCCGCTGGCTTGCAGTCGAGCTCTAGCCCACTTACCTTGCGATCGAGTCCAGCGAGAAACTTTTGCAAGGATTCTGTGTGGGCCAAGCCTTGAATTTGAGCCTGGATTTGCTGTACCAGATCGGTCGCATCCGGCAGCATGCTGCTGGTGAGCAGCAGTACCTCACGCCACTGAGCATCACAGACATGGGTCGCTAAGTGCGCCAACGCTTGCTGGCGAGATGCTGGAGGCGTCGCTACAATTTTGCGAGCGGCGAGATATTCCTGAAAGGTCAAATGCGAGAATGAATAGACATCTCGGGCTCGCTCAACCAGCAAGCCGTGCTGCAGAACAATGGAGCCCAGTACAGCCTCACTAGCTTGCCAAAGCACCTCTGGATCTGAGCTAACGTCGGCAAAACTGGATAGATACCCGGCAATAATCCGTAGGACATCCTGTTTCTCAAAATAGAAATGGCCCTGCTCAAAGGTCGTTGCGGCAATCTGCCCCATTAGCGTGATTTTTTGCGCCCGCGAGAGCTGTTGATAGGTCGTGTCTCGATGGATGCCTCGGGCCTGATCCCAGCGACCCAGCAGAATATCTAAAGCCGCTTTGTAAAGCTTTGCGCGATTGCTGGGAAAGGAAGACCGCTCCTGAAAAACAGAACAGACCAAGCTGAGCAACAGTGGACTGACCACTAATTCTCGAATCGGCTGATTCTCATGCTGCTGGAGCTGCTCGAAAAACTGGGTGGCTTTAGAGAGTCCTGCTGTCTTTGAATTCTGGGCCGTCGCGACGAAATAGCGACGGGCAAAGGCTTCAATTTGGGCCTGATTGAAGTCTGCTAGCTCAACGTAGGTGAACCCACGAAAGTAATAGGATTGGGCGGCAATCCGGCAGGTGACAATGATCTGGCATTGATAGTACTGATCGGCAAAGTCTTGAATTTGGTGAATGAGACTTTGGCTGTTCTCTTGAGCCACCTCATCAAGGCCATCCAGCAGAATCAGTACACGGCCCTGCTGTAGCAACCGTTCGAGTTGCTCATCTGCAAGGCCGCTGCCGTTCCAGACCCGGCTGATGTAATCGACAATGCTGAAATCATCTTGGGCGGTGCGCGTCAGCATCCGCAGCGGGATAAAAATGGGAATGCATTCCGGTCGTAGACGGTTGCCTTGGCACTCAAGGGCAATGTGCTGTAAAAAAGTAGTCTTACCGGCTCCAGGTTTACCCACAATCACTAGCTTTGAGTGGGCCTTAATGGTTTCTGCACCCTGCGTTAAATCGTCATGGACCGGCATAAATCGGGTGGATTCCGTTGCGGTCTGTAGCTCAGAAATCTCTAGCCAGCGCTGGTGGGTCAGTTGGGGCAACGTTTGAATGCCGGTATAGATCTCACTGAGCTGCAGCGTATGAGTTACGTCTAGCGAAGACTGCAGGATGCCACACTGGGCCTGTAGTTGACCTTGCTGATAAGTTCGCAGTCTTTGAACCCATTCGTCTAACTCTTGCGCCGTGGAGGTTGCTCTGAGGTCGTCGGGGCTAGGAAGGCCTGCAATCTCCTGCCATTCCAGGTCCAGCTGAAAGCAAAGATCAATAAAAATATGTCGCTCAATGGGTTTCCCGGTGAAAAATTTCCAAATGGGTTGCCGGGTCTGGACGCTTACCTGGGCAGCTAAATACTCCTGAGTCCACCCAAGGCGTTGAAAGGCCTGTTTGGCTTTGATGGCACCGACAGGTGTGGCAAAAAGCGATCGTTTTGCCATAAATTCCTACTCCTATGGACCGATGGCTATGTGAGCCTTTTTTCTGAGACTGAATATGATCGGGTTCTCAAGACCCAACGGTAGGGTACCCAAAATTCTCCTAATTCGATCTCTCGTTTTGTCAGATTAACGTCAAAAAAGTCAGCCCAAAGCTTTAGGGGTTGCTTTAAAAGTGTCGGATCATGATGTTGAGTACCCAATGATTCCCCTAGCTCTCTTAGAAAGATGCTAACAGCCTCTAAATTCCTTTTGAGAAGGTAAAACTATAGATCTCTAAATACTTTGATTCTAACTTTAGTCTGTTCATGCAGTCTCTGAAAGGCTATCAGCATTTGCTGTTCTGCTGCAGGTCAGTTAAAACACTAGCCGACTAGCAGAGACTCCTCTGGGTAATGTACTTTTCTTGGTTTCGGGTCTCCTAAAATGACCGTCATCAAAAGCAGAATCCCTACTCGACCCATGTACATCGTGAGGACTAACAGCAGCTTTGCTGTCGCAGATAAGCTGGTGGTGATGCCTGTCGACAAACCCACGGTGGCGAAGGCTGAGACCACTTCAAACAAAATCTGAATAAAGCCAATCTCTGGATCAGTGAACGCAATCAGGGTGGTAATAATGACCACCGCTGTGATTGAGCCCAGAAAAACCCCAATGGCTTTTAAAATCATTGAGATGGGAATTTCACGTTCGTACATACAAACATCTTCACGACCTTGAAGAATGGCTCGGGTTGCGCCTGCCAAAATCCGTAATGTTGTTGTTTTGACGCCGCCGCCTGTTCCGCCGGGGCTGGCTCCGACAAACATTAGGGCAATGGTCATGAATAAACCGGCGGTGCTCATCTTGCCCACGTCAATGGAGTTGAATCCTGCAGTTCTCGCGGTCATGGACTGGAACCAAGCGGCTAAAACCTGTTGTTTGAGATTAAGCGACCCTAGAGTCGCTGGATTCCGAATTTCTGTGAGAAAAAAGGCGACGGTGCCCATGCTGAGCAATACGACGGTAGTGCTGATGACGACCCGAAAGTTAAGGGAAAAAATCATGCGCTCTGCTTTGCCAGAGATGCGATCGCGTCCCCAGAGATAAGCCTCGAACAGCGTCTCGTAACCAATACCGCCAAAAATCACAAGGGCAGGCACCACCAAATGCATCAGCCATGAAGACTGATAGCCCGTCAAGCTATCAGAGAAGAGGCTAAAGCCTGCATTGTTCCAAGCGCTCACGCTATGGAATAGCGAGAGCCAAAGGCCTTGGGACCAGCCATAGTTGGGTACAAAAACCCACAGCATCGCGAACAGTCCCGTCAGCTCAAATAGGATAATAGTAGAAATGATCGACTGAACCAGTCGAGCGCTTCCCTGCATTTTGCGCCGATCAAGGGATTGCTGAAGCGCAATTTTATCTCGCAGGCCAAACTTGCGACCTAGAAGCAATAGTAAGAAAGTGGTGGACATCATGTAGCCCAATCCCCCGACCTGAATCAGGGCCAGAATAATCCCTTGCCCCCAACGGGAAAAGTAGGTGCCGGTGTCCACAACGATGTGGCCGGTTACACAGACGGCTGACGTTGCCGTAAACAGTGCGACCAGCGGATCATTCCATTGCCCACTGGTCGTGGAAAAGGGCAGCAGCAGTAATAGGGTGCCTACCACAATGAGAGCTAAAAACCCCAGACAAATCGTGCGAGAGACGGTCATTGGTTGTTAACTACCCCTTGCCAGAGAATGTCCCATTTGGGTGTCGTAATTCAAAGAGCGCTCCTTTATGGGGTTCGATAGCGAATACCAGCGCCATCAAGACGCTCTAGTGCCTCGGCAAGGCGATCATCTCCAGCAATCAAGCTGACGCGCACATAGCCTTCGCCACCGGAGCCAAAAGCATTCCCCGGCGTGACGACAATGCCGGTTTGCTCAATGAGCTGCAGCGCAAAGTCAGTGGATCCCATCCCCACAGGGCAAGGAATCCAAAGATACATCGTGGCCTGGGTTTTTGGAATTTGCCACCCCAATTTTCCTAGACCTGCGATCAAAAAATCTCGTCGGTTGCGGTAGCGATCTTGCACCCACTGGAGATGACTGTCGGGTAAGTTAAGGGCTGTTTCAGCAGCAGATTGAATAACCGAGAAAATGCCGTAGTCAAGGTTTGTTTTGAGGGTCCGTAGCCCCTGAATAATATGGCGATTCCCAACCACAAATCCGACGCGCCAACCGGCCATGTTGTAGGTTTTGGAGAGGGTATGAAATTCAACTCCAATATCTTTCCCTCCCGGAATTTCTAGGAGACTGACGGGTTGATAGCCGTCGAAGGAAAGCTCGGCATAGCAGAGATCATGGACTAGTAAAATGTTGTACTCGCGGGCAAAGGCCACCATCTCTTCAAAAAAGGAGCGGGGTGCCACGGCCGTTGTGGGATTCGAGGGATAATTAAAGTAGAGAATCTTTGCACGACGCGCGATATCTTCAGGAATAGCGTTGAGATCGATGAGCCAATCGTTCTCTGGCTTTAGCAATAGCTCGTATAAATCGGCCCCGGCCAGGGCGGGGCCACGAAAGTGAGGGGGGTAAGCGGGATTGGGAACTAGAACAACGTCTCCAGGATTGACGTAGGCCAGCGCTAAATGGGTTAGTCCTTCTTTGGAACCTAGCAGCGGCAGCGCTTCACCGTCTGCGTCAAGCTCGACACCGTAGCGTCGTCGGTACCAGTCTGTGATCGTGTTGCGAAAGCTGGCGGTGCCTTCGAAGGGAGGGTAACCGTGGTACTCCGGGGTTTTGAAGGCTGATATCGCAGCATCAATCACCGGCTGGGGCGCAGAGCCATCGGGGTTGCCCATCCCCAAATCAATCAGATCAATCCCCTGCAGACGCGCTTGAGTTTTCAGTTCATCTAGGCGGGCAAAGACGTAAGGCGGTAAGGCACTGAGTCGTTCTGCAGGCGCAATCCAGTCTAGGCTCATGGGCAGTCCTCGTTCAGCCCGTTCATCTGCTGAGTACAGGAAACACGACCAGGGATAGGGGCTGTCGTGGAGACCATTGCAGCCATTAATTGATCGGGCACAACGGTAAAGGGCAAATGATGAAGATCGGACTGAGGGGCACAGGCCACGTCTGCGGACTGCATCAAAACTTGCAGAGAGACCTCCGCCATCCCCAGATCTGCGAGCGTTGTGGGCAGGCCAATCTGTCGATAAAACGCTAAAAGCTGGTGTCGCGCCGTCATTGCCAATTGGCTTCCCTGGAGCATTTCTTCGAGTCGAAGCTGCACCAGAATACCATAGGCAACTTTTTCCCCATGCAAACTGCCTTTGTGGTGAGGTAAATGGGTCAAGCCGTTATGAACTGCGTGGGCAGCAACTGTTCGACATTGAGCGCCGCCCAGCCCGCCGATCACGCCCGCCATTAACACTGAGGCATCAACTACCTGACACCAGATATCGCTGCCGGGACTGGCCAGTGCCTCTGCTGATTTTTGCAGCAAAATATCGCGCAGAACGCGGGCCTGCTGTACGGCAGCAATCACCAAAGTATCTTGAGACTGACCGCTGCTGACGGAGGCTTCATACCACTTGGCTAGAGCATCTCCGATTCCGGCGACCAGGGTTCGTTGGGGTGCGCTTTCAATCAGCTGGTAGTCAAGAATTAAGAGATTGGGACATTGGGAGAGTGAGACATCGTACTCGAAGGTTCCGTTGTCGGAGTAAAGGTTAGAGAGTGCTGTCCAAGCGGCGCAGGTCGCGGCAGAGGTGGGGATGGTCACTACAGGAAGCCGGCAGTGATAGCCCACCCACTTGGCTGCGTCTAGGGCTTTACCGCCGCCTGCGCCAATGACTAGGTCGGCCTGATGTGCTTGGACTGCTGAACAGAGTTTTTCTAAGCTCGCCTCACTGCAGTCTGGGGCGTAGGACGCTTCTTCCCAGCTCAGATGTGCGAGTGCTGTTTGCAATGACGACCGCACTTGATCGAGACCGTGGTTCCCTCCAATCACGAGGGGGCGTTGACCTAGGGATGAAACCTCAACGCAGCTCTCAAGGATTCCTTTTCCCCGCAGAATCTGAGAGGGGGCAATCGCAGTGGTTCGGGGACGCGTGACTTGTACCATGATCAAAATGAGGGACTGAAACGAGTTTGAAAACCGGTTAAGAGTCGTTACTGGCAACCTGTGGAAGCTGAGCGAGTCGCTCGTCAAATATTTCCACGTTCATATTCTCATCTTCACGAACGGAGAGCGATCGTTTGACTTGGCCTAGGACAACAATTTCTGAGACGCCAGGGTGAGGATGGATTAAGGCACGTGCTCGAATCGTGAGCTGATCAGCGCCCTGCGAGGTGCGTCCAGGGGAGAATAGATTGCTGGCAGCCTGCTGTAGAGTTGCCTCCAACTGAGGCTTCGTAATCTCAGACGGCACCACAATTACGGCCTGCGGTCCGGCGGAGTCATAGATTAAGGAGTACCGGACCGCTCCTGGAATTGCGGTGCGCGTCAGTGGTACTAGGCTGAGGGCAAATAGCCCTGCGGTTAATACACCTAAAAATCCGGTGGCGCCCACGATACGAAAGCGGAAGCCCCACTTAAACATGAAGGCCAGACCCGCGAACACGGCGCAGATCGCCATCAAAATGGCACTCCACTGGCCATACTGCAGGAAGATGCTATTTGGGGTCATCTAGGAGGTCTCCTCGTTGCTGATGAATTCAGATTCGGTCTGCTCCAGTGCCGCCCGCAAGGTATGCCAGGTTAATGTGGCACATTTTATGCGCACCGGGAACTGAGCGACTCCCTGCATGACGTTGAGCTTCCGCTGCTCTTTGGGGAACTCGGCCTCACCCTTCATCATTTTCTGGAACTGCTGCACCATTTCTAGGGCCTCAGAAATTGTTTTGCCCCGCGCAGCATCGGCCATCAGGTCTGCGGAAGACATTGCGATCGCACATCCTTCCCCTTCAAATTTGACATCTTCAATGCTGTCACCGGCCTCATTGAGCTGCACCGTCAGATCAATTGTGTCGCCGCAGGAGGGATTATGGCCCCGCTGGTGTCGATGAACCGGCTCCGTTATGCCGCGATGCCTTGGCTTCTTATATCGTTCTAGAATGACCTGCTGATAGAGGGTTCGTAAGTTATCCAGGGGCATAGTTGAAAGGGGGTGCCATTGCGCTTCTGTTATCACTGTAACGGTTTGGCGGCGGGAATGATCGGGATCTGGCAGTGAAAGCGACACGGATCGTTTAGAGTATTGTGAAGACCGTGATCAGACCGAATAAACACGCTCAACGACGTTAACGGTCGTTTTCGGATTCTGTGGGCCTTTGCCAAGGCGAAGTCGAAAGGAGGCTGAATGAAGTGGGTTAGTGCATTATCAATGCGTCCGTCTCTGGAAGCAGCGCTTGATGACGTGATTGGGCAAGCTCAAAAGTCCCTTGAGATCCAGGCCGACCTCGCACTGTTGTTCATCTCTACGAGCTTTACCAGTGAATATCCTCGGCTACTGCCGCTGCTGCAAGAACGACTGAATGTGCGCCACATTATTGGCTGTGGGGGGGACGGTATTATTGGCCAAGCCTCCCCAGGGCTGACCTCAGAAATTGAAGAGCAGCCTGCCGTTTCTCTGACTCTCGCTTCCTTACCTGGTGTGAAGCTGCAGACCTTCCAGTTGATGGCAGAAGACCTACCTGATCCCGATAGCGCGCCTGATCGGTGGGTTGATCTGATGCAGGTGGACCCCACCGATCAACCTCACTTCATTCTGCTTGCTGATGCGGCGACTACGAAGGTTAACGATCTACTGCAGGGACTGGACTATGCCTATCCTGGAGCCGTCAAAATTGGCGGTCTGACCAGCGGCCCTAACTTAAGCGACGGCAGTGGACTATTCTGTGACGATCAGCTTTATCGGGAGGGTGCGATTGGGGTTGCTCTCAGCGGCGATATTAAGGTTGAAACCATCGTGGCTCAAGGATGTCGTCCTATTGGGCAGCCTTACCGCGTTACCGATGCAGAGCGCAATGTTGTCCTGCGGGTGGAAGAGCAGCTTGCACCGCTTGACCTCGACCAGCTGCCTGAAACGGGAAAAGAACAGACGCCTCTAGAGGCGCTGCAGAGCGTGGTGGATACTTTAGATGAAGAGGACCGAGCGCTGGCGCAGCACGCGCTTTCGGTGGGCGTCGTTCGCAACGAGTTTAAGCAAAAGTTGGAACCCGGTGACTTTTTGATTCGGAATCTGATCGGCGTTGATCCTCGGATTGGTGCCGTTGCCATTGGCGATCGCATCCGTTCTGGTCAGCGGATCCAGTTCCATCTTAGAGACGCAGAAGCTTCTGCTGAAGATTTAGAAGCACTCCTAGAGCAGTATCTTAGGAAGCAAATTGGCGATCACGCTGCTGCTGGAGTGTTACTTTTTGACTGTCTCGGTCGAGGGGAAGGGTTCTACGATCGGCCTGATTTTGATACTGAGCTCTTTCACCGATATATCAAGAACATTCCGGTCAGTGGCTTCTTTTGCAATGGTGAAATTGGTCCCATTGGTGGAACGACCTTCCTACATGGATATACCGCAGCCTTCGGCATTTTCAGCCAACCGTCCAGAGATTAGGTCCTTACTTTCAAAGAGCGTATAGCAACGTTCAGTATGGGTACACCATGAACTCAAAAATCATCAAAACCATTTTTCGAGTCCTCTTGGCCGTATTTGTGATCGCGGCTGGCGTGGCTCACTGGGTGACGCCCACCCCTTTTGTGCAGATGATGCCCAATTATCTGCCCTATCATCTAGAGCTGGTGCAAATTAGTGGCGTCTTTGAGATTCTGGGTGGTGTGGGTTTACTGATTCCGTTCGCGAGTCGATATGCCGCCTGGGGCTTGATTCTGCTGTTTATTGCCGTCTTCCCTGCCAATGTGAATATGGCGGTCAATGATCTTGTGATTGACGGAATGCCTCATAATCTGGTGGCCTACTGGGTACGTCTTCCCTTTCAGGCTGTGTTGATTGCCTGGGCTTGGTGGTTTACGCGAGTACCTCAAACGGCTGAAGTTAAGTAAGTTACTCGTAGAGAAAGATCTTTGAACCCACTATGACTTGGGCATTATGCATACTCAGGCGTCTGTGTCGCCACGAAGTTGGCCAGGATTTCCAGTAGTTCTTGCTCGTTGAATGGCTTAGAGAAATAGGCCGAAGCGCCTAAGTTCATTGCAATCTTACGGTGTTTGTCGTGGCTGCGCGAAGTTAGCATGACAATGGGTAGCTCTTCAAACCGAGACTGACCTTTGAGTTCTTCCAGCACCCCGTAACCATCTAGGCGAGGCATTTCGATATCACAGACTACTGCCTGCACGACCAAACCACTTTCAAGTTTATCGACGGCATCTTGACCATCCTTGGCCTGCTCGACCCGATAGCCCGCTTTCTCAAAGGTGTTGGTTAGAAAGCGACGAACGTTGACGGAGTCATCCACCACTAAGATTGTGTTGGTTTGCTGAGCGGGTACAGAGGATTCGTTGTGAGTGACCTTCTGCAGCGTTAGACCGGCTGCTTTTTGTTCTAGGCACCATTGCAGCACCACGGTGGGGTCTACAATGGGCACTACACGGCCGTCCCCTAGGACGGTGGAACTGCCAAAGCCGCGTGGTAACGGCAGTGGACTGTCAACTGTGCGAATGGTGACTTCCTGTTCACCCCAGAATCGGTCAATCTCAAAGCCCCCGATGGTATTCCCTTCACCGACCACGAGCACGGTTGGTTTGTTAATAACGGGCACTCCTTGCATCTCAGAGAACTTTTGAGCATGGTTAAAGCCCCAATACTGGGCTAGGTCAATGACCGGAATCGGTCTGTTCTGCCAAGTGAGTTGTTGGGATTGCTCAATGTGTTGCAGTTGCTCTGCGCTGAGACTTAAGAGTTCGCGGATGCTGTTACCGGGAACGGCAAAGATCAGGCCGGAATGCTCTAGCAGCATGACTCTTAGAATTGATAGGGTATAGGGAACCGCAACGGTAAATGTAGTGCCGACACCAGGCTCCGTCTGCACCTGTACTTCGCCGTTAATCTCATGCAGGTTGGTTCGCACAATATCCATGCCAACGCCCCGACCTGAGAGCTCTGTCACCTGATCGGCGGTGCTAAAGCCTGGCTCAAAAATGCAGTCGAGCAGGTCCGGTTCAGACATTTGTGAAACTTCGGATGGGGTGAGTCCCATTTCTTGGAGGCGATCTCGCACCCCATCAAGACGAATCCCAGCCCCATCGTCGCTGAGGGTAATGGCTGTTTGGGTGCCTCGGTTGCGGGCAGTGATGGTAATGGTTCCTTCAGCAGGCTTGCCAATCGATGAGCGGCGTTCTTGACTGCCGATGCCGTGATCAAAAGCGTTTCGCAGGAGCTGGTTGAGCGTTTGAGATAATGATCCGACGGTAGCCCGGTCAATGAGAGTGTTCTCTCCTTCTATGACCAATCGCACAGGTTTATCATATTGAAGACCCAAGTCGCGGATTACCCGTGGGAATCGTTTCACAATCTCACCAAAGGGGACCATCTGTGTGCGGGTCATGTTGCCCTGTAAAGAGCGGGTGGTTTGGTTGAGATCGCGGACGGCCTGTCCCATATCTTGCAGGGTCAGGTCAACGTCAGTGCCGACTTCTTGCAGCTGAACGATTGTTTCGATCTGCTCTTGGGCAATGAGGTGGAGGTCGGTATACCGGTCCATTTCTAGGGCGTCAAATTGACTAGAGGATTGCTCTTCCGGCGGTTGGGAATCTTTTGCTGTGCTGGGGATCTCAGATACGGACCCTTCGGTGGGCACAATCCCTTCCATTGAGGCGCGGTCATACCACTGCTGAAGCTGGGTATTGGATTGCTCTAGCTGGCGAATGCGCTTCCGCATTAGTTGGGTAAAGGTTTGAAGCTGGTCTAAGCGCAGGTTAACGGTATTGCGCTCTAGGACCAGTTTCCCGAAGAGGGTATTGAATTGCTCCAGTTGCTCTACGGGAACGCGAACGGTTTTGCCGCTGGTGATGGGGGCTGCCGCAGTAGAAGTAGAGGGTTGGGTGCTGGCCGTTGCCTGCTGTAGGGCCTGGGCTGCACTCTCGACGGTTAAAAGTTCAGGAATAGCTGCTGGGTCTGTTTCTTGAACTGTTTCAGGTTCGACTTCTTCTAAGGTTTCGGCTTCGGAGAGCGCCTGTAAGGACTCTGCGCTGAAGGCATCCTGCAAATCGGCGAATGCTTCTTCGTCAAAATTGCTGAGGGCGTCAGCGAAGACATCAGCATCGGGCGTTTCAATCGTCAGTTCGTCAGCCAATTCAGCTGAAACAGGGATGGAAAGTGTTTCGAGGTTTTCTTCGGCGGGCAATTCTAGGCTACCGAAATCGGTTTGTAGGGCGTTTAGGTCAAGCGTTTCGAGGGCATCTGCGAAGGTATCTACTTCGTCTAGATCATTGGCAGGGAGCGCTTCTGATGTGAGACTTGGGGTGAAGTCTTGGAGCTGATTGGGCAGTTTTTCAAACCGACGGCGTAGCACGAGAGCATGGGAGCGTCGCCAGGTCTTGAGGGCAGCTTGGGATAGCTCAGGAATTTGCTCCGGTGAAACCTGTTCTGCCCATTGCTGGACCGACTGGCAGAGTTCAATAAAGGCATTAAGCTGAGCCATATGGCCGAAGGCCATTAGCTCTGCGGCGGTGGTGGTCAGTTCGGTGGCTAGCTGAGGGGCGGACAAGGTCTCGAACTGTGATTCAACCCGATCGAGAACGGCTTCGACCCCGTCTTCAAACAAAATTAAAGCCGGATCGGTGTCTTCTTCGTCTTGGGTGAGAAGGGCGTCTTCGTCTGCGTCGGTGACGTCGCCTAGGTGTGTCTGGAGCTGGTCAAAGACGGGATGAATGGCTTCTTTGAGCCAATCTTGATCAATATCGGTGGTTTCTCGATAGCGATTGCCGATTTGCCGTAGACAGTCTAATCCTTGAAGCAGCAGTGTTTCTACTTCTGTTTCAATATTTTTAGCGACGTGATGAACGCGCAACACTTTAAAGGAGTCTTCATAACGGTGCGCCACTGAACTGAGATCGGAGAGGCCCATCATGGCGGCTCCTCCTTTGACGGAGTGAGCGGCTCGCAGTGCCTCATCTAGTTTCTTTGCCTCAGCAACGTCCATCGCTAATCCGAGGAGCACACCTTCGATAGTGTCGTAGCAGTCTTCTGCTTCGTCTAGAAATTTGTACTGGATTTGTCGGTCAGTATCCATGATGTTTTGGCGAGTTGCGATCGCAAACTAAAGAGTTGATAAGGCGAAGGGACTGTTAGGCAAATAAGGCAGTGCTCAAGGACACTACGCTGACCCCGTACTGGGGAAGATAAAGGATGCAAAGGCAAGCGTTTAGCCCGCAGTCTTTTCTTCGAGCTTAAACTGAGCGACAGCGGCCTCTAGCTTTTGGGCAATCGTGGCTGTATCTTGCATGGATTTAGCCACTTGGGTCGATGATTCTGACCGCAGCTCTGACAGAAGTGCCATTTCCGTCATCAGGTCCGTCACCGTTCTGGACGTTTCCGTTTGCGTCGTCGTTGCCTCCGAAATCGACTGCATCAAGGTGTTGATCTCTTGAGAACGATTGAGTACATCTGCTAGCTTGGTTTTGGTGTCTTCCACGAGGCGCGTACTATCCACAACTTGAGTGGTGCCGACTTCCATTGCTTCTGTTACTTCTTTCGTTTCAGCCTGAATCCCGGCTACAATCTGGGCGATTTCTTTGGTCGCAGCCGCAGACTGTTCCGCCAGAGCGCCGACCTGCTCGGCAACAACCGTGAAACCTTGACCTTGCTCGCCAGCTCGACTGGCCTCAACACTGGCGTTAATCGCTAGCAGGTTGGTCTTCAGGGCGATTTCTTCAATCAATGAAACCACCTGAGAAATCTTTTGCGAGGATTCGCCCAACCGCTTAATTTTCTTAGAGGTTTCGCCTACGGTGTTGCGTAGACCGAGAATACTGTCTACTGTCTGATCCATTGCAGTGCTGCCTTCCTGGACCGTGGCGTAGGCTTCATCTGAAATGGTTGCTGCTTTACTCGCGTTGGCAGAAACATTCGCAATGGACATTGACATCTGCTCAATGGAGCTGAGCGTATCTCGGGTCCGTTCCGTTTCTTGAATGGCTTGATCCGCCAGAGTCTGAACTGCATTTCCGTTCTCGTCTAGGGAGGAATTTACCTTAACCGAGGAATCTTTCACCTGTTCAGCGATGTCTTTAAGGTTGTCGATAATGGCGTTAAACAGGTCAGCAACGGTACTCATTTCCATGGAACTCAAGCTGGCTCGAACGGTGAGGTCACCATCCACCGCGTCGCCTACTTCGTCAAGGAGCTGGTAAATCTCCATTTCTAGTTTGTCGCGGGCCTCTTTCTGCTCTTTAGTGGCTTGCTCCTGCTTACCGAGCAGGTCTTTTACCTCGGCCACCATCGTATTGAAGGTGCGAGCCAGGGTTCGGGTTTCAATGGTGCCTTGCTCTTTGGCCTGCACCTCTAGGTTCCCCTCAGCGGCTTCGTCGGCAACGCCCGTAAGATCCGTGAGTGGCTGAGAGACTGTATTGGAGAGCCAGAAAATAACGGCGACTACAACGGCACCCAGCAGTAAACCGATAATCGCAAACAATAGCAACTGGTTTCGGGCAACGGCGGCTTCTTCTGCAGTGGAAACGGATGCGATCGCAACCAGTTTTGTATTCGGAACAATCGACAGATTATAAAAACGACCTTGGTCGGTAAAGGCAGCAAAGACTAACTTAAACTCACCGGCCTCTCTTTCCGTTAGTGTGACGTCCTTCATGCCATCAATATTACTAATCTGTGCCTTCGTAGCGTTCAGATCTCCTGACTCTGCCTCGATATAGTCTTCAAGGAGATTGGCCGCAGTCAAAATATCTGCGCCCCCAGTGATGTCTTGGTTTTCGGTATCGCTTCCCTCAGCAGAGATCGTATCAACAACCTGATTTGTTTCTAATCTCGGGTCTACAATTTGGACAATCTCTGTTTCCGTCAAGTTAGGAATAATCAGCTTACTAATCGCTTCATCCAGCTCTGTGGTCGGCAACGTGATTTCCATCACACCGATCATGTTGCCCGCAACATCTTTAATTTGCTTAGCAACCCCCAAGACCGGCTCCCCGGTCACCTGATCTAATCTGGGTTCCTCAATGGCCTGGCCATTGGCTTTAGCCTGTTGCCACCAAACTTTCTCATTTTGGACAAACGTATCCGTGGGGCGACTAAAGCCCACATTAAAACCATCTTTGCTGGTGACGACCACTCGGGCTAGATCTGCATTTTCCGTCACCCGCTTAAGGTAGCTATTTAGGGCTGCATTGGGCGTGAGCAGCTTATTTGCGAACTGCTGCTCAACCGCATCAACAGGCTTCTGAGCCAGTCCTTCTGCGACCACCTGCTGATTACCCGCTTGGACTGCCTGTAGCAAAATGGGGTCACTGCTAATCAAATCAGGAAACTTCAAGGTATCGGTCAAGAAAATCTCACTCGCCTCAGCCGTGAGTAGACTGACTTCTTCGAGCTGTAAAAGTGCCTTTTCCTTTAGCTGTGCTTCTGTTTGGGTATAGCCAACGGCACTTGCGATCGCCAACGGCGCCAGCGCTACGGGCACAATTGTTGTCAACAAACGACGACGCAGCGTGACTGCAGGCGCGGTCTGCCTTGCTACCTCTGTGTTGGCTGTTGGTGCCACAGGAGCCTCAACCTGTTCTTCCACAGTGACATGGCCGCTGCTAACCGCATTAGTGGTTACGAAATCCTTTTGAGTCGTCATGATCGTTCCGTTTATAAATCAATAAAGAGTAAAAAAGGGCTAAGTCACATCAACGGCTAGCCAGCAGCTGACGAGTCACGGCGCAGCCTAGAGCTATGCCGTAGAAGAATAGAGAGACGGGGCTTCTGATAAAGTTTGGACGTCTAGGATATAGGTGAGCTGTCCATCTAGCTGACTGGTCCCCACGACGTAGGGATTCAAATTGGTTGGGCAAAGCTCTGTTTTAGCCTGGAGCTGATTGGGTTCTAGGCGGACAACACCCTGAATGTGAGACACAGCTAACCCCAATAAAGTCTCGCCCTCAGCCGCTCCTTGATACTTAGAGCGGGGGACGCGAACAACAATCACAGGATATTGCCGTAGGCTCCCCATCGTAGAGGGATAGCCCAGCATCTGTGCCAGACTCACAAGACAGAGCACCTGCTCCCGCGAACTCATCAGCCCTATCACTGCTGGTGTCATGTTGGGCAGTGTGGTGACTTGCTCTGCCGCAACAATCAAAGATTCCTGCACAGCCCCCATCGGCACCAGTGCCCCCACGCCTTCAGTGAGGACAAAACGCAGATAGGGCTGCCCTGGCAGTTGTGTGGCCTGAAAGAGCTGTGGCAGCAGCTCCTGTAGTCGAGATAGAGAGGCCGTTGAGGCCGTTGAGGGCGCGGGTTGATCCGTCATTTAGTTCATTGCTGCCCGAAGGGCGCTCACGAGTTCTTGCTTGGTGCAGGGCTTAGTGACATAGGCTTCAACCCCTTGCTTTGCTGCCCACATCCGATCAACATCTCGATCTTTCGCGGTGCAGGCCACCACAGGAATATCTGCTGTTTCAGGGTCTTTTCTGAGCTTCCGGGCTAGATCTAAGCCACCCATCTCAGGCATCATCCAATCCGTGACAATGGCATCCGGCTTATTCTGCTTCACCTTCTCTAAGGCTTCGGCTCCATTGACTGCTGTCACAATGGTGTATCCCTCTTCCGTTAGATATTGGCAGAGCAGGTCCAGTTCCGCTTGCATATCATCGACGACTAAGATTTTGGCGCTCATGGGTTGTCCTTCGTGGTTCTAGATGAGGTTGAGGGAGATTTATAAAGAAAGCGAGATGTCAAGATCAACGATCACATAAATGTATTCTCATTTACGCTGGCTTAGCATTGTGTGACGATAAATACCGCTCTACAAGACTCAGCAGCTCTGGTTGTGTAAAAGGCTTGGTGAAATAGTCGGTCGCCCCTGCCAATCTGGCTCGGGCTTTATCAATCAGTCCCGTATTCCCTGTCACCATAATGATGGGTGTCTCATCGAACATCGCGCTGCTTCTGAGTAAACTGCACAGACGGTAGCCATTGACCCTCGGCATCGTAATATCGAGCAGAATGAGGTCGGGTTTAATACGAAAAATAATCGATGATGCCTGAATCGGATCGTTAACCGTGGTCACCGCATATCGAGTGCCTGCTAAAAAGCGCTCGATTTCAGCCAGAATGATGGGGCTATCATCAATGCAAATGATCTTCGCAACGGGAGTCTCTTTCGACGGTGCTGCTTGAACAACCGGTGGCTTAGGTGCTCTGGGTATCTTTGGCAATGCATCAAACGGAGGTTGAGGGTTCCGCAAGAAGATGACGCCCTGTTCGATATAGGGGGCCAGCAGTTGAGCCACATGTAGCTCATCCTGCTTTATCAGGACAGAGAGCTGCCGGATGCTAAGCCCTCGGCTCATCAACTGCGCTAGTTTGGTTAGCGCCGCCGGCGCTAATTTCCCGCCTTTAACGGGTTTATTAATGTCACGAAAATCTAATAAATAGGGACGCTGGTAGGGCGACCAAAGTGATGAACTGCATCCTTGCCAGCCCTTCATTCGCCGCTGCAAAAATTTGATAGTGTCTGCTACTTCTAAGAGCGGAGTCCCGCTGAGTACTGATGCGACCCATTTGGGTGTACTCGCGCCTTTCTTCCAGTTAGCCTGCCCTTCTCGCAGCCAAAAAAATGATTCCAAGGCATCTTGGGTTACATCTTCGATGAGCTGTTTAGCCTGCATTGAGTCCAATGCCTGCATCTCATCAAGCCAACACATTGATTGTTGAATTTTCTCGCGGATATGACTAATGTTGGAGGCTTCGCCAGCGGACTTGGCGACCTGTGGAACCTCTTTTAAGATGGGCAAAGCTCGTTCTAAACCCTGGCGGCAGAGCAGATAGCTTAGTTGTGCCAGGGTATGGGCGGCACAGTCAGCATATTGAAGATCGCCGTTAGATAGATAAATGTGCCAAACAGCCGAACCATAACTTGCCTTGAGAACACCCGTGGCCTGAGAACTCGATAACTCAATCAATAGCTCGTAGGGGTTAAAGATATTCCGTTCCATACCTTTGCTGTGTTTTAGGATGTGAAGGTTGCGCAAGCGTTCTTCTAATTGCCAAGTGCATGAGCATAAAAAGCTCTACTGCTTGCAAAGTTATCGATTTTAAAGGTGTTTCAGCCGCTTAATATAAGTTTGATTTTTTACGTCTAACATCAATTACCTTTGACTCAATTTACTTTTCTTAGTAAAACGACATAATTTACGCCGTCTGCCTATAATACCCAAAAAAAGCTGACCTTTATCTATTTTGTCGATTTTTCACATTAAATGTTGCCTGGGCCTCGGAAGCATAACTCTTAAAAAGCTATGACTATCTTTGCCCTGTTGGCCTCTTTCTAGCTTCTGATTGAGTGAATTTATTTAATTATACTGAGGCACTTTCTCGGAAGATGCGATTTTTTTTGTGAGGGGTGGACTCAAGGATTAATCTGTGATTGTGTCAGGCTGCAGCCTGACGGATCCTAAAATATTGTGAGAGCTAAAAATGCATAGGATATAGGTTTGTACTGATCGCCTATGCCACTGCTTCGTCTGCTGCTGAAAAACTCAGGTTGGCTAGTGATACTGGCTGCGTTCACAGGATTGCTCGCGGGGGGCAGTAGTGCGGGCTTAATTGCCATCATCAATTTTGCGCTACTGCATTTGGATCAGCCACCGTCGTGGCTACCCTGGTCGTTCTTAGGCCTCTGCGGACTGCTGTCGGTCACCTATACGGTCTCTCAAGTTGTTCTGACGTCTTTGGCGCAGGATGTGGTGTATACCCTGCGACTGCAGCTTACCCGTCAGATTCTCAACTGTCCGCTGCAGCATCTTGAGCTGTTGGGGGTGCCTAAATTACTGGCCACGCTGACAGAGGATGTGGAGGCGATCGCTGCCTCTTCGGCTTCTGTCTCTATTCTGTGCACGAGTTCAGCGATCGTATTGGCTTGCTGGGTTTATCTCTGTTGGCTTTCACCGCTCCTTTTCTTAATCATGATTGGTGTTTCGGTCGTGATTCTCTACACGCTGCAGTTTTTGATTGCGGAAGGACAGCGCATTTTTACTAAGGCTCGCAATGTTCAAGATCGACTCTTTCAGCATTTCCAGGCGGTGACGGTTGGAACGAAGGAGCTGAAGCTGCACTATGTTCGGCGACAGGCTTTTTTCGCAGAGGAGCTGGTGCTGACTTTGGGGGAGGTACGCAAGTACTGGCTACGGGGAATGGCGATGTATGCCCTTGTTGGAGGTGTGGGCTTTGCGCTGGTGTTTCTGATGGTGGGTTTGTTCCTTTTTGCGCTCCCTGCCTTTATGACGATTTCTGCATCACTGTTGACCAGTTATGTGCTGACTATTTTATTTTTGATTACGCCTATCAATGGAATTTTGGGTTTGCTGCCTCAGGTTGCGCAGGCGAATGTGGCGCTGGCAAAGGTGGAGTCTTTGGGGCTATCTTTGGCGGCTCAAACAACTGAACGTTTCAAGATGAACGACTCGTCTCAGCCATCGTGGCAATCCTGGATGCTTGAGGGCGTGACTCACACTTATCTTGGAGGAGACCATCCCTTCTCATTGGGGCCGCTGACGCTTCAGTTCTGGCCTGGAGAGATTGTATTTATTGTCGGTGGCAACGGGAGCGGCAAGTCTACGCTGATCAAATTGCTGACGGGTCTATATCAGCCTGAGTCGGGACAGGTTGTTTTTGACGGAGACGTGATTTGCGATCGCAACCGCGAACAATATCGCCAGCAGTTTTCTGCAGTGTTTGCCGATTTTTATCTTTTCGATCGCTTCTTAGGGTTAGAGGATAACAATGCCCAAACCTATCTGAAACTGTTGGAACTTGACCACAAGGTCAAAATTGAGAATGGACGGCTCTCGACGCTTAATTTATCCCAGGGACAGCGGAAGCGTCTGGCTTTGTTGACGGCCTATCTAGAGGATCGTCCGATCTATATTTTTGATGAGTGGGCCTCTGATCAAGATCCGGTGTTTAAAGAGGTTTTCTATACGCAGTTAGTGCCTGCTCTGAAGCAGCAGGGAAAGACGGTGATTGTGGTCAGTCATGATGATCGATATTTTGAGAGTTGCGATCGCATCATCAAGTTAGACTACGGCAAAATTCAGTCAGATGAGTTTAGAGGCAAGATGGACAACATCTAGCTCCGAGCGGACAGCTATTCGATGATTACAATACCCTCTGCAACTCCTTTTTCAAAAAGAAACGACTCCTCCCTTCGGGAAAATCTGGCAGTTCTCCAAAGACAACGTACCCACATTTTTGGTAGAAATCTGGAGCTTGAAAACTGAACGTATCTAAATAGGCATAACGGCAATCTTGCTTTATCGCCTCCTGTTCAGCAGTGCTTAGGAGAATGCTGCCATAGCCTCTTCTTCGAAAAGTCTCATGTACCCACAGCATGTCAACATGCAGCCACTGTCGAGAAGTTTCTCCTACTAAACCGCCTACCACCTGCTGCTCTGTATCTCTTAAAAAGATAGCCAAGCGCCGATAGTTGCTCTCACCTGCATGACTTCTGTTGAAATGGGTAAGCTGTTGCCCCACAAATTCGATTTCGTTGGGTTGCGGATCAAAAGCAACTTCGATTTTTAGGTCCACCATGCATTCATTCAGGTTTCAATAGACAGCAAGCGCCAGTATCTGAGTATCTAGAAGAGATTTTGAGAAACTCAGGCTCCAACGAACCGACTCCCCGTCTGATTAATGGGTCTGAGCAGTCGTGCCAGAGAGTGAAGCAAAATCAAAGACTTTGGAATCGGCAAGTTGAGAGAGTTCAACATTTTGCAGGCTGCTCAAGAGACTCGCAGTCCGCCCCGGATACTCTTGTTCCCAAGACTGGAGCAACCGCTTCACCTGGACTCGCTGTAGACTGTCCTGTGACCCGCATAGCGTACAGGGAATGATCGGAAACTGTCTCAGATCTGCATAGCGCTGAATATCTTGCTCAGGGCAGTAGGCCAAGGGCCGAATTACAACATGGCGGCCATCATCGGTGAGTAACTTTGGCGGCATCGCCTCTAGCCTGCCTGCGTAAAACATATTTAAAAATAGGGTCTCAATTATGTCTTCGCGATGATGCCCTAGCGCAATTTTGGTGGCCCCTTCTTCGTTGGCAACCCGGTAAAGAATCCCCCGGCGCAGGCGAGAGCAGAGACCGCACATCGTTTTACCCTCCGGGATAATCCGCTTCACCGTGCTGTAGGTATCTTCTTCAACAACGCGGTAGGGAACTCCCAGCTTCTCTAGATACTCCGGCAGTATATGAGCCGGGAAGTCGGGCTGTTTTTGATCTAAATTGACGGCTAGAATCTCAAAGTCTATGGGGGCGCTACGCTGGAGCGCTAACAATAGGTCCAACATTGTATAAGAGTCTTTGCCGCCGGAGAGGCAGACCATGATGCGATCGCCCGCCTCAATCTGGTTGTAGTCTCGAATGGCTTTACCAACGAGACCCCGCAAACGAGCCTGCAGTTTTTTCAAGCGCTTGGCTGGACTAATAGTCGCTTCCATTTAGGGGATCTTAAAGAGTACGAGGCCCATTTTAGCGAACCACCCTTTGACCTGAATATTAGACTTTTTGCATGAAGCCACTAAGGTTTCTACGTTCGCCTCCCACCAGATGAGCAGCTGGTGGGAGAGTAGTCTTCAGTAAGCACTCAACACTTGTTTCATCATTTCAATGCATCGGATTCGTAGGCCATCTTTCGTCACAAGATGGGATTCGTCCACGATCTGATAGCCCTTAGCCTTATAGAAGGGGAAGGCTGTCAAGGAAGCCGTGACCCGCAAAGTCCTGATGTTTCGGGAGCATGCCAAGTGCTCGACCGCATCAAGTAACTGGCTTCCTATCCCTTGACGGTTGTAGAGAGGATGGATATAAACAGCACTGATGCGGTGTCCCAACAAAGAGGAGGCTCCAACCACTACATTCTCTAGCTCAGCAACAAACGTCGTTTCACCCCGATATCCACCGCGGCTGAAGTGGCTAATATTGCGATCAACGAGGGCTTCGATTTGATCTAATGAGTAATCCTTTACGCAGAGAACCCTCAACGCATCAATCTGGACCCGCAAGATTTTCAAAATCTCATCAGGTTGGGCTTGACGTACCGAAAGTGATGGAGTCAGAGACTTGTCCATATTCTCGAATTTAAACGAAATGCTCAGGTTCGACATCTGCTGTGCTTGCTGACTAATCGCTCTCGGGCTTGACCTTATACATAGATATAGGGTTTACGATTAAGCCATCTGCAACTCTCTTCCGGTTTAATTCATGCGCGTCAGCGAAGTTGCCCGTCAATTTGACCTCAACGCTCAGACACTCTATTTCTATGAGCGCATTGGCCTGATTCCATCGCCATCTCGCAATGCATCGGGCTATCGAATCTTTGCTGAGCAGGATATTGAACGTTTGTCGTTGATTGAGCGTGCCAAAGCGCTAGGACTCACCCTTGATGAAATCAAAGAAATTCTGCAGCTACAGGAGGGGCAGGGTTTGACCTGCGGTGAGGTCCATCAACGCTTGCTTAAGAAGCTCCAGCAGATTGAAACGACGATTGCGCAGCTTCAGAAACTGCGAGAAGAGCTGCTGCCGCTGGTGCAGCGATGTGAAACAGCGATAAGTCAGCAACAGATAGCCACTGACTGTGGCATCTTTCAGCCCGATGAATGAACTGAGATCGAAAATCGCGTTCCCTCTCTCTCAATATTTGA
Organism: Acaryochloris thomasi RCC1774; assembly: GCF_003231495.1. Lineage (NCBI taxonomy): Bacteria > Bacillati > Cyanobacteriota > Cyanophyceae > Acaryochloridales > Acaryochloridaceae > Acaryochloris > Acaryochloris thomasi. The sequence continues at coordinate 287,282 of NZ_PQWO01000005.1, forward strand.
AGCCTTCTATCGTTCCTAATTCTCTCTGTACTTGAGGTTTGTATTGTCATGATTCAAGCGCGCTCGCCAAAGAGTAAGGCCGTACAGGCCGGTGGTCAACTGAATATTTTTGAGCGCTATCTTACCCTGTGGGTGGCTCTATGTATTTTGATCGGTATCGCTATGGGGCGTTTCTTCCCGCAAGTGGCGGTTACCCTTGATGCCTGGAGTATTTATCAGGTGTCGGTGCCCATCGCTATTTGTCTGTTTTTCATGATGTACCCGATCATGGTCAAAATTGACTTTGGTCAGGCACGACGGGCAGCCCGGACGCCGAAGCCAGTGGTCTTAACTTTAGTGGTCAACTGGTTGATTAAACCGTTTACGATGGTGGCCTTTGCCCAGTTTTTCTTAGGTCGCCTCTTTCAGCCGCTGATCACAGGGACAGAGGTGATTCGCGGCAGTGAAGTCACTTTAATCGATTCCTATATTGCGGGTGCGATTCTGCTGGGGATTGCGCCCTGTACGGCGATGGTGCTGATGTGGGGGTATCTCTCCTATAGCAATCAGGGCCATACGCTGGTGATGGTGGCGGTAAATTCTTTGGCGATGCTGTTCCTTTATGCGCCGTTGGGAAGGTGGCTACTGGCGTCTAATAATTTGGCTGTACCCTGGCAGACGATTGTTTTATCCGTCCTGATCTATGTTGGATTGCCGTTGGCTGCGGGCATGTATTCCCGCTACTGGATTTTGAAACACAAAGGTCGTGCTTGGTTTGAGAGTGTGTTTCTCAAGCGGCTCAGTCCGGTGGCTGTGATTGCAATGTTGGTGACCTTGGTGCTGCTGTTTGCTTTCAAGGGAGAGTTGATTGTTCAGCATCCGCTCCACATCGTTTTGATTGCGGTTCCCTTATTTTTGCAAACGAATTTCATTTTCTTGATCAGCTACGTGGCGGCGCAAAAGCTGGGGTTAACTTATGAAGATGCGGCTCCGGCTGCTCTAATTGGAGCGAGTAATCACTTTGAAGTGGCTATAGCAACTGCTATAACCCTCTTTGGTCTCAACTCTGGTGCCGCACTTGCAACTGTTGTGGGCGTCCTAATCGAAGTCCCCTTGATGCTGATGTTGGTGGAGCTATGCAAACGCACCGCCTTTTGGTTCCCGCGCTCGCCAGAAAAGGCGACGTTGACTGACCCTCGCTGTATCCATCCGCTGAATTAATCAAGATAAGGTGATTGAACATGAAACGAATGATGTTTGTGTGTAAGCACAACTCGCGGCGCTCCCATATGGCGGAAGGCTTCGCTCGACAGATGAGTCAGGGGCAGGCGGAGGTTGCCAGTGCGGGACTAGAGGCCAGTCAGGTCGATCCCCTGACGGTGCAGGTGATGCATGAAGTGGGTGTGGATATTAGTGCTCAGCAGTCCCAGCCGCTAGCTGATTTCAAAGCTGAAGACTTTGACGTGGTGATCTCTCTGTGTGGATGTGGCGTGAATTTGCCCGAAGAGTGGGTGACCCGAGAAATTTTTCAAGACTGGCAGCTCGACGATCCAGCCGGGGAAACGCTAGAAACGTTTCGCCGCGTTCGAGATGAGGTGAAAGCCAATGTTGAAAAGCTTCTTAGTCAGTAAACTGCTTGCATACAGCTCACGACCCTGCGTTGGCCCCCCCGGCCCCCCAATTCTGGGGGGAGAGCAACTTCCTCTTGTAGCATCATGGCAACAAATCAGTGCTGTACATGCGTACAGTTGCCATCATCAAGCTAGCTGTGAAGGCGGACAAGTAATGCCACCATGACGTTAATTTGCAGTCATTTTTTTAGAAACCATAGCGACGCCGTTCCTTTTTCGGGTCATGTGTCCAACAGTTACACCCATTTTCGTGAAAATACACGCTATCAATATCTGTTTTTATATGGACAGAGCAAGTGCATGGTTGACCAAGAGCTGCCCTCCAATGGTGATATTGATGTTGATAAGGGACGTTGAAGCAAAATGTTACTTGTGCCTCTTTGAGCCAGCATTCTGGCATCCTATTCGATGCCATCGCTCGATGCAGCGCCTGAGTTAGCAACTGGATAGCTGTGTTCAATGTTTCGCTACCTGCCTCTGGATGTACAGTATTCAATGTCAAATGTAGAACTACTGTGTCTGTGTTGTTTTGCTCTGCAACGTTGTATAACTTTCCAATAGCCCAATACCCTTGCAAATCAAAGTTTCTACTGAGTGCCCATTGAGTGAGATTGTTCGCTATTCCCTTGAATTGCTTTCTCCGTGGCATTTTCGTCTAGCTTCATCTGGAGGAGTTATTCTGCTTCGTCCCAGCTTTATCTGACAATTAGCTTTTATAATCTCGATGTTCGATGCTTGAGCGATCGTAATCACCCCTTTCCTATCGAGAGCCTGAAGGATTGGCTGCCGTTGGAGCCTGTCGCCGCGGCCATGCCCGGAGAATTCGCAGTAGCCAGTGGGTCAATTCAGGGGCCAGCTTAGGCTTCACCAGCGGGGGCTTTACCTCACCCAGCCGTTGCTCGTGCGCATCAAGACAGTACTGAAGCAGTCGTGCAGCGGTGAGCTGGCCCATGAAGATATCTGCTGTTGTGGCTGTTGGGGGTAGGGTTGCATCTTCAATTTGACGACCAAAGCGGTCAAATAGTCCCAAAAACTGAAGCCCGCGCTCCCACATTGCGCGCAACCGCCGCCAGTTATTGCTAGGGCTAAACGGCTGTCCCGCTGTCCAATTGGCGAAGAAAATGCTGTGGCGAGCGTCTTCGTCTAGGATGGGTTCCCAGACCTCAAGCAGGGCTTCAGGCAGATACTGCTGTTCTCTTGCGATCGCAAACCAACCCCACAGAATATAGGCGCTGAGGTATTGGTCAAAAGCTAAATCTTGCAGAACGGGGGTCAACTCACCCGGCAAGGGGCGAGCCGGAATGTTGGCCTTCGGAATTTGGTAGAACGCCATCATTTGCTCCAGCAGCTTCACCTGCCGCTCTGTTTCCTGAGACAGCAAGAGGATCCCCCCCTTCAGCCGCGTCGGCTTCGTCTGGGCCGCAAGGGCACCGACAATTAGAGCCATCTGCCGCTTTTGCTGCAGCACCTCGGCCCAAAATGGAATCTCGCGGAGTCGCTGCAGCTGATCGTCTGCCAGCTGCGGCCAGGGGATCTGGTCGAGATTGTATTTGACATGATGATCCGTCAGAGCGTGACAGAATAGTTTTTGGTGCTCGTAGCTTCCCAGTTGCATATTTGCTATAGTCTCAGCGAGACCTTGAGTCTAGAAAGATTATAGGGTCAATCCTCCAATCATCCTACAGCGCTGTCTTTCTGCTGTAATTCTTGATGATTAGAAAGGTTCCTCCTCACATCCATGCCCCCAATTGATTCGCTAGACGCTGCTCACTTAAGCCCTAAATCACTCCCTTCATAAGAGGTTGCCAACGAAGTTAATCGTGCGTTAATATTGGTTAACATATGTTCACGAACAGTTATTTGACCATGTGGGATTCGTTTCTAATCCAGCTCTTCAGCTTCTGGGTGATCACCTGCGCCTTCGGCTGTTATTTCTCTCTCCAGTCTCCTCATCAAGACTGGTAAGGTTACGCCTCTTTGTTTATGGGTTGTCCACGCTACCTGTGGAGACCGTTTAGGTTTTAGTTGGCGACTCCGCAGATCCTCTACAGTGGAACAGTACTCTGAGTTTTGACGCCACCGTGGGTTACGAGCCGCTGCATCATAAGTATCGTCCCCAGACCTTTGCCGATCTGGTGGGACAAGATGCGATCGCAACTACCCTCACTAACGCCATCGACTCTCAGCGGATTGCTCCGGCCTATCTGTTCACAGGCCCTAGGGGCACCGGAAAGACCTCTAGCGCCCGCATTTTAGCCAAGTCTCTCAACTGTCTCAATAGCGAAAAACCCACGCCCAGCCCCTGCGGTACCTGCTCTGTCTGCAGAGAGATAGCTTTGGGTACCTCTCTAGACGTGATTGAAATCGATGCCGCCAGCAATACCGGCGTTGATAATATCCGCGAGCTGATTGAGCGGGCCCAGTTTGCCCCCGTCCAGTGTCGGTTTAAAATCTACTGCCTCGACGAAGTACACATGCTGAGCACGGCAGCCTTTAACGCCCTGCTCAAGACCTTAGAAGAGCCGCCTGCTCAAGTCGTCTTTATTCTAGCCACCACCGATCCCCAGCGGGTTTTGGCCACCATTATTTCTCGGTGCCAGCGCTTCGACTTCCGCCGGATTCCCCTGGCGCCGATGGTGTCCCATCTCACTCATATTGCTGAGCAGGAGTCGATCCCCATCACTGGTGCTGCCGTCGAACTGGTGGCGCAACTGTCTCAAGGTGGGCTGCGCGATGCCGAAAGCCTGCTTGATCAGCTCAGCCTGCTATCGGGCGAGATTGCCCCTGAACAAATCTGGGATCTCGCGGGATCTGTGCCTGAACGCGAACTGCTGTCGCTAGTGCAGGCAATTATGGCCCAGCAGCCGGATGCGTTACTCAGTCAAACACACCAGCTTCTCAATCGCGGTCGAGATCCGCTGATCGTCTTGCAGAATCTGACGGGCTTTTATCGGGATTTGCTGATTGCTAAAACCGCACCTGATCGACGTGATTTAGTCACAATTACCGAAGCAACCTGGGCAGAACTGTGTGATGTGGCCCAACAATTAGAGATGGCAACCATCCTGACGGGCCAGCAGCATCTGCGCACCTGTGAGCCGCAGGTCAAAAACACAACGCAGCCCCGCCTGTGGCTAGAGGTGGCCCTGCTCGGGTTGTTGCCTGGTGCAACCGCTCCTGTGGCAGCCTCTCCCGTTAATTCTTTTGTACAGCGTCCGCCGCAAGCTGCGCTCCCGCTTACCGTTCAAGCACATGCTGCCTCTCCTCTCCCGGCCTCTCCTGCGCCCGCTGCTGTGCCCGCCGCTGTACTAGAGGAGCCTCCTGTACAGCAGCCTGCTACCGTGCCTCAGCCTGCTGTGTCTCAGTCTGCGGCTGCTCCACAATCTCAGCCCCAAGCTGATCCCCCCGTTCAAGAGAGTCCTGTCGCATCAAGTCCGGCCCCTGCTAGCCCACCCCCTGCAGCAGAGCCGTCTAGCGATCTTGCTCAGGTGTGGCAGCAAATGCTCGGCCAGCTTCATCCCGCAGGCCGCGCGCTTTTTAATCAGCACGGACAGCTCCTGTCGTTCAGCGGTAACCAAGCCAGAATTGGCGTCCCGAAGGGACTAGTCCCCACCGCCCAGAGGAAGCTCGAAGAAGTGGAATCTGCATTCCAGACCCTGTTTCATCGACCTATTAAAGCTAACTTAGTCATTAATACGCCCACGGCTCAGCCACCCGCAGCTCCGGCGCACTCTCCCCAATCATCGCCAGCACCGTCATTTTCTTCACAGCCTGCAGCCCCGACCCAAGCAGCCGCTCCTGAGTCATTGAGAGAGCCGCTCCCCTCGCCTGCGGCTCCCCCTTCTCCTGTCTCCCCACCTCCTGAGTCATCGATGGCAGCAGCGATGCCTGCCAAGGCTGATTTAGGCCCTGCACCTGTTCTCTGGGAAACTGAGGATGAGCTGACCCAAACGACCCGTAGCTTTGCGAACTTCTTTGGTGGAGCGATCGTGGCGGATGCTCCCGAACCTGAACCCCTTTCAGAAAAAGCTTAAGTTTTTCTCAGGGGGTTTTTCAGTCCGCCTCACGTTGGTCCCAGCAGAATCCGGTAGGCTAATTGAGTCGTGGACAGGCTTGGCAGGGTATGTCTGACTGCACCCGTTCTTCTTGTTGATTGTTTATGGTTTCTCTAGCGCGCAAAAATCTGTTTCAAGATCTGCCTCGTTTTATCGTGGCCCAGGCTGGCATTATGTTTGCCGTGGGTTTGGTTACCATCCAGACGGGGCTGCTCAATGGGTTTACGAAGTCCACAACCCTGCTGATTGACAATGCCAATGCCGATTTGTGGGTTGCCTCAGAGGATATGCGCTATCTTGACCTGACGCTGCCGATGCCCTACGAGCGAGTGGCCCAGGCTAAAGCCGTTGAGGGGGTGAAGACGGCTGAGGCGCTAATCTCTCAGGGATCTGTCTGGCGCTATGCCTCTGATCAGATTGCGCCAATCAAAATTGTGGGGTTCGATCCAGACGGTGAACTCTTTCGGCCTGCTCCCCTGATTGAGGGTGATTTCAACCAGGTCAAGCAGCCCTATCACATTATTGTGGATGAACTTGAGTTAGGTTCGCTAGATATCGAAGGCGTTGGGGCCACGGCTGATATTGGCTCCTTCGAGGCGCAGGTGTCTGGAATGACCTCAGGGCTTAGTTCTATCGTATCGAGTCCGTACGTGTTTACGTCGCTGCCTAATGCGCTGGCCTATCTGGAGTCTCCCGTCGCTTCTCCTGAAGCCAATCCTGCAGATCCGCCAGCGCTAACGCCGGAGGGACGCATTAATTTTGTGCTGGTGCGAGCTGAACCGGGTCAGAATTTGCAGGTTCTCAAGAAACGGCTGGAGTCTGAGCTGCTCGATGTGCGGGTATTGACGCAGCCTGAGCTAACTGAATTAACCCAAACTTACTGGCGCAACAGTACGGGTGTGGGCTACATCTTGGGCTTAGGGGCTGCGGTGGGTGTCGTGGTCGGGACTGTTGTAGTGGGCCAGATTCTCTATTCTTCGGTCAGCGATCACCTGAAGGAGTTTGGAACGCTGAAGGCAATGGGCTCGCCGGACTGGTATATCTACCGGGTGATTTTAGAGCAAGCGCTCTGGATGGCGGTTTTAGGATACGTGCCCGGTATTGCTCTATCTGCGGGTTTGGGGGCTTGGACAGCTCAGGCCCAGGCGATCGCAATCTTGATTAATCCTGGTATTGCGGCGGGGGTGTTCTTGATTACGGTGGTGATGTGCAGTGGAGCGGCGATCTTTGCTATTCAAAAGGTGACGCGTCTGGATCCGGCGATGGTGTTCAAGTCGTGAGCGATCACGGCTCCAGAACGCCGATCTTTGCCGGACTATTAAGTTGTAAGCTTTGAGCTGAAGGTATTGTATGCCAGTTTCATTCATGACAGAAACTCAGCCTGATCGTTCGCCTCCTGCGTCACCCCCTGCGATTGTGGCCCAAAATTTGCAGATGACCTATCAGGCGGGAGAGCAGAAGTTTCAGGCTCTCAAGGGGATTGATCTCGAAATTCTTTCGGGGGATATTGAGTTGTTGATGGGGCCTTCAGGCTCGGGCAAGACGACGCTGCTTTCTATCTTGGGCGGTATTTTAACGCCAACAGCAGGGCGAGTCTCGCTTCTAGGGCAGGAGATTACGGGCCTATCGCGGCCTAAGCTTTCAAAGTTTCGCCTGCAGCAGATCGGCTTTATTTTTCAGGGCTTTAATCTGTTTCCTGCCCTGAGCGCAGCGGAAAATGTAGAGGCAGCGCTCAATCTCAAGGGCGTGCGCGGTAAGGCAGCGAAGGAAGAGTCGCGGCGGCTGTTAGATCAGGTGGGGCTGTCAGATAAGGAGCGGAATCTGCCCCGTGATTTGTCTGGGGGGCAAAAGCAGAGAGTTGCGATCGCACGTGCCCTAGCGGCCAACCCTCGGTTGATTTTCGCCGATGAACCCACTGCAGCCCTAGACTCTCAGCGCGGGCGCGCCATCATCGAACTGCTACGTAAGCTGGCAAAAGAAGAGGGCTGTACCGTTTTAATGGTTTCCCACGATCCGCGCATTATTGACGTGGCAGATCGCGTTGTATACCTCGAAGATGGCATGATCACGCCAGCATTAAATTCAACTGCCCATGAGCAAAGTTCAGTGAAGATGGCATAATCACACCAGCGTTAAATTCGACCTCCCATGAGCAAAGTCCAGTTCTCCATCATTACTGAGGCCAACTGACGTGCAGGTATTTGTGACGGGGGCAACAGGATTTGTCGGCGCTAATTTAGTCCGGTTACTGCTCAAGCAGGGCTATCAGGTGCGCGTATTGGTTCGTCCCGAGAGCCTGAGAACGAATTTGCAAGATCTTGATGTCGAGATCGTCACGGGTGATTTACTTGACCCCGGCGTGGTCAAGCATCTGCGTGGCTGTCAGGTGCTGTTTCATGTGGCAGCCCACTACAGTCTTTGGCGGACGGAGCGAGATCAGCTCTACCGCAATAATGTGCTGGGTACCCGCAATATTCTGAAGGCTGCACGCGATGCCAGCATTGAACGGACGGTTTATACCAGCTCTGTCGCGGCCATTGGGGTGCCAGACTCAGGGGCCATTGCCAATGAGACCTATCAAAGCTCCATTGAAAAACTGATTGGGGCCTACAAGCAGTCCAAGTATTTAGCTGAACAGGAGGCTTTCCACGCCATCAGCATTGGTCAGGATATTGTGATCGTCAATCCCAGTACTCCCATCGGTCCTTGGGATCTAAAGCCCACGCCAACGGGAGATATGATTCTGCGGTTTCTCCGGCGTCAGATGCCTTTTTATCTGAATACGGGGCTGAATCTGATCCATGTGCGAGACGTTGCTCAGGGGCATCTATTAGCCCTGGAAAAAGGCAAAACTGGAGAGCGCTATATCCTTGGCAACCGCAACCTGACACTACAGGAAATTCTGGCGCAGCTCTCTGAGATTACGGGACTCCCAGAGCCGCGTAGTGGTCTGCCGGCCTGGATTCCGCTGACGGCTGCCTGGATTGATGAATGTGTGCTGGCTCCCTTGGGCAAAACGCCCTCTGTGCCTTTAGCTGGCGTAAAAATGGCGAAACAGAAGATGTTTTATGACGCCTCTAAAGCCGTGCAGGATTTGGGACTGCCGCAGACCGATGTGAGGGTAGCGCTCCGTGAGGCCGTGGACTGGTTTATTCATCACGATTATGTGCCCAACTGGCAGGGCTAACGCGCCTCGATTTTGTTCGCCAGCCGCTGCACTGCCCGCAGATAGGAGGTCTGACCCGGACGGTAGATACGGTAATGGGTCCGGTCGGGGACGAGCAGCAATTCCTTTGGGGTTTGGGTTGGCGTTGCCTTATAGAGCTGTTCGCTCATAAAAGCCGGTACGATCTGATCGGCGGTGCCGTGCAGGTAGAGAACGGGCATCTGGAGCGATCTCACCTTGGCAATGGAGTCAAACCGCTGGGTCAGCAATAGATCAATGGGCAATAGATTCAGCCATTCGAACTGCTTGATCGCCGCTGACATCGAGGTAAAACTGCTCTGCACGATCAGACCCGCCGCCTGGGGCTGCTGCGTCGCCAGATCGATAGCAACTGCGCCGCCCATCGATTCGCCGTGGATCACGATCTGCTCTGGTAGAATTCTGCGAACCTGGGTTAAGTAGTGCCAAGCCGCTTGGCTATCTTGATATAGATTTGCTTCGCTGGGCAGATCGCCGTCGCTATCACCGTAGCCACGATAGTCCACAAGCAGAACCGCAAACCCGAGCTGTCGGAGTCCTTTGGTTCTGGCGAGATGGCTGCGAGAGCTGCGATTGCCTCCCCTGCCCTTCAGCATTAGAACCACCATTGGCGATGAAAGGATGCGAGTCGGTTCGTTGGGGATCGCTTCAATGGCTTCATCTGCGGTGGGTGCTGGAATCCACCAGCCCTGCATTTGCTGCTGATCACCGACTGGAATCGTAATGTCTTCGTAGGGCAGTTTGAAGGTGGGGTCGTTGGGCAGTGTGGTGATGGGACGATTGGGGTCGAAGACGATGGTGCGCTGCTGCTGGAAAAGATAAAGGCAGAAGAGGATATATGCGATCGCAACTCCCATTGACCCCATCAGCATCCATCGCGGCGCTAACCGACGTACTCGACCCACGAATTGGTAACCCTCAGACAATGATAAAAGCTCAAGAGAAGCTGACCCTAACGGTTTTGCCGTTGCCCCCTACGGCAAGAAAGACGGAGTAGATACCGCGAGAGTTCCCCCGCTCACAGGCATAGACTCCTGAAAATTATGACGTGTAGCCATCACTTCAAAAATATCGATAGCGTCCTGTGATTCACCATAGGAAGATTGCACTAATCCTTATGATTGCTTAGCTGCGCTCTAGTCTTCGACCACTTGAGCTGTGACCTCAACCGCTTGGACATCGACTGTTCCTGGAGGAGTGGATCGCTTAAAATGCTGTCCTTCTACTTCAAGGCTCTCGCCGCATTGGGGACATTGGGTCACTCGATTTTTGAGTCCCACCGCCGCTGTGCCACAGGAAGGACAAGGTTCCTGCACCAGATTGCGATTGATCCACCAGCGAATGCCAAAGAAGGCAATGATGGGGGTGATGAACAATAGCGCCAGCAACACAAAGAAAGACTTCACCAGCCAGCCCAAGCCCACAACGCTGAGCAAGCAGATAAATGCGATCGCAAACATCCACGAGCGCAAAGCTGGGAAATTAATAACGTAGCGCTGGTTCACAAAAGCCTCCTAAAGACCGCCAAGCTGGAGTTCACTATAGTTTATTTTAACAAGCCCCCGTAGGGCGTCTATGCAGCAGCAGTACGGATCTCCGCTAGCTAGCCTTCGCTCTGGGCCTCAGCAAGTATTAAGATAAATCTTGTCATTCTTTATCGGTCAAGCTCTTTCTGCCCTGTCACCCCAAATCTATGGCTACTATCGACGATAAAACCATTGTTCAGAATTACTTCAATGCAGAAGGCTTCGACCGCTGGCGGCGCATCTATGGTGGCGGAGAGGTCAATAAGGTTCAGCTTGATATCCGGGAAGGCCATCAGCAGACCGTCGATACGGTTCTCGGCTGGTTCCGAGCCGACAATAATTTAGAGGGCCGCACCATTTGCGATGCTGGGTGTGGAGTCGGGAGCCTCAGCATTCCGCTGGCTCAAATGGGAGCCAAGGTTTCCGGCAGCGATATCTCGGCCAAAATGGTGGGTGAGGCCGAAGATAGAGCTAAACAGGCATTGGGAGAGGCCAATTTGCCGCAGTTCTCTGTGCAGGATTTGGAGCAGCTATCGGGACAGTATGACACCGTGGTCTGCCTCGACGTCTTGATTCACTATCCGCAGGAAAAAGCGGCGGAGATGATCAAGCACCTGAGTTCTTTGGCCACTAACCGGGTGATTTTGAGCTTCGCGCCTAAGACAGTGGCGTACACGCTGCTCAAAAAGGTGGGCGACTTCTTCCCTGGGCCGAGTAAAGCGACGCGGGCCTATCTGCATCGAGAGCAGGATGTGGTGGCGGCTCTGCAGGCTGCAGGTTGGCAGGTGGAACGCACCGGCATGACCAAGACCAGCTTTTATTTCTCTCGGATATTGGAGGCTAAACGTCTCCCGGAGGGCGTGACTGCACCTGCTTCTACTATGGAGTCACAATCTTCTGCTACCCTAGCTTGGGCCATTTTTGTCTTGATCGCTGGGCTAGCTGCACTGGCCTTCTGGAGTGCTCTTTAAGCACCCAGAATGTTTGATAATGTTTGCCGATTCTTGGCGGAAAATTTCACCACGGATCTTGCAGCTGTTGGTGAGCCAATCGCTTTAACAGACCTCCAGCTCTCAGAACTGTCGCTAGAGCCAATTCGGGCAGAGGGCTAATATTACTGTCTGCACTATGACTCAGCTTTTCGAATTGCAGCCCTTTTTGTGTTCAAGCGCCCTATCCTCCATTCAGGTTAAGGGAGAGCTGACGCGCAACCCCGAATGCCTGCGTATCCGTTATGTTGTCGTTGATCCCTTGGGTGAGGTTGTGGCTTTGCCCCCTAGCGATGCGCCGTCTCGACAGGATGACCTGTGGGCAACCACCTGTTTGGAGCTCTTTTTTGGGCCGGCCGGTTCTGAGAATTACTGGGAGATCAACTTATCAACCGCTGGTCACTGGAATGTCTATCGGTTTGATGCCTATCGTTCCGGGATGCGGGAAGAAGCTTCTGTGACGGTCCTTCCCTTTAAGGTGGAACGCCCAGCCGGTCGACTACATTTGTCGCTAGACCTTGATCTAACGCTGCTTGGGATTGGGGAGGGGGAGTTGGAGGTTGCGATCGCAACCGTTCTCCAATCCAAAAACAACCTAATGAGCTACTGGGCACTGACGCATCCGGGGGCCGAAGCAGACTTCCATCGGCGGGATAGCTTCATCCTCAAAGCGTAAACACGATTTTCTGAAAGATTAACCCTCGATCGCTAGCAGGCAGAGGCAGTGATTCTATTGCTCGTTTCGGTATTATCAGGGTAGCTGCTTCACCCGCTCCGTAAATTAGCCCACTTTGTGACACGTTATATGGCTCCAAGCGACCGATACGAGCGCTTTATGCAAGCATCCCGGAACCTGGGGCTGTTTCCATTATTGGCACCTCAAGAAATTGAAGACTTTAGGGTGCAGTATGGTCGTCGGACGTTAGCGCGCTTGAAGCAGGAGGTACAAGCCTCTGAAGCCAACGGCAAAGTCATCTTTACGGGACATCGGGGCTGTGGAAAATCAACGCTCCTGTACGAACTCAATATCTTGATGCAAAAGCAGCAGCACTTTGTCGCGCTGTTTTCAATTGCTGACATGGTGGAAATGTCGGATGTTAACCACATCAATATTCTTTATGCTATTGCCTTGACGCTGTTGAGCAAGGCTTCAAAAAGCGGCGTCTCTATTCCTGAGCCTACAAAAGAGCAGCTACTGAACTGGTTTATAACCACGAAGAGTGAGACATATACCGACCAATTCAAGCAGGAAGTGGGAGCGGGTGGCGATCTCTTAAGTTTCCTGTCTGCAAAGCTCAAAAAGGAAGATACGTTCCGAGAAGAGATCAAGATTACCTTTGAGCGTCGCGTGTCTGAGTTGACCAATATGATCGATCGGATTGCTGCGGCAATTCAGGTCGCTACTAAAAAAGAAGTGTTGGTTATTATTGATGATCTTGACAAGCTTGATTTGTCTGTTGTTGAAGCTATCTATCGGGATAATATCAACGCTCTTTTCTCGCCGAATATTCGCATAGTGTTCACCATTCCTATCTCTGTGGTCAGAGAGCCAAGGCTGTTGGCAACTTTGCAATCTTTTTGTCAGATTGTTCTGTTATCGGTCACAAAGTTTTATCCTCAAGACCAAGCGCATCTACCCAACGGTAAAGCCATTGCCGAGAATGTTGAGATCTTGCAAAAAATCTTGGCAAAACGCATCCCTCAGGATTTGATTGACCCCAATGTGATGCAGCAATTGGTGCTGTTGAGTGGTGGCGTGTTGCGAGAACTGATCCGCTTAGGGCAAGAATGCTGCCGTGAATGCATGCTGGAGCTAGAGCTGGAGCCAGATCAGCCTGATTTGGTGATCAATACGGACATTCTAGATTCAGCCGTCAAAACGTTGCGGAATCAGTTCGCTCGCAGTTTAGGGAGCGAACTCTATGATCTGTTGGTGAAGATTTACGCAGGCTTTACGCCACCCGATGCTCGGAGTCCAGAATTTCTAGAATTGCTGCATGGGCTCTATGTTTTGGAATATGAGAATGATGATTTATGGTATGACCTGCATCCATTTGTGACTGATTTATTACAACGCAAGAAGTTGTTGACGCCATAGGTGCTGTCATGGTGATGCAAACAGAATTAAGTTCTCTCAATCAGCGCGAACTGACCAAGCTAGTGCTTTCGATTCGGGCCAGTGTGCAGAAGCTCGATTTGTTTTTAGCGATTTGTGATCATCGCGATCTTCGAGAAACGCTTATCCACGAATATGAAACGACTCTTTCTGATCAGGGGATTACCCCCTATCGAACGGGACTTAATCCCAAGGCCCCTAGCCTCAAAGTAGCCTTAGAGACGTTAGTCAGCTGTAACCCGGCCCTTAAATCAGAGGTCTCTGCCGTAGTGACCGTTCTGGGGGCGTCGCAGTTGTTTGAGGTCCGCTTAGCTGAGGATAAGTCTGAACAGGAAAAGTTTTTTTTCTCGCTGCAGTGGACTCGGGAATCCCTACGGCAATTCGATTTCCCGGTGGTGATTTGGTTGTCTGATGCTGTCGCTACGGGTTTAGCCAAGCAGGCACCCGATTTCTGGAGCTGGCGCAGTGGGGTTTTTGAGTTTGAAGCTAATAAGAGTGAAATTGACCAAACTTTCTACCCTGTGCCATCAGGCCATCATGTCTCCAGTGAACAGAATCTAGACAACCAGGCAGCTCGTAAAATCGAAGACTTAAAGCAACAAATTGCTGAGCTACGTCACCAAAATCAGCAATCTCCCCTTTTGACAACGCTCTATCGCAACCTAGGAGATGCCTATCATCAGCAGGCAGCCTATGCGTTAGCCCTTGATGCTTACGAACAGGTACTCAAACAGGCAAGGATTCATAAGCAGCGCTCAACAGAAGCTGAGACTTTTTTCAAACTGGGAGGCATACTCCTCGATTGCCGACGCTATCAATCAGTGCGGACTTATTACCAACAAGCCCTCGAGATCGCTATTGAAACCAATAATCGTAATCTACAAGCTATCACCTTCCATCAGCTAGGCATAGTTGCCCAACAGCTACGAGAATATGAGCAAGCTCGTGCCTATTACCAACAAGCTCTCAATATCGAGATCGAAACCAATAATCGTAATGGACAAGCGATCACCAACCACCAGTTAGGTATAGTGGCCCAACAGTTGCGGGAATATGAGCGAGCTTGTGCCTATTACCAACAAGCTCTCAATATTGAGATCGAAACTAATAATCGCAATGTACAAGCAAGCACCTACCATCAGCTAGGCATGGTGGCCGAAGAGCTACGAGAACATGAGAAAGCCCGTGCTTATTACCAACAAGCCCTCAAGATCGCCATTGAAACTAGTAATCGCAATGGTCAAGCAAGCACCTACCACCAGTTAGGACGGGTGGCCGAAGAGCTACGAGAATATGAGCGAGCTTGTGCCTATTACCAACAATCTCTCGATATTGAAATCGAAACTAATGATCGCAATGGACAAGCAAGCACCTATCACCAGCTAGGCATGGTGGCCCAACAGCTACGGGAATATGAGCAAGCCCGTGCCTATTACCAACAAGCTCTTGAGATCGCTATTGAAACCAATAATCGCAATGGTCAAGCAAGCACCTACCACCAGTTAGGACGGGTGGCCGAAGAGCTACGAAAATATGAGCAAGCCCGTGCCTATTACCAACAAGCCCTTGAGATCGATATTGAAACCAACAATCGCAATGGACAAGCAAGCACCTATCACCAGTTAGGACGGGTGGCTGAAGAGCTACGAAAATATGAGCAAGCCCGTGCTTATTACCAACAAGCACTCGATACCAAGATTGAAACCAATAATCGTAATGG
The DNA here is from genome assembly GCF_003231495.1 of Acaryochloris thomasi RCC1774. Lineage (NCBI taxonomy): Bacteria > Bacillati > Cyanobacteriota > Cyanophyceae > Acaryochloridales > Acaryochloridaceae > Acaryochloris > Acaryochloris thomasi. The sequence goes on from NZ_PQWO01000005.1 coordinate 302,503, forward strand.
ACAGGCGAGTACTTATTTTCAGATGGGTAAAATTGCTGAGACCTTAGCTGACATCGCAGCTGCACAAGCTTTATATCTTCAAGACTTACGAATTACAATGGAGCTTAATGACCCAGATAGCTTAGAGATTTCCTCTAGAAATCTGAAGCGCTTTTGCCAGGAGTATCCCGATGATGACTTTCTTGCAAAAGTGTCTCAGCTCTTGAACAAACATCCTGAGCAGCTCAAAGAAATCATCGATGCTTAACCCACTCAGATACGAGGTGATTGCTATCAGCAGAGATCCGTTCTACAGCACCTCAATCATCTGATCTTGGGTGTAGCGCACCTTCGCATAATCAGCATAGGGGTCAGCCGGGTCACGATAGCCCATCGCGCAGACAACCCCCGCCGCATAGCCCTTTTCGGTTAGACCCAGCACCTGATCATACTGGTCAGGAACAAACCCCTCCATCGGGCAGGCATCAATCCCCAGATGGGCCGCACTTGTCATTAACTGCCCCAAGGCAATGTAGACCTGCCGCAGTGCCCAAGCACTGAGATCTTCCGGTGACATGCGGTTAAGAAAGTCCTTAATCACCTTGGCATACGGCGCTAGATCTTCTACAGACGTTTGGCGTACCTCTGCTGTGCGGGCAATGAACTGATCCACATAAGCTTCATCAACACCTGTCTTCAGCGCCAGTACCACAAGATGAGAAGCATCTACCACCTGCGCTTGCCCCCAGGAATGCTCGACGAGTTGCTTACGGATCTCTGGCGTGTTGATGACGAAAAACTTCCAGGGCTGCAGTCCAAAGGAAGAAGGCGACAGAATCAAGCTTTGCTCTAGAACATGCCAGTCGGCTGAGGCGATTTTGCGGGTTGGGTCAAACTTTTTAACGGCATAGCGCCACTGTAGATGAGCAAGAAGTTGCTCAGTTGAGATGAATTGGGGCTGATTCTCAGACAATGGGGGACTCCAAAACCAAAGATAGGGACTGGTGCTGATTATATTCGAGTGGCATGGTTCCTGCCGTATTCTGGATGTCAAAGCCTAGAGAAAAAGCAGTGCCCGAAGTCGTCACAATCTCCACAGCCGTTTTAAGTTCTCTTCGGCCCTCAACTCAAGCTTTAGACTGTCTGTCTGGGAGCGGTGTTGAGACAACTCAGCATGAAGCGGCATCGAAAACAACCTCTGACCAGAGTGATTTAGGTGAATTTACTCAGGCGATAGCCACGGCAAGGGGCTAGGGTGGGGTTGCTGGGTATGAGTGAACTGAGATGTTAGCAAGCGAAGCCCCCTCCTTGCCTCGATTTAATACGCAGGGATTTGAGCTGTGGTATCAGCCGATCTACGACATCAACAGCGGGGCTGTTCTCTACAACGAAGTTCTGCTCAGGTGGCGGAATACTGCTGGGAAGCTCTATCGGCCCCATGATTTTATGGCTCTGTTTGCCCACGATCAGCGCCCTGGCTGGCTCGATCGCGTGGTGATTCAGAAGGCGATTCAAACGCTCGTGGCCCATCCCCAACTCAGCCTCTCGATTAATCTTTCTGATCAGGTGTGTCAAGACAGTGCGTTTGTGGAGCACCTCTACGCGCAGCTTACTCATTTTCAGGTGCATCCGGGGCAGCTTCACTTTGAGCTGTCAGAGCAAAGCATTGCCCAAAATCTTGCCAATGCGATCGCACTGATCCGAGACTTAAAAACAATTGGCTGTGCTGTCATTCTGGATGGTTTTTCCAATGAGTACCTGACTTTTTTGGAGTGGGAAAAGCTTAACGTTAGCTCGATCAAGGTTGATGGGCACTTAATTGAAGCCGCTGATGAATGTTGGCAGCAGTCCCAGCTGACGCAAACTATTATTGAGACCAGTGATCTCTTTGAGCAATCTGCCGGGGCGAAATCCATTGATGCCCGTCGCTGCAGTGCGATGCATCAGTTAAGCTTTGATTCAGCTCAGGGGTATCATTTCAAGCCCCCCAGCTGTCAGCCCTGGCAGACGGGAAAGATCGATGTTTGGGGTGTCCCGATGGATCATCTCTCGCAGCAAGAACTCTTTGAGCAGCTCACGGCTGGGGTGGTGTGCGTGCCCAGCCGTGAGCAGATTATAAACCTGCGGAAAGACCCTGCCTTTGCCCAGTCTTATAGCGTGGCGGACTATCGGGTTTGCGATGGTCTCCGACCGGCCTTTGGCCATCGCAATTCTCTCCCCTTCGCTAACCAGCTCCTTGGGCCGTCGAGCGCATCCGAGCTGTCCCATGTTTTCCCTGCTTTTTGTACCTACCATCAGACAAATCCAGAGATCACCCTGTTTTTGTTAGGGGCAGATGCCAAGGACAGCATCAATCAGAAAATGGGCCGTCAGATGGTGCGCGATACCTATATCCCCTCGGTCGACTTTGAGCAGAATGAGCAAGAATGCCTTGAAATTGTGGACCGCATCAACCGGTCGGGGGCAACGGTGCTAGCAATGGCGGTGGGTTCTCCCCGGCAAGAGCAGTGGATCCAGCAATACCGTGACCGGCTGGCGGTTAAGATTATTTTTGCCCTAGAGTCACCGGCTGCGTTTGAGGCGGCAGCTCACTCTCCAGCTAAGCGATGGCAGGATCACCTCTCTTGCTTAGGGCCACTGCTGCAGCAAACTCTGCGCTAAGGCATTCGCTGATCCTGGCTCAGGGTAAGATGTGCCTGAAGCCCTATGCTGCGCCCAGGATCGTTAAACAACATGACTGCTGTACTTTTTTTAGCTTCCCTAGCGCTTTTGGGGTGGGGGTATTATCGCGCCAGACCCTTAGGAGAGATGGGGCTATTGACGTGGTTCCAGTCCGTGGCCTTGGTGGGGCCCTGGCTGATTTTCTTTGGCTTACTCAGCCTTGGCTTGCCGATGAGTATTGTGGCTGTTCTGGGGCTGACTGTCCTCTCGTTGGGTCTGTATATCTGGCTGGGGAAAAAGGTGCGGCGGCTGGCTGACGAAGAACAGACGCGTTCCCCCCTTCCTCTCAAGACAGAAGGTGATTCTGGGACGAGCAAGGCTGACCAAAGTGATGACCAAGTGCGGGCGCGCAAACCGATCATCACGATTGAGCCAGAGCAGCCCCCACCGGTTCCAGCAGAAGATCTACAGGCAATGCAGGGAATCTTCGGCGTAGATACGTTTTTCTCGACGGAGACCATTCCCTACCAGGACGGCGTTATTTTTCAGGGCAATCTTCGGGGTGAGACTGATGCGGTCTATGCAGAACTGACCCAAAAGCTCGCCGATGTTTTGGGAGAGCAGTACTATCTCTTTCTGGTCGCTAATCCTGACGGTAAACCGGTGGTGATCGTGCTGCCTAGCCGCAACAAGCCGCAGGTGGCCAACACCATTCAAAAGTTTTTTGCGGTGTTACTTGCGATCGCAACCTTCGGCACTTGCTTAGTCACGGGTTCACTCTTGATGTCGTTCAATCCCATTGAGCATCCCGAGCGTTTATCAGAAGCGCTACCCATCGGCCTCGGAATCTTCAGCGTTCTGGTGGTGCATGAAGTGGGGCACCAAGTGTTAGCCCGCCGCCACAACGTAAAACTAAGCTGGCCGTTCTTTTTCCCGGCCCTGCAGCTTGGCTCCTTTGGTGCATTCAATCGCTTTGAATCCCTCGTCCCTAACCGGACGGCTCTCTTCGATGTTGCCATCGCTGGCCCTGCTGCCGGGGGCATTTTTTCCCTACTCTTATTAATGTTTGGCTTCACGCTCTCTGGTGAAAGCAGCCCGCTGGCGGTGCCGTCTCCCTTCTTTCGCGGCTCTATCCTTGTGGGCACACTGGCTCGCCTGGGCCTGGGCGATACGCTGCAGGCTGAGACTGTTTTCGTGCATCCGCTGGTGATTGTGGGCTGGATTGGATTGATTATTACGGCCCTCAATTTGATGCCTGCCGGTCGTCTTGATGGTGGACGAATTACCCAGGCCATTTATGGCCGCCGCGTCACCGGGAGAGCCACTGCCGTGACCCTAATTGTGCTTGCGATCGCATCCCTGATCAATCCGCTATCGCTGTACTGGGCCATTGTTGTTTTGTTCCTGCAGCGCGATCTAGAGCGCCCCAGCCTCAATGAGTTGTCAGAACCAGACGACACTCGAGCCGTTCTTGGCCTTGTTGCCCTGTTCTTAATGGCCGCAGTTCTGATCCCCTTCAGCTCCAGCGTCGCGGGTCGCCTGGGTGTGGGTGGCTAAATCAATGAAAGTTTCCTGTGCCCCTAGGGCAATGCTGAAGATTTTGTTAAACTGGCTACAACAAAAGCTAATAAAAAAGCCCCTTAATCATAGGTTGCCGCTATGTCTCAAAAATCCACCGTTGTTTCTCCTTCTATTTTATCTGCTGACTTCAGTCGCTTGGGCGAAGAAGTTCGCGCGGTTGATCAAGCTGGTGCAGACTGGATCCATGTTGACGTCATGGACGGTCGCTTCGTCCAAAACATCACCATTGGTCCCTTAATTGTTGAAGCGCTGCGGCCCGTCACTAAAAAGCCGTTAGACGTTCACCTGATGATTGTGGAGCCTGAGCGCTATGTCGACGACTTCGCTAAGGCCGGAGCCGATATTATCTCCGTCCATGCTGAAAGTAGCTCTACCACTCACCTGCACGGTACGCTGGGCCAAATCAAAAACTTGGGCAAAATGGCGGGCGTTGTTCTCAACCCTGGCACATCACTCGACTCCATTGAGTACGTGCTTGACCTCTGTGATCTGGTTCTGATCATGAGCGTTAACCCTGGATTTGGCGGTCAGAGCTTCATCCCCGAAGTGCTTCCTAAAATTCGTAAGCTGCGTCAAATGTGTGACGAAAAGGGACTCGATCCCTGGATTGAAGTGGATGGTGGTCTGAAGCCTAACAATACTTGGCAGGTGCTAGAAGCGGGGGCCAACGCCATTGTTGCCGGATCTGCTGTGTTCAAGGCAGACGACTACGCTAGCACCATTGAGTCGATCCGTAACAGCAAGCAGCCAGCACCGGAGCTTGCCGCAGTCTAGCGGGACGCATTGATTAGAACATCTCAAGGGCCAAACTCTATTGATGGCTTTGAAAGGCTGTTCTAACTCAGCCGGTTGCTGCCGTACAGTATTTCTAAAGGAATGGGGATAGCCCCATTCCTTTTTTGTTTTATCGTTCCTGAAACAAATGAGACCCAACTGACCCTCATACAAAGACTATCTTGCGCGGGCCAATTGGGTCTTAAACGTGTCGCGGTGGACTCAACCCCCTATTTACCTTGAGCAGAGCATTTATACGAAACGCACAGCGCTGCTATTGAGCGAGAAGTCGTCGCCCTGGACTACAGCCACCAGCTCTCTATTACCAACCTCATTGATAATGAGAGTCCCATTCGCTGGGAGTCCGCTAAAGGAATTAGAATTACCCAGAGAGTAATTGCTGGCTCTTCCATTCAGCTGGAGGATATCGCCTTGAGCGATGGAAAAGTCCTTGACCTCAGCATAATCGGGTCCACTGCCGTCGGTATAGAAAACCGTGCGGCGATTGCCCAAGGCAAAGATGTCCGCTCCACTACCGCCTCGCAGCGTATCGACTTCCCCTGCCCCAGGTTGACTCGCATTGGGATTAACGCCGATCAGGAAATCATTGCCGGAATTGCCGAAGAGTTGGTCACTCTGGGCGCCACCGACTAAAGTGTCGCGGCCCCGATTCCCAATGAGCTGATCCCGGCCTTGGTCGCCTCTCAGCAAATCATTCCCTAAGCGTCCTCGCAGCTGGTCATTGCCGGCCCCACCTCTGAGCTGGTCGCGCCCGTCGCCCCCCAAAAGCGTGTCGTTGCCAGCCTCACCCAGTACGGTATCGTTACCACGATTGCCGGTCAGCAAATCATTGCCTCCGCGCCCAAGTAGCTCGTCGTTCCCTCCTAAGCCAAGGATGGTATCGCGGCCTGAGGTTCCTACGATGCGATTGTTGCCACCATTCCCTCTAATGACATCGGGAGACGGCGAAGGCGTTGGAGGCGTTGGTGTTGGGGTCGGTGGTGTTGGGGTCGGTGCTGGCGACCCTCCTAGAGGATCAACCGATCCTGTGCCGCTGCCGTAAATACTACGAACGCCATTGATATCATCTTGCAATAGAAAAGCCGTACCAGGACCGCTATAGCGATTCTGAATAGAGGGGTTCATAATCGCATTAACCCCTGATTCGTGACCGAGGCCCAAGCTGTGTCCCAGTTCATGCACGGCTGTTTCTAGGAACAGGCTGGCATTCCAATTGTCGCCGTTGTCAAAGGTAATGTCTCCACCCTGCGGGAAGAAGGCGAAGGCAAGTGTGTTGCTCGGACCATCAATAAAGTCACCTTGCACCCGAATATCAACGGCATTACCGTTGCCGGGGTCTGTAATTTCTGTGAAGTTTAGGGGCGCGACCTCCGACCAGACTTCCAGGGCTTCTTCAAATAAATCTTTAGCGGCATTGCTGCTCACGCCATTGAAGTTGTTAAAGCTATTGGCAAAGGAGTAGCTGATGTTGACGGCAGACCCGCTGCCATTGGGCTGGTTCCATTTAGATCCCCCAGCATTGAAGTTGGCGCTAGGGATGCCACCATTGTTGACCGCGTCTATGGCTCCACAGCATTGCGCACAGCTACAGGCATTGAGGTGAAGGCTAGGCGTCTGAGTATTTGGTGTTTGAGTATTTAATGCCTCTAGGCCTTTGAATGAAAATGCATCCGACAGATCGACCTGACTCACGTCGTTAAAAGTTGTCTCTACCGCTGCAAGGGAGCTAGATAGTGTATCTGACAGATCTGACGTATCAGATTCTTTAAAATCTATCGTTTCTAATTCTTGTAATACGTCAGATAAATCGATATTATTCGACCTTCTAAAAATTGATTCAATCGTCTCTGATGTTTGAGAAATTGATTCAAGTACAGAACTTTCTGAAATCATACCCTCATGTCCTAAGAACACCACAAAAAATCGCTTGCAATATCGAAGCGTCTTTGATGTCAACAAAAACCGCTTTGATGGTAACAAGCTATATCAGGAAACTGATACTGCCTCACAGCAACATAGGCAAGCACTAGATTTTGACTCTGTTGGCGCTCGCTAATGAGATGTTGTGGATCAGTATCACAAAAATGCCTTGCCTCTTAAATCCCCCAAGGATCTTAGGCATGGAGTTAGCGCGTTAAAATGAGCTTTCTAACTCCTGCAAAATAATAAAATAATAGTGTGAATTTTCCGTGAGAGTATATTCACCGAAACGGGCTTTGTGGTGTCCTGATCTTCCCTTTTCTGACTCTGTTGATAGACGGGGTGATAGGGTATCAGTCTGCCGATTTTCACTGAGGATAGAGGACTTCATTTCTCTAGCCTAGCTGCCGTATCCAGGATTTTCCTGCATCCCGTCGGATGCTGTCGATCTCGAACCCGAAGGCGCGCCACTCGGCCTCGGATTTCAGTACGCGAAAGCGAGCAAAGGAGACGGCGGCCTGTCCGTTTACGGTTCGCACCACTGAGTTGGGGTTGTCAATCTGTCCTCCTAATGCTTCAAAGGCTTCTTCTGGGGTGATCCAAGGTGCTTTTGGGGAGGTGGGAATAGACTGCTCTAGTGCCGATAGGCGATCGCTCAGTCCGGCCATCACTTGACCCGGTTTGACTGAATTGTTGGCCCGTGTCTCTTGATAGCCTTGGAATTTTTCTTTCAACCAAGCGATGCTCAGCCGCACGACTCGCTGCACAATTCGCCAACAGAGCTGCACAATGTGGGCAACGCCTGTTTTCGGGGGTGGGGGTGGTGTCGTTCGCGATCTCATCGGTGCACTGGACCAGCCACACTCGGCGCAGACCTGGCGACCCGTTTTGAGTGGAGGCCCCAGGCGACTGGAGCAGCGGGGACAGCTTTCAAGCATGATTGATGTTCCAGTAAGAGAGCCGAGTCAGCAAGGGGGCGCGTCAGTCAGCCTCGGGACAAGGGCCTAGGTCTAGCAAAAATTCTAGGGGTAAGCCGTCCGTGTCGGCAATGAATGTGACCTCATAGTTGCGATCGCAAATCGTTTGACGGCAGGGCGGCAACAGCACCTGCAGATCTATCTCTTGGTTATGCATTTGCTGTGTGAGCTGCGTGAGCCAAGTTGTGAGATCGCCGGTCGACCTGAGTGCCTCTGTGAGATCGAAACTGAGATGATAATATCCAACATAATGGGGATCATTAAAGGCATCTGGGGGCGGGTGAGGTTGAGGGATTTGAATCAGCTCCAGACGTCCCGCAGTGCCCTGCAGCCAGCAAGCCAAAGTGTACCCAGTCGTAAACCGTTCTTGAACTTCAAATCCAAGAACTTGATAAAACGTAATGGCTCTGTGAATATCAGCAGTACGGATAGACGTGTGATGGCCCTGCATAGGAGAGCTACGGCTCAAAAAAGCGTGAATAGGGTGAATGCACAGGTGCTCCAGGCTCATGCTCTAGATCGAAATTAATCACCTGCCACCGGTGCGCTGTCTCAGAATCAGGGCTAAACACCACCGGTAAACCATAGAGACAAGGCTTCTGATCGTCACTCGGTCCTGACCAAGGCGTGGTTCGTTCTAAATACGCACTGATCAACTGTTGGTAACGATGGGCAATAATAACTCGGGTTGCTCGCTGTCCTTGGGCGTAGAGCCGGTCTAACGCTTCATGAATTTCAAACCGAATGCCATCAGGATGCGTATGTTGGCGGTACCACTTGTCCTCCCACTGCCGCCACTGCCGCCCAGACTGCAGGTGGATCAGCTCTTCTGTCTTTGGATCGGCTTCAAACGCACCGTGCCGGTGACAGAGATAGGTATCGGTTAAAGTCAGTGCAGCAATTGTCTGTCGGCAATGCGGACAGGAGACTTCTGGGCCAAAGATAGGATAGTGCAAGCTTGCCGAAGCCATAGTGAAATAGGGCTAAAAATGCTGCCTTGCCCCCATTATAACCGTGTTGCTTGACCCTCAAGGCGAAAGTTGCTGCCTCCATTGGTCTTTACCTATAGACCATTGGCAGACGCTGGTCACTCAGAGAAGGTAGAAAATCCAGCACTTTTTAGTCCCAGAAAAGGCTGCTCTCTTGCTCAAGGCTGGCTAGCTTCGCGAGATTTCCAATGGGGACAATGGATAGGTGCTCTTGACCAAGGCTGGCTTGGTGCTGTGCTACCTTTTGAGGCAAATCCTGAATAATCTGAGAGCACCGATACATAAAAGCGTGGGTCCACTGGCGAATGCAAAGATGATTGACAGGAGTGGCCAGAGCCTGAGTGTTACCGGTAAATGTAAATTCAGCCAAGTGGTTAACTTCAAAATTCTCGATCCAGGTGTACTTAGGTCGAGAGGCCTTCCAGTAGCTAGCAGTTAACTGGGGGCCCAGGAATTTGCTCACAGACTGGCTCAGACTGTTGAGCCTCTGCAGCAATGCTTCAATAGTGCCAGTCGCATCAGCCGGCTGCGAAGGAGGCGCTTGAGTGACCTCAACATCTTGCTTGCGCTTCAGTTCACTCTCCTGCTCCACTGCTTTGAAGAAGTCAATGAACTGCTCCGTATTGTCTTCCGTTACAGACTGCCATTGCTGCACGCCCAACAACTTAATGCGTACATCGGGCTGTCGAGCCAGAATAACAAAATTCACTTGAAGCTTGAGCGGGTAAGCGTAGGCGTAATACTCCATCACCTGAAATTCAAAAGCTGTCCGGCCACTGGCCGTGCTGTCAATGATGTTGCCAATCAGGCAGGCTAAGGTCTGCTGCTGCTGTCCATTGAGATATTGATCCTTGGCACAGAAGTAGGGAACTGCATTTTGTTGAAGTAGGGCGACACCGACAACACTGGTGAGCTTGAGCGCTTCTCTGATAATGTCTGAGTGCATGAATTGAAACAGCTACACATCTGAGTTGCAAGCCTAGTCAGAATATCGCGATGGGAATGAACTGAAGTGCTCATAAGCAGGTCAAAGAGGAATCTAAAACTAAAATCCTGCAATTTTCCTTGAATTTTCTGGGCTTACCTGTACTAGGGTACCCATCTAGTCCCGATTCAAGCCATAGCTGTTAGACGACGACTATCCTTGTATCGGCGTGAGTTCTACAACGGTGGCCAAAACTCATATGAAATTTTTAATCTGATGCCGCAAATGTCTAATTGAAGAAGTTCCTTTCCGTTAATGAAAATGACGAATTACGAGAGCTGTCTAAGTCTCGTATGCTAGAGCCGTTGGCTGGTTGTGTTTAAGTGATGTCAATTAATCCGTCGCCTCTCGATTCCCCCTGCTACTGGCCCGCACCGGATATCTCGCAGGCTGCGTTTGTGGCACCTAATGCAACGGTGATGGGAGAGGTTGAGATCGCATCCCAAGCCAGCATTTGGTACGGTGCCGTTCTGCGGGGCGATGTGGAACGGATCGCCATTGGCCGCTGCACGAACATTCAAGATGGCGCGATTTGCCACGGCGATCCCGGACAGCCCACAATCATTGAAGACTACGTCACGGTGGGGCATCGAGCTGTGATTCATTCCGCTCATGTTGAAACAGGTTGCTTGATCGGCATTGGGGCAATTATTTTAAACGGCGTCCGTGTAGGAGCGGGCAGCATTATTGGGGCAGGGGCCGTGGTGTCTAAATCTGTGCCGCCTCGATCTCTTTGGGTGGGGGTGCCTGCCAAGCCCCTGCGAACCCTTGGCGAGCGCGAATCAGAAGAGTTAATAGAACATGCCCACCGCTATGAGCAATTGGCGCTAGTTCATAGTAATCGGGGCACAAATCTAGGATTTTGTTAGTCAGGATTGTTGAAGCAAGATGAATGCTGAAAACAGCGCTATTTTGCTTTAGGGAGAGCAGTAATTTATTGATTTACCCACGATTTTGTTGAATTGAGTTTTTGTAAGGGCATGCTAAAGGCTAACGTTTTGTCTTCTGGTCTTGCGTTCTACCAAAAGTAGGGTAAAATCCCATAGCATAAATCGGCATGTATCGGCCCGCCACAGGCATCCCTACTTTTGTACTGATTTGCGGGACAGTTTGTGTAGCGACAAATCCATCTCAGTGGAATTAGAGGGGTAACTTTAAAATGCAGGATCTATCAGGGCGCGTTGTCGCTGGATTGGCTGGCTCGCTGTTAGGCTTCTTATTTAGTTCGCAGCCTGCTACGGCCTTCACTTTCGAACAGACGGAGGTGAGTCAGGAAAAATTTGTTGCGATCGCAGTTCCCTTGACCCAGGGCAACAGCCATAACCTGTTGATTTTGGAACAGATCTCAGCCGAGAAAGAATGCTGGGAAGAAGATACAGCTCAGGGCGTTGTTGATCCACTGCTGCTCAATTTTGACTTCACAGGCATTTGCGGTCGCAGCACCGATAGCAATGGCTATTCCATCCGCGTGGCCGGTCAAGATTTAGGGCTGGACTACAAGTTATCCGTTAAAAAACGGGGGGATGTTCTGGCCTTAGTGGGCTATTCCTATAAAGACTCACGGGCGCCGGAGCTAGAAATTGGACGCACAACCCAGTCTGGGTCTGGATTCCTTAAGATTGAGCTGGCTCCGGGATGGCGATTTGCTAAGCGGGCTTACGACGGCAAAACCCTTGGGCATGTCTATCTCACCCGTGATGCATTCCCCGAGACCACTCATATTGCGGCTCAAGAAGTAGAGAAGGAGACCGCTAACGCGTCAGATGAGAAGTCTAAGCTGGCTGCTGTCGAATACGACCGGCCTAAGGATGCTCAGTCTGATGTCTCAGAGAAAGATGCGGAGAATATCGCCATCGAAGCGACAGGGAAGAAATCAAAAGAGCAGAACTCTTCTAAAGTTGCCCTTACGAAACCCGTTAGCATCCCTGTGCCCACACCGGGGTTGCCTAAGAAAGCGGGCATTCCGCTTTCTCCTCCCAAGGTTCCCGGTCTCGCTGGCTCCAGCAGCTCTGCTGCTCGTCCTGCCCAGGCGTCGAAGACAGCCTCTCCCTTTACCACACCGATTCAAATTCCGGTGCCTCAGCCCCGTCAACTGGAGCCGCGTGCCCCTCGCCAGTATCAGCCTCCTGCACCTGCGTCGTCCGCTCAAGCTGGTCTCCCTCGCTTAACGGCTGGCGTCTTGCCAGTTCCCGGCGGTAAAATTCCCCTCGGGAATGCCCAGAGTCGGTCCAATGTCTATCAAGGGCAGTCACTCGCCAGCGTTATTCCGGCTGATGGCAGTCCTCCAGCTCCACCTATTCAAGTTGCGTGGGTGAGCCATCGCTATCGGGTGCTGGTTAACCCAGCGGACTCTACCCAGCACGGCGCGCTGAAGTCGCTGGTTCCTGATGCGTTTCGCGCCAGTTATCAGGGGAAATCAATGCTGCAGGTGGGCGCTTACAAGAGTCAAGGAGAGGCCGATAACATGGTTCAGTTCCTGTCTCAGAACGGCTTTGATGGTGTAATAGAGCAGCGCTAGCTTTATCGCAATTTTTGATAGATGAGGGGGGCAAAGTTCAGCCTGGAGTACATTTGCGCTGACCTTCGATTTGTCACTCTCAGCAGAGCGGTCGCTATGCCAACCAAGCTGATAGATCTCTATCTATAATCAATTCAAGGTGCTTGATTTCGGGTTCAAAAATCTTACGTAAGTAAGAGACTGATTCTTCCGAGATTTTCTTCGCATACGTTCGTTCGTGAACGATCTTTTGTGGCGGCACTGAGGCGGGAGAGATCTCTAGGAATTCATATATTTTCTGCAAAGTTTCTTGATGCGATAATCGAAGATCTTCAGACAAAAATATCTTGATTTGGCTGTCCGGGAAAAATCGTTGAATCCTTCGTATTTGAGCAACGTAGAAACCTCGCTCTATGTATGAAATGGTTCTATTCTGTTTTGGGCGAGCGCGTTCTCGTTCCGTCCGAATAGCCTCAAAAAAATCAAAGCTCTCTGACTCTCTCATGGTCGCCATATTCCAATGCGAGAAAGCTCGCTCAACTGGGTTCCTCAATATCAAGATTACTTTCAGTGCAGGATTATATTTGTACATCCTTTCAGGTGCTTTCTCGTACCACATATATGAGGGGCTTGCTTCACCCACTATTTTTGTTTGCGGCGAAGGGACGAAGTATTTGTGGTAATGGCTATAGGCCGGCCCGAAGAGATGGTTCAATCCTTCAAAATGCTGATCTTCGTAGAAAAAATGAGTCTCTTTGACGTTGGCTGGCATGCATACTGCAGGGTGCTGTCGTAGAAAGGAATCAAGAGCTGTGGTTCCACCTTTCTGGGTTCCGGCAATGACGAAGCCAACCATTGGCTTTTGTGCTCTGGCAGCTCTCACTTGTTTGAGTGCCTTGTTAGAAATCTTAGAAATCAAATGCATGATGCTCTCTCTGTTGCCCTAACCCCAGCCGTTAAGGATCTGCTCAAGGTGATGCACGACCAGCCACTGCAAACGGTGGCACAAGTCAGACTTGATGAAAACGCCAGCATTGTGCCGTTTCTGGCATGAAACAATTGTAGTGGTGGTGTCGGCATCTGCGAAGTGTCTTGGGCGATGGCTGTTTATTATTACTCGCGACAAGAGAGAGTCGCATTTGCGATCGCAAATCAGTTATTCTCTATAGCATCGAGCAGTTGCCCAAAGGGTGTCGGGACATGGATGAGCTGAGATCGGCTCTTGAGCTAGCGACCGAAGACGAGCTTCAAGATCTGACCACAATTCTCTTTCAGCGCAAATTCAACCCCCTCGACTATCTCAACGGGGTCAGCGCCGATACGGTTCAGTGCAGCGATCGCCACGGCTGGCTGATGGCCATCGAACAGCGGTTCCGCTTCCTCGCCGCAGACGGTATCACCGTCCTTAAGGGACAAACTGAGTTTGTGACCTATCGACAGGTTCTGGTGCAGGTGTGTCGTTACCTGAAGCTCCGCTATTCCCCCACTTGGCAAACCACAGAATTAGAATCAGAAATCTTTTTACACCTCGTGCGTCGCACCTGGAAACAGCTTCCCCAGTCAGAACGTCAGGGCTTAGTGCGTAGAATCCGTGAGGCTCTTTCTGCCTCTGCCACCGAGCCACTTCCCCTCAACTGCCACGACGACTCCCTGCGGCTATTTTTAGAAGGCGGGAGCGCCCTAGCCCTTAGCTCTATCGTCAGGCCGCTGCTTCTGCAGCAGGTCGCCCGTCAATTTGCGGCTCATTTCGCCACTTATCAGGCCGGTCGAACTGCCGCGACTCTCCAAGGACAGATGGTACTGCAGGCCGCCAAGAAGGGAATGGCGCTTAATGCCGCACGATATGGTGCACTTCGGGGTGCTTGTGCGGTCATTGGATCGGCTCTCTGGGCCGGTTTTGCTGTTGATTTAGGATGGCGGACAATCTCAACGAACTACAGTCGCGTGATTCCGATTGTTTTTACCCTGGCTCAAATTCGCCTAATTCGTGGTGGAGCTTGGCAGCTTGCTTAATTTCGCCGATTCCCATAGCTGGTACGCACCCTCTCACTTTATTGTTCTGGGTCTCTTGGGTCTTTTTGCGATCGCACATAGTGGACTAGCCGCTCTACGAATGTGGGCCGAAAAACAGATCGGGGCGCGGGGGTACCGCGTTATCTTTGCCCTCACCAGCATTAGTCTCGCGCTGGTGTTGATTACCTATTTCTTGAACCATCGGTATGACGGCGTGCAGTTGTGGCATGCACAGAGCGTACCGGGTGTAAAACCCTTCGTTTGGACCCTATCGGTTATTTCCTTCTTGTTTTTGTATCCGGCTACATTCAACCTGCTAGAGATTGCTGCAATTCAAAAGCCCCAGGTTCACCTCTTCGAAACCGGCATTATCCGCATTACCCGCCACCCGCAGATGGTGGGACAAGTGATCTGGTGTATTGCCCACGCCCTTTGGATCGGGTCAACCTTTACGTTAGCGACTTGTTTTGGCCTTGTCGGGTACCACTTATTTGCGGTTTGGCATGGCGATCGCCGTTTAGCCAAGCGTTATGGTTCTGCCTTTGAAGCGGCTAAAGCGCGAACATCTATCGTGCCCTTTTTGGCGATTTGGCAAGGCCGTCAGCGGCTTGCCTTGCAAGAGTTTTTTCGTCCTTCCTATTTAGGCGTGGCATTCTTTGTCGGTTTAATTTGGTGGGCACATCCAGCCATGATGTCAGGGGCGGCAAAAGTCAGCCAGCTAACCGGGTAAGAATGTAGATGCCTTAGCCTGATTTATAGCTGTCGAGAGTCCTATCAAAAACTTGGCACCCTTTTCAAGCCTGAAACATCAGTTTTGAATTTTGATAAATACCTATTTGGCATCCCTAAAGATGTTGTTCTCATCAGTCCAACGCGCCTATCTGCTGGATGGGCTGAAATTACATTGAGCAAAGGTATTGTTGTGCTGTGAAATTGAGCTTAGATCTCGGGCAAACCCTGCAATGGGTCTTCTTGCTGAGCGCCAAACTGGATTTCACCACTGGAGTAGCTGCCGCCATAGTTTGCAACTAGAGCTGAAACTTGACGAAGGGCTGACTTAAACTCTGACTCATCGAGAGTTGAGAGTGGGTGCAAGAATGCTGCAAAGATAACGCCATTGCTGACTGCATAACGCCCATCGAGTGCTGAACTAAAATTAGCGGCCAGTAATTCTTTGCGCTGCTCGTCTGTTAGGGTATCTTCGGACGCGATGGGGGCAATGATGCGCATGCGGTCGTGGGTCTCACTGGTCAAAATAACCATTGTTCGTCCGTCATAACTAAAGGCAAGTTGCCCACCTTCGACCTGTAGGTTCTCAGCCTCTGTTTTTAGAATCTCTTCTAGATCTTGAATCGTTGTTGCGCCTTCAGACCGTGGCGGTGGTTCTGGAGACTGTATGGGTTGAAGCTGCGCTGTACTGGTTCTAGCGAAGGAGCGCGATAGCTCTTGCCCTTGTATATCTCTCCAGGCTATTCCTGTGGCCACGGATAGAATACCGATGCCTAGCACCCAAGAGCTGAGATGTTTCATGCGAGGTGGCCCAATAAAACCGCTTACCTCTCTAAGGATAAGGGCGAATTCTGTGATTAATCTGAGTGGAAGCACACAGATGGTAATCCCTGTAATAACTTGTAATGGTTCATGCACAAGGACAGCAACATGATAATGCGTTTATTCCTTGCTTTAGGGGCCGTGTTTGGGGGGCTATCGGTGGCGGCGGGGGCTTTTGCTTCCCATGCGCTGAAGGGTAAGTTCAGTGATCGCATGTTAGAGGTTTTCGAGACCGGCACTCGTTATCAGATGTATCACGCACTGGCGCTAATCTTAGTGGCGCTGTTGCTCAGTCGTGCCACGGAGGGCCAGAGCTGGTTGGTGGCGTCAGGGACGAGCATGACGCTAGGCGTTTTACTTTTTTCTGGGAGTCTCTATGCTCTTAGCTTTACTGGTATTAAGATTTTAGGGGCAATTACGCCGTTGGGAGGTGTTGCGTTTCTGGTGGGTTGGGGATGTCTTGCGATCGCATCTCTAAAGACTGGCCCCTCTGCGTAAAGTCCCACAATATAGGTCGAAAACAGCTCGATTTTAACCTTGTATAAACCTCAGGAACTTAGCAGCTTCCGGACGCGGTAAGCGTAGTCGTTGAAGAAGCTTGCTTAGGCGCAACCAGCATTAGTCCCTTAGAGGTCGCTAACCAGCCGTTAGCTTCAATAATCGGCCGAGTTTTAGGTGCTGGAATTGCTGAAGGAATTTTCACGTCTGTGCTGGCCTGCTGCAGAGCTGCAGGAGGTCGAATATCGTGCCAGACCGCAGGGTAACTGCGAAGGCTAGTGGGGGTAGGGGGCAGACCGCCGTTACCTACGTTGGCGAATTGACCGTTGCCTAGTGCCTGGCCGGGTCGGCATCTTTGAGCTAGCTTGGGCGGGATGTCGATTCTTTCCGTTAGTTCAGTGGTGCGATCGCTGGGGTCAGTTTCGGGGGTGTTGAAAATGACTTGACCGCTGAGGTTAGGATCACCGCTCTGAGAAATTGCTGTTATGTCATTGCTGAGGAGCTTGTCAGGGGTTGGCTCTGGATCTCCAGGCAGTAACGCTTGAAGTTCTTCCAATGTCAGTTCTTGAAAACCAAAAATTCCCTGAGTGTTGATGGTAATCAGTCCTCCAGGACCTTCGGAAGCGTTTGCTGTGATGTCGTTGTTACCTCCAGGCAAAGCTGCAATCACATTGGCATCAATAGTGATACTGCCACCCGTACTATTCCCACCTGCCGTAGTAGAAATTTGACTTTCATTGTTGAGGAATAAGAAATCAACATCAGACAAGATAATGTTCCCGCCACCGCCATTGTCAGACTCTGCACTCAGTCGTCCTGAGTTGTTCAGGAAAACAGATTGAGCAGTAACCATCAAATTACCTGCTGGAGCTGAACCCTGACTGCTAACACTTACTTCTGCACCATCTTTAACTAACAATGCTCCGGTATTGAGTTCAATGCTACCTGCATCACCCAATCCTTGTGTTTGCGTAAATATTCCGCTTGGAGATTGACCATTCGAAGTAGAACCGTCTAGTTCTATGGAATTAGCTGTGATAAAGATTGTTGCACCTGAACCTTCTCCAGAGGTAGATGCAGATACCTGCGCACCAGCACGAACAATTAATTTGTTTGTGCTAACTTCTAAGTCTCCTGCTTGTGCAGATCCGACAGCACTGCTTAGAAGACCTGAGCGTTGACTTCCAGAAAAATTAACTCCTTCTCCTTCAAGTAACACCAGATCTGAAGCATTAACGGTCAGCGTACCGCCACCTCCGGTTGGAACAACTTCACCTGAATTGGTTACAAAAATATTGGGGCCTGTTGAAATTATCCCTCCTCCATTTACAACTAACCTCTTTGTATCAATTGTTAGGTTAGCCGCATCGAGATCTGGATTAGTTTGCCCAATAAATCCACTACGAGAAAATGGACCTACACCGATAACGTTGACAGATTCAGAGGCGAATACATTTATATTCCCGCCAGCCGCTTGAATTTGAGACCCGCCAGTTAATGATATTTTTCTGCCTTGAAGCTGTACATTACTACCGTTACCCATTTCTTGAATAAAAGATGGTAGAAAAACTGGCCCAGTACCAAAATCTCCGATTGACTCCAGTGCTTGAGATAGCGTGATATCGTGGAATTCTTGCACGTCATCATAGCCTAAAGACCAGCCTCTTTCGATTCCCTGCAAACTAACAATACTGTTTCCAGATACACTACCAATTTCTACTCGACCACTTGATGCAGTAAAGCCTCCTCCCTGTATATCAATATTTCCTCCCAGAAGTGCAACTGTTTGATTAGATGATACTTCAAGCCCAAAACCATTTTCGTCAGCTTGGTGAGTGATAGGACTAGCTTCTTGGTCAAAAAACAGGCCGATTGGAGCATTTACACTTAGTATCTCCTGAGGAGATGAGGAACGCGCATCAAAGGTTAAATCTCCAGGAAAACTAAACCCACGAGCTGTAGAGCCAATGAAAGATCCATTGAGATCTAGTGAAGCGTTGGGGCCAAAAAAAATACCGCTGGGATTAATCAAAAAAAGGTCCGCGTTACCTAAGACACCTAATCTACCCTGAATTTCAGATAACTGATTTCCCGTGACTCTACCTAAGATAATATCTACGCCAGCAGGATTAACGAAATAGACGCCCCTACCCGAACTAACGCTAAAATTCTCAAAGCTATGAAATAGATTCTTTCCACGAATTGCTCCTCCAGAGATTTGATCACTTGGAAGACCATTAATACTTGTTTGTTCAATAATAGCTCTTTCCGAATCGAGAGTATTATCTGGAACCACCTGCTGGGCAGAGGCCAATCTATCAAAGAACGAAAAGCTACTTGCAAAGAACGAAAAGCTACTTGAGAAGATTATAAGTAGGCAATAAAGGTACGAAGACTTAGATATCCCAAAAACATACTTAGACATGTCTTCCACTACATCCTTACTAAGATCACGTATCTCAAACAATCCAAGAAGAATAACTTCAGAATAAAGTGATTCAAGCAACAATATCAATTAAAGTTTTCCTGAATTTTTCTTTGGCAGAGCATGTTTTTATCTAAATAGCTCTCCATGAAATCACAAATGCATCATCTGCCTGAAATGAGCAACCCATACTTAAGCTTAGACAGGCAAGTATTGAAAATATGAAGAAGGACAGTGAGAGTAATGCAGCATTCACTATCATCAAGTCTTTTAGAAACTGTAATCACTATTTTTTACTCTCTCTCTTCTAATTAGAAGAGAGATGTGCAGGACTTATATGATCTTTTACCCACACATCCACTCTTCAGATCGATATCGATAATACTAGCAACACCATTTAGGTCCTTTGCCCGGCCACCAAGGACAGATTCTACAAACTGCTTTAACTTGAATTAGCCCATCGCCTGACTTTAGAGAGAAATCCAGCTCTAAATCTTCTTGAGCGATACCTTGTGACGTAAGATGTGCCTCTATCCCATTCTCTGGAAGTGCAGCTTCTAACTCATTAAATCTTCCAACAAAATCCTCTTGAAACTTGGATCTGTCAAACTCTGAGGAGTTGAAGTTATCTTGAACCTCGCCCAAACAACATGCAGCTTTACCAAGACTATCCCCGTTGCAGCTGACTTCAACACTAATAGTTTCGCTGGAATGAAAAAGGCCATATTTCTGAATTATCTCTCTCCCCCCATGCTCGTGTAGAAATTGGGTTAAGCGTTGCCCTGGAACTTCACTGAGGTCACCACAGGTATCATTTTGTCTCGTCATAGAATTAACCTATCCTTAGTGCTACTCAATTCATTGCGTATCTTTTTCCATTTATCTAGAATATGTTTAGAAGTCGCCAGAATAAAAGCTGGACACAGTTTGTTTGCCAGCAGTTAGAACTACTCCTATCCCCCAACCACTAAAATCTCAGATAAATGGACAAGTTATATGCAGGATTTGATAAAACTTCGTATTCTCAATATTGTCGAGAAGTTCAGGCCCTAGGCAGTAACATTAGCTTAAGTTTCTGCTCCCGACTCTAAGTTCTGAGCTGCGGAGTCCAGCCTCTCGTAATATTAAGAGATCCTATGCCAGTTTAGTTACTGACTCAGAAAAGTCTCTGCACTCTGGTCTTGTAAAAGCGTTACGTGCTAAACCCGGCAGGATCGAGGCCCTAGTTGGCTGACAAAAGTTGTTCTGTCTAGTGTCAATCCTGCAATATAGCGATGATTGTGGTGGGAGTCAGCATTCTAGAAGGAGAACAAGAGCTCAACTAAGTTGAAGGATTCGAGAGGTGACTGCCAGGCTCTCATTGTATAAAACATCCTGATCCCAGCGTTGGAGCTGCTGACTCAATAAGGTCTCTGCACTTTGATCCTGGAGCGGAGTTACATGCTGGATTCGGCAGGACTGAGCGCCGCCTCCAGCCTCCATACGCATACAACCCCGCGTTTCAGAACACAGTACTGTGCAGCAGTCTGCCTGCAAATTTGTTGAAGCTAGCTTCAGGTCAATCATGTCACCCGCAACATCACCGACATCACCGACCGGGACTGCCGCTAATTCAGCTTCAATCGATCGCTGATCTTGACTCTTGAACTTAATTCGTTTGAGGTCGTAGTCACCCCCCTCAGATTCTACAGAAACAGGAGTCCACTGTAGGCGACTTGCCAACCATCCCAAAAACATCATTGCCTGGGCAGGATTGCCCTTCTCGTAATCAAGGGTGACCCGATCGACTTCCATCAGAGCATCTCGTCGCTCCGGTGGGTCAAAGGCTTCTGCTGTTAGCTCTTGCCAAGCGGCCAGTCGTCGCCAGTTTAAGTCGGCAATATTGTGATCTGCTTCAACCAGGGATTGAATATTGACTAGCTCAGTCCCAGCATCATCAAACTCACTGGAGTCCATAATGATGGAGTTACAGGCTGAGCCGAGTCGACTGAATATTTCAGGATTGCTGTTGGGGGTATCTTTCCACCAGAGGAACTTGGGTAGCCCACCGATCATCAGGGACTGGACTAGGCCAGCCACGCGGGCCAAGGCTTCCTCGGTGCCTGTGAGGGTAATGTACTCACAGCAAATTAAAGAACTGCGCTTTTGCTTTTTGATTGGGCAATAGGCTGAAACCTGCGCAGTGACGCCTTCATCCTCGCCAGAGATGGGGCAGAGCGTAATCACGCGGCAGGGATTTTGGCTTGCGATCGCATCTGCCAGCCCTGACCCACTCGCATCAAGAACATAGTCCATCGACGGCTGATCGCCAGAAGTTCTTTTCTCAAGAATCGCCTGCTGCAGTCGCTCCTTGGTCTCTGGTGTTGCTTTCCCTGTCGTTTCTAAGCCATAGGCTTTCTGGGCTGAGCGCAGCGCCACTTCCATGCGAGGGCCACGAATACCGTCAATGGGGCCTTGATAGAAACCCAGAGCCGCCAGCAGCTGCTGCACTTCTTGAGGCGCATAAACCACCAAACTGAACGTGGCGGCTCGGGTTGCTGCCGGAGCACTGTTGTCATCGCCAGTGGCGTTATAACCCGTCCAAATTTTGCCCAGCTCTGCCGTAATTTCGTTGAGGGAGACATCCTTGGGGGACTGTAGTGAAACTAAGGGAGAAGATTTAGCCATAGTTTTGCGTTAAGGGGCTTGCGTTAAGGGGGATAGAAAATAGGACTAGAGACGACGCCAGCGACGGCCATCTTTATTCATAAGCAGCTCTGCTTCCACTGGCTCCCAGGTACCTGCTTCGTAGGTTGGCACAGAATTAGGATCCGCCGGGGCATCCCAGGCGGCTAGGGCGGGCGTAAAGACACGCCAGGATTCTTCTACTTCGTCAGCGCGGGTAAACAGGGTTTGATCGCCGAGCATTGCGTCTAGCAACAGGCGATCGTAGGCATCCCCCTTCGATTGACCAAAGAAGCTGCCGTAGCTGAAGTCCATATCTACGGAACGGGTCCGCAGGTCGGGACCGGGCATCTTGGCTTCGAAGCGCAGCGAAATGCCTTCGTTGGGCTGCATTCGCATGGTCAGGACGTTAGGGTTTGCCTGCTGGGCTGCGGACTGAAAAATCAGGAAAGGAACTTCGCGGAAGTGAATCGAGATTTCGGTGACTTTCTTGGGCATCCGTTTGCCTGAACGCAGATAGAAGGGCACACCCTGCCAGCGCCAGTTATCAATCAGCAGCTTGAGAGCGACAAAGGTGGGTGTTGTAGAGTTGGGATCAACCCCGGGTTCGTCACGATAGCCATCAACGGGTTCTCCCTTCATCCAGCCCTTAGAATACTGACCGCGAATGGCTGAGTTTTGCAGCTGATCGGTGTCGGCCAGCCGCATGGCCTGAATTACCTTTACCTTCTCGGTGCGGATACTGTCGGCATCCAGACCGTTGGGCGGTTCCATCGCAGTCAAGCAGAGAAGCTGCATGACGTGGTTTTGCACCATGTCGCGGAGAGCGCCAGAGCTTTCGTAGTAACCGGCTCGATCTTCGACGCCGACCGTTTCAGCGACGGTGATTTGAACATGATCGACAAACTGACGGTTCCACAGCGGTTCAAAAATGGCGTTGGCAAACCGGAACACCAGCAGGTTCTGAACCGTTTCTTTGCCAAGGTAGTGGTCAATGCGATAGATCTGCTCTTCGGTGCAAACCTCTTGGACAACCTCGTTCAAGGTCTTAGCGGAGCTGAGGTCACGACCGAAGGGCTTCTCAATGACAAGTCGGGTCTTCACCGGATCAGCCAGCATTTCAGCTTTGCCGAGCTGCTGAATGGCTGTGGCAAAGAACTTCGGTGAGACAGATAAGTAGAATACGCGGTTGCCCATTGTGCCGCGCATGCCGTCAATTTCTTCGAGGCGATTCTTGAGCTTTTGATAGGATTCGGGATCGTCAATATTCCCGGAACAGTAAAACAGCCCTTGGGCAAAGTTTTCCCAGAGTTCTTCTGATTGAATGCCGTCGGAAAATTCTTCGACACCTTCGCGCATCTGCTCACGGAAGTGCTCGTCGCTCCAGTCACGACGAGCGACGCCGACAATGGTGAGTTCTGCAGGTAATCGTCGCTGTTGCTTGAGGTGATAGATGGCGGGAACGAGCTTACGCTGGGTGAGATCGCCGGAGGCTCCGAAGATCACCATGATCAGGGGTTCGGGAGTGCGCTCTCGGCGGAGGCCAACGCGAAGGGGGTTTTCTGCAAGTGTGACCATAGAGGCGGAGGGCTTTCGTAACGTCGGGGAATTCAAAACAGAGGTGCTGCACTGGCCCCCCCAACCCCCCAATTTTGGGGGGAGAGTACCAAAAGTTTGGTCTGGTTTCCCGAAGGGAGTGAGTGCCTATTGAGAAAGCGCTGGCTTTAGCTAACTACCAATGAGTAATAGTGAACCGTGCCAACCTATACCGTGGCTAGTTGTTTAACCTTTTCTTCCAGGGAATTTAACAGTACGTCGAAGGGCTGCACGAATTTATCAATGCCTTCGTTTAGTAGTTCGGCCATCACCTGATCGAGATCAATGCCGATCTCTGGGGTGGCAAGGCTATCAATGACCTGATGCGCCTCAGCCAAGCCTTGCTCAACGCGGTTATCAACGTCACAGTGATCGGCGCAGGCTTCTAGAGTGTTGGGGGGGAGTGTGTTGACGGTATCAGGGCCGACCAGTTCATCGACATACATGACGTCGCTGTAGGCGGGGTCTTTGGTGCTGGTGCTGGCCCATAACAGGCGCTGGATGTTGGCTCCCTTGGCTGAGAGTGCTTTCCAACGGTCGGTTTGGATGATCTCTTTGTACTTTTCGTAGGCGATCTTGGCGTTTGCGATCGCAACCTTCCCCTTCAGCCCTTTCAACTGCTCTGTAAACGCTTCTGTTCCGGCCTTTGCAATCCGCTCATCCAGCAGGCCATCCACCTTAGAGTCAATCCGACTCAAAAAGAAACTCGCCACCGACGCAATCTTGCTGATGTCTTCGCCCTTCGCCACCCGGGCCTCTAGCCCGCGAATATAGGCGTAGAAGGTCTCTACATAGCTATCAACAGCAAACAACAGCGTCACGTTCACGTTGATGCCGCTGGCAATCACCTCTTCCACCGCTGGTAGCCCCGCCTCTGTACCCGGGATCTTAATCATGACGTTCTCGCGCCCAATTTCTTGATAGTAGCGATGGGCTTCTTTAATCGTGGCCGCAGTGTCGTTGGCAATATTGGGCGGCACTTCAATACTGACGTAGCCATCTAAACCACCGGATTGTTCATAGAGAGGTTTGAAAACATCGCAGGCATTGCGGATATCGTCAAAAATTAGCGATTCATAGATATCCATGACCGATTGCTCGGCCTTGATGCCAATGTTGATGTCACCGTCGTAGGTGGCGTTACCTGCGATCGCCTTTTCAAAAATAGCTGGGTTTGAAGTGATGCCACGAACACCCTGGTTTTCCATCATCTCCTTCAGTTGGCCGGACTCAATGATGTCGCGGCTGAGATTGTCCATCCAGATACTTTGTCCGAATTCTTTGATTTCGAGTAAGTGATTAACTGCCATCGTTCTCTCCAAGTCAATAATAATTGTGAGCTAGGTTTTTACTACACATCCGTTCCCCCCTTGAGAAGGGGGGCTAGGGGGAATCTCTAGGCGCTCTGCAACACAGCAATATCTCAACGACTAACTTTTCAGCACAGGCTCCTGCTCTCGCACCCGTTCATCAATAAACGACTTCACCAAAGCAACGTCTTCGGTACTGCCGATGATTAGCGGTGTGCGGGCGTGAAGATAGTCCGGAACGACATCTAACAGAGGATGCTTCCCGGTAGAAGCTGCACCACCAGCCTGCTCTAGCAAAAATGCCAAAGGTGCGGACTCATAGAGCAAGCGCAGCTTGCCGTCTGGCTTCTCTACTGTGCCGGGATAAATGAACACACCGCCCTGCAGCAAAATTCGGTGAAAATCACCCACCAGTGCACCGCTGTAGCGAGCGGTATAGCCTTCATGGCGATGGACATAGCGAGTGAAGTCCCGCAGCGCCTCGTCCCACTGCCAGAAGTTCCCTTCATTAACGCTGTAGACAGGACCGTGCTTCGGCACCTGAATACTCTCAGAAGATAGGATAAATTCACCAAGACTAGGATCTAGCGTAAAAGCATGGACGCCTTTACCAATGGAGTACACCAGCACCACACTGGGGCCATAGAGAATGTATCCGGCCGCTAACTGTTGATGACCATCTTGCAGCAGGTTCGCACCATTTTGATCCGGGTCTTCGCCGGTCTGCTGCCGGATCGAAAAGATAGAGCCGACATTGAGGTTGATATCTACATTAGAAGAGCCATCAATGGGATCGTAGAGCAGCGCATACCGGCCAATGGGGCAGTTCTCAGGAATGTAGTAGGGTTTCTCCATTTCCTCTGAAGCGAGCTGGCAGACGAGGCCACTTTGCTTGAAGACGGCAATAAACACCTCATTGGCGTAGATGTCCATCTTTTTAACTTCTTCGCCCTGGACGTTGGTATCGCCTGTGAACCCTAAAGCGCCTTCGACGAGGTCGGCTCGACTGAGACGGCGGGCAATCAGCTTCCCGGCGAGACCAATGCGCGTCATCAGCGCACTGAGGTCTTGGGCGTCAGGGCCAAAGCTCTGGAGCTGCTCCAAGATATGACGAGAGAGCGTCGTGCAGTCCCGATCTAATGCGTAGTCGTAAGTGATATCTAAATGGGTGTTGTCTGACATTCAGCCTCCCCGTATGGGTATTGCGTCACCGTCGTGAACAGTTGTTACCCTTCCAACTTCCTATCTTAAGGAGGCATTTTGAGAATGGGCTGAGTCAGGTCTGAACTATAGGAAACCTTTAGATTCTGAGGTGATAACGGTCGAGGAAGGTCACTCAGCTTGGAGCTTCTGCAAATGTCCCCATGGCTCCGAGTCTGATTGTGATTAGTTCTACGTCTGTTAGTGCTTCATGTGGTCCTTGTCGTGTTTCTTTAGGTGTTGTCCAAAAACAGCCTGCTTCACAGCGTCTACCTCCTGTTTGGATGCTGCCTGAAACGACAAAAACGTATTCGTCAGCGGGATGTGTGTGGACTGGAATAATGGTTCCCTGCTTCATCCTGAGGCGATGAATAGATCCTTCTGGGACTGGCTCTGCTAGAACAGCCCAACTGCTACCGGGAAATGCATCTAACGCTGAATATTCCTGTACTGACAAGTCTTGGAATGTTTGAGCCATGATTTTACCTGCGCGGTCACGAGGACAAGTCTAGAAAGTCAACATTGGGTCTGTAACTTTACTCTGGAGGGTTTCTCAGCTTTGGACTGTGATTAAGCTGTACAGTAATCGCCAAGGTGGCTGTCCACCCCGTGATCTGTTCAATAACTCTGTGTGAACATGCTAGTTGCAATTAGCTTTGTTGTGTTTCTACTGCTGTTCACTGGCGTAGGCTTGTACTCAGCAACCCAAAAACAAGGCACGACCGCTGACTATTTATTAGCGAGTCGAGGCGTTAATCCTTGGCTGACAGGTCTATCTGCTTTTGCCACTGCCCACAGTGGCGGCATGTTTATTAGCACAATTGGCTATACCTACACCGCTGGCATTTCTTCGGTGTGGTTGTTGGTGGGCTGGTTTTTGGGGGACTATCTCACTTGGTTCTTTATCCATAAACGGTTACGGTTGCAATCGGCTGAAGTAGGGGCAGATACCTTTGGTTCTTTTCTCGGTGCTATTACAAAGGGTGAAAAACCCAATCGTGCGATCGCATCTCTCTCCGCTCTAATTACCCTCGCTTTCCTCGGCTGCTACGCTGCTGCTCAACTCCTCGCCGGTAGCAAAGCCCTCCACGTTGTTTTTGGCTGGGACTACTCCATCGGCATCATTTTGGGGGCCATCATTGTCGTTCTCTACTGCTTTTCTGGGGGCATCCGAGCCTCGATTTGGACCGATGCAGTGCAGTCCATCGTCATGATGGGTGCCATGTTTTTATTGATGGGCATCGCTCTTGCAGCCTGCGGCGGCTTTGGCGGTCTGTGGACTCAGCTCCAGGGACTTGATCCCGCATTGGTTGATCCGGTGCCGAAAGATCTGCAATTTGGCTTTGTATTGTTCTTATTGAGCTGGCTGATGGGCGGTGTTGGCGTTGTCGGTCAGCCACATATTATGGTGCGGGCGATGGTGCTGAAGTCCAGTGAGCAGATGGGCATCTCACGCAATATCTATGCGGGACTGTACGTTATTTTCTCTACTGCTGCGGTGATTACAGGGCTGACGGCTCGGGTCTTAGTTCCAGGCTTGCTTGAGGGTGGCGATCCTGAGTTAGCGCTGCCCTTGATGGCCACTGAGCTGCTACCGGGGCTTCTGGTCGGGCTGATTTTGGCCGGGGTCTTCGCCGCCGTCATTTCAACGGCGGATTCACAGATCCTGTCTTGTTCGGCGGCTTTGACCCAGGATTTGTTTCCCCAGTGGGCGGGGTCTTATCGATGGGCGAAGCGGGCGACGGTGATTTCAGCGGGGCTGATAGTTGCGATCGCACTTTCCAGCAACAAAAATATGTTTGCCCTCGGCGTGTTTGCTTGGTCGGCCCTTGCCTGTGGCCTCGGGCCGCTGCTGATGGTGCGCGTTTTTGCGTTGCCCGTTAGCCCAGCCGTGGGAGCTGCGATGATGACGACAGGTGTCGCCGTCGCAGCTATTTGGAATGCTGTCCTTAAGTTCTCGGGATCGGTCTACGAAGTCTTGCCAGGGATGCTGGCGGGGGGGGCAGTCTACCTGCTTGCTTGGCTGTGGAAGAGACAGCATGTACAGGAGTCTGAGATCTAAGCGATTGATGCCCACGGCTTTGACCCTGTTCAGTCCTTAGATCGACTAACTTTGATGTCAGCCCTCTGCTTAACACTGCTGGATTTGTTGCTGAACCGTACGAGCGCAGTTTTGGAATGCCAGCACTTCCTTCTCATTCAACCGAGTTTCAATGCGGCGATGTACACCTGAGCGACCGACAGCACAAGGAACACTCAAGCAGCAGTTAAAGACATCGCAGTACCCCTCCATCAAGACACTGACGGGTAGCGTGTATCTCAGATCCTCTACGATGCTGCGAACAATTAGTTTGACAGCTAAAGACACGGTGTAGTTGGTATAGCCCTTGGCTTGGAAGATTTTCCAAGCAGAATGCTTAGCATCTTCTACCATCTGTTGGCGTAAAGGATCTGCATTAATTGGTTCACCACCGATAGTGGCAGAGCTGAGGGCCGCAAACTGGCTGTCTCCGTGTTCCCCCAAAATATAGGCGTTGATATCTAAGGGGTGGATGCCGAGTTGCGTTGATAAAAGGTCGCGGAATC
Organism: Acaryochloris thomasi RCC1774; assembly: GCF_003231495.1. Taxonomy (NCBI): domain Bacteria; kingdom Bacillati; phylum Cyanobacteriota; class Cyanophyceae; order Acaryochloridales; family Acaryochloridaceae; genus Acaryochloris; species Acaryochloris thomasi. The sequence continues at coordinate 330,730 of NZ_PQWO01000005.1, forward strand.
GTGCTGAGTCGATCAAGGTGCCGGTTCCAATAACCTGCTGCCAGTCGATTTGATCAGTGTGTTGCCGAGCAATTTGTAAAATCTCGTAGGTCAAGGCATCAACCGGGTTACTGACGTTGATAAAGATGGCATTGGGGCTGTAGCTAGCAAGAGGAGGAATCAGGGTACGCATGATTTGACTGTTGTGCGACAGCAGCTCACTGCGATTTTGCATCTGTTTAGGCATGGGGGCACTCGCCACGATGATGATAATGCCGGATTCAGCCGTATCCTCCAGCTCTCCATCCCGAACAATGAGCCGATAGGACGTCAGCGCTAATGCTTGCTGAATATCAGTAGCTTCAGCACGAGCAATATCTCGTGTGCGGTTGTAGAGAATTAACTCCGTAGCCAAGCCGTCTTGTGCCAGGACGAAGCTGATCGTTGATCCAACGTTACCGATGCCGATGACAGAAATTTTCATACATAGATCCTGTAATGCTGGCTGCTCACCTATAAAGACGACGGATTGAATAAAACCGCTGTGAGATCGCAGCTTTAAAAACGATCTCAGCTTCCTCATCGTGTTTTTGTCGTATTTGATGTCGCTAAACTTGTTGCGTGGGGACGGGGTTGTTAGGGATTAGGGGGACATTCAGAATTGATAGGGCCTACAGCTTAGATCAAGCAGGCTAGGTATGGGATTCCCATCTGACTCACGGAGGATTGGAGAGCGTTTGCGATCGCATCCCATACTCCCTTCTCAATGCAAAAACTATTCATCAGCCCTTAAAGCGTTGTTAACGTAACGGTTTCTATTAAGATTGACGCTTATCCTAAATAGTACAGTTGCGCCCTAAGCACGATGGCTAAAAACAAGGCTCAAGAAAAACTGCCGAAAAGCTTGGCTAACGGCAAAGCACCCGCTGCTGAGAAAAAAGCCACGAGCACAAACAAAAGTAAGCCTCCGAAGAAGCTCAAAAAAGATATCTATGCAGAAGAGCTGAAGCGTCTGCAGATTGAGCTAGTCAAGCTCCAGGCATGGGTCAAACACAAAGGCTTAAAAGTTGTCGTTCTCTTTGAAGGCCGCGATGCTGCCGGAAAAGGAGGCGCGATCAAGCGCATCACCGAATGCCTCAATCCTCGTATTTGCAAAGTGGCAGCTTTAGGGACCCCTACCGAACGCGAGAAAACCCAGTGGTACTTTCAGCGCTACGTTGCCCATCTGCCCGCAGCCGGAGAGATTGTGCTCTTTGATCGCAGTTGGTATAACCGGGCCGGGGTTGAACGAGTGATGGGATTCTGTACCCATCCTGAGTACGTTGAATTTCTGCGTTCCTGCCCAGAGTTTGAGCATATGCTGCAGCGCTCCGGGATCATTTTGATTAAGTACTGGTTCTCCGTCAGCAACGAGGAGCAGGAGAAGCGCTTTAAAGAGCGTCTCAAAGATCCCACTAAGCGTTGGAAACTCAGCCCCATGGATCTAGAAGCCCGCGCCCGCTGGGTGGAATATTCCAAGGCTAAAGACGATATGTTTGGAGCCACGGATACAACGCGTTCGCCCTGGAATGTTGTAGAGGCTGATGATAAAAAACGGGCCCGGCTGAACTGCATTACGCATTTTCTGAGCATGGTGCCTTATGAAGATTTGACGCCCGAACCTATTAAGCTACCGCCTCGGCAAGAGGCAATAGACTACGTTCGACCGCCGATGTCGATGCAAAGCTTCGTTCCTAGTAAGTTTTGATGGTCACATTTTGACTGTCACTATGAAGCAACGCACACAATATTGATCTACAGCGAGACTGTACAGTTGTTGCTGCTCACTCATTTTCAATGTCGAGGCCAGGGCAGCCCCTAACTCATAGTTCATTGCGGTAAAGAGTCATTGATTCACAGAGCCTTCCAACGCATTTGGACTGGGATCGCATTATTTGCGCTCACGATCATCGTCGCCGTGATCGGCTACATTGCCTTGGGCTGGACGTTCTCAGATGCGGTCTATATGGTCGTGATTACTATCTTTGGGGTGGGCTATGGAGAAGTTGAACCCCTAGATACAACCGCCGAGCGTATCTTCACCATTTTCGTGATTGTTGCTGGTACATCGTCTGTTATCTACATTGTGGGAGGCTTCGTGCAAATGGTGACTGAAGGTGAACTCAATCGAGCCTTTGATACCCAACGCAAGTCTCGAACCATTGCCAAACTTAATGATCACGTCATTGTTTGCGGCTTTGGACGGATTGGTCGAGTCCTTGCACAGCAGCTTGACGAGGCGAAACAGGCGTTTATTGTGCTGGATAACAACCCAGAACGGGTGGCGATGGCAGAGACTCGGGGATATCTTGTCCATACCGGTAGCGCCAGTGATGAAGCTTGCTTGCAAGATGTGGGGATTGAGCGGGCCAAATTTTTAGCGACGGTGCTACCGGACGACGCCACGAACGTCTTCATCACCTTGACGGCCCATGAACTCAACCCGGAATTGTTGATTCTGGCGAGGGGCGAATCGATCACTACAGAGAAAAAGCTGCGTTTGGCGGGAGCCGATCATGTGGTGCTACCCTCCAGCGTCAGCGGTCATCGAATCGCGAATCTGATTACACAACCCACCGCTTTAGATGTTTTGGCCCAGAATAATGAGCGGACGGCTTTGAATGAGCTGCTGACTCAGATTGACCTGCAGATGGAGGAACTAGAGGTCAAGAAAAACTCTCGCCTTCTGGGGCGAACTATCGGAGAGGTCGAGGTCCGGGCCAAGGGAGCTTTCATTGTGGTGGCGCTGCGGCAGCTAGACGGGGAAACCATCAATCGTCCCGGTGTTTCTTTATCACTCAATGTCGGAGATGTTTTGGTTCTCTTGGGGCATGAAGGCGCGATCGCAAAATTTGCCCACCGCTATCAGTATCAGAGTGAGCTGAGCTATCAAGGAGGCCCAGTCTAGATGGTTGATCTGCTCTGGGTTCTACTCTGTACTGGCTTAGTCTTTCTGATGCAGGCGGGGTTTATGTGCGTCGAGTCGGGCCTGACGCGATCAAAAAATAGCATCAACGTTGTCGTCAAAAACATGGCCGACTTCGGGCTTTCGGTCGCTTTGTTTTGGATGTTTGGCTTCGCACTCATGTTTGGGGCCTCGCAGTGGGGCTGGATGGGCGGATCTCACTTTTTCCCTTCCACCGGGGTGAATGCCAAGTTTGTGGCCTTCTTCCTTTTTCAGGCCATGTTCTGCGGCACGGCCACGACGATCATTTCGGGAGCCGTGGCGGAACGTTTGAAGTTTTCGGCCTACGTGATCATTGTAATTTTAGTGTCAGGACTGATCTATCCTCTCTTTGGCCACTGGGCTTGGAATAGTCTCCTGGAGGATAATTCTGGCGGTTGGCTAGGCAATCTCGGCTTTATTGACTTTGCCGGTTCTACCGTGGTGCATAGCGTGGGCGCTTGGGTCAGCCTAGCGACGCTTACTATTGTTGGGGCACGCCAAGGTCGCTTCTCCGCTGAGGGTAAACCTAATAAAATTCAGGGTTCAAATCTGCCGTTTTCGATGCTGGGTGCTTTGCTGCTGTGGTTTGGCTGGATTGGGTTTAATGGCGGCAGTACGTTAGCGCTCAATGATCAGGTGCCCGGAATTATCCTCAACACCATCTTGGCGGGGGTTGCTGGGATGATTACAGCAGCCATCCTAAGCTGGATACAGCATCGTCTGCTGGAGGTGGAGCCGCTGATCAATGGAATGCTGGCGGGGTTGGTGGCGGTGACGGCTTGCTGCGATGTGGTTTCTACCCCCTTAGCCTTTGTTGTGGGCAGTACTGGGGCTTCTGTGGCTTTACTGGTCTCTTATGGGTTGATGCGATCGCAAATCGATGATGCCGTCGATGCCGTCGCCGTCCACGGCGGTGCGGGCGCTTGGGGAACTCTGTGCGTTGCTCTCTTTGGTCAGCTAGAAAACGTCAACCGAATCAGTCAGCTATCAATACAGCTACTGGGCGTGGGAGTCTGCTTTGCTTGGGCCTTCGGACTCCCGTGGTTGATCTTAAAAGCAGTCAATCATTTCTTCCCGCTACGGGTCACGGAAGAAGAAGAAGTCATGGGATTAAACATCTCAGAACATCGGGCCAAAACCGATACCTATGATTTGTTTCAGGTGATGGATTATCAGGCCAAAACCTCTGATCTGAGCCTTCGAGTTCCCGTCGAACCGTTTACAGAGGTGGGGCATATCGCCACTCGCTATAACCAGGTGATGGATTCCTTGGCTCGTAACCATGACGATAATATCGATACGTTAGAGCAAATTTATACCCTGACAGCGGCGGCAGCAGCAGTGATTGAGAATAATCGGTTTGATCCTGAGGCTTTGGAACTCGATGGGATGTGCGATCGCAACGACGAACTTGGAACCCTTGCCCGCGTTTTGCAGCAGCTTGTGGCAGCGGTCCACCAGCGAGAACAGGCGCTAGCTGAGCTTAATCCTGCTTTGACGGATGCACAACTCCATACAGGCTCAAAAGATACCCCGCGTCCATAATTGAATGCGGATTAAGTAGAACCGAAATCTTTACTCAACATGCGTTTGAATGAGGTTGCGATCGCAACTCCTGCACTTCGAACCTATCTTTATTCTGACCGAAGCCCCCACCGCGCCCAAAATTATACGGTTACAAATTTTACATTTCTGCAGATCACAACCCTGTACGATTTACAGACCTCACACCTGATCTGAATCTGAAAGGAACCAATTTCATGGGATACGAGCCTAGAACCCAAGCGATTTATCAAGTTACCCACAGAGACCCTGTCCCGGTAAAGCCCCCAGAATCTCTACAAGATCTGTGGGCCACAGATGTATTCAGCTTGAGCAAGATGCAGGCTTGCCTTCCCAAAAGTGTCTTCAAGTCTCTGAAAGAAACAATTCTATCTGACGCCAAACTCGACCCTGCCGCCGCTGATGTTGTCGCATCGGCCATGAAAGACTGGGCGCTCTCGAAAGGCGCACTCTACTATGCCCATGTCTTCTACCCCATGACTAACGGCACAGCAGAAAAGCACGACGGCTTTATATCGGTGCAGAGTGACGGCACCGTCATCTCAGAATTCTCAGGCAAAACACTCATTAAAGGAGAGCCGGACGGATCTTCATTCCCTAACGGCGGGATCCGCTCCACCTTTGAGGCCAGAGGCTACACGGCTTGGGATGTCACCAGCCCCGCCTACGTCATGGAAACCGATAATGGCGTTACCCTCTGTATTCCCACCGTCTTCGTCTCTTGGACCGGCGAAGCCCTCGATAAAAAAATTCCACTGCTGCGCTCCATCAGCGCTATGAATAAGTCTGCAACCAAGGTTTTGAAGCTGCTCGGTTGTAATGAGGTTAGCCGCGTTAACTCTAGCTGCGGAGCAGAACAGGAATACTTCTTAGTAGATACAGCCTTTGCCAACACTCGCTCTGATTTACTCTTGGCTGGCCGTACCCTGTTTGGGAAGCCACCGGCAAAGGGTCAGCAGTTCGATGACCACTACTTCGGAGCGATCCCGGAGCGGGTGCAGGTGTTCATGCAGGAAGTTGAACGCAGCATGTATCGTCTGGGCATTCCGGCCAAGACCCGGCACAACGAAGTGGCACCTGGACAGTTTGAGATTGCGCCAATTTTTGAAGCTGCTGATGCTGCTGCCGACCATCAGCAGCTGATTATGACCATCCTGCGGAATACCGCGAAGCGCCACGGTTTCGTCTGTCTCCTGCACGAAAAGCCCTTCGCGGGCATCAACGGTTCAGGAAAGCACGTTAACTGGTCCGTCAGTAATGCAACCCAAGGCAACTTGCTTGATCCGGGCGATCAGCCCCACGAGAATCTTCAGTTTTTGACGTTCTGTGGTGCGATTATTCGCGGTGTCCATAAGTATGGCCCTTTGATGCGAGCCGTGATTGCGACTGCTAGCAACGATCACAGACTAGGTGCAAATGAAGCGCCACCGGCCATCATCTCTGTCTATTTAGGGTCTCAGCTCGAAGATGTCTATGAGCAGATTCAGAAGTGCGACGTGACCGGATGCAAACCCGGTGACCTCATGGATCTAGGGGTAGAGTCGGTCCCCACCTTCATGAAGGATTCTGGTGATAGAAACAGAACGTCGCCCTTTGCCTTCACCGGCAACCGTTTTGAATTCCGTGCAGTAGGCTCCAGTCAGTCTGTTTCGGGGCCACTGATTGCCATGAACACTATTTTGGCTGACTCTCTAGACTGGATCGCGAATAAACTTGAGAGCCAAGTCTCGTCAGGTGCTGACCTTAAAGCGTCAGTGTATGGCATCCTCAAAGAAATTATGGATGAGCATGGTGGTGTTGTGTTCGGCGGCAATGGCTACTCCGAAGAATGGCACAAGATGGCTGTTGAAGAGCGAGGTCTTGCCAATCTCCCCACCACTGCTGATGCACTGCCTGTTCTTAAGGAGAAGTATATTGAAGAGCTGTTTGAAAAAACAGGTGTTCTCTCGCCCGTTGAGCTAGAGAGCCGCTTTGAGGTCTATTCCGAACAGTATGTGCTCTCAGTGGAGGTGGAAGCTAACTTGGTGGTCGATATCGCCAAAACTCAAATCTATCCGGCAGCCGTCAAGTACATCTCAGACCTGTCGGCAACCGCCTCTAGTCTGAAGGAAATGGGGATTGAGTTTAACTATTCCATTGCCAAAAAAGTTGCAAGTCTAGTCAACGGATTGAGTGAATCAACCCAAAAGCTAGAGGATGCCCTGGATAAAGAGGAATTTTCCTCGATGGAAGAGCATATGCAGTACTTTGCTCAGACGATTCGTTCTTTGATGGATGAAGTTCGAGGCTATGCAGATTCCCTAGAAGGTGAAGTCGCAGACGAGCTGTGGCCGTTACCCAAGTATCAAGAGATGCTGTTCATTAAGTAACGCGTTCTATCTCAATCTGTTGAGGGGGTATCTGGAAGCAGGTGCCCCTTTTTGTCGGCGTGCGGTGCTTGCTGCTGTTTGGCAAAGTCTGGCCGTTATCTTCCTGGTTAGACATGTCTTCACTGTTGCACCTCGATAGGTGAACCTGAATTCTTGGTTAAGATTCGAGGCTTTTACGGGGTCAAATGTGCTGAGTGCGTAGCCCAAAACCTTATTCTGGTTTGAGAAGCAATGGGTCGTCTGTATCTTAAGGAGCAATTCATCCATGGCTAAAACTGCCCAAGACATCCTGAACTGGATTAGCAACGACAATATTCAAGTTGTTGATCTGAAGTTCATCGATATGCCAGGTATCTGGCAGCACTTGACGCTGTATCAAGATCAGATTGATGCGGACAGCTTCACCAGCGGCGTCGCCTTTGATGGCTCCAGCATTCGCGGCTGGAAAGCGATTAACGAATCAGATATGGCCATGGTGCCTGATCCCAACACGGCCTGGATCGACCCGTTCATGGAAGAGCCAACGCTGAGTATGATCTGCAGCATCCAAGAGCCGCGCACGGGAGAACCCTATTCGCGTTGCCCGCGCTCTATTGCCCAGAAGGCTCTCGACTATCTTTCTGCCTCGGGTATTGGTGATACAGCCTTCTTCGGGCCAGAAGCAGAATTTTTCATCTTTGAAGATGTTCGATTCGATCAGACTGAAAATTCTAGTTACTACTATGTAGACACCAAAGAGGGCCGCTGGAATAGTGGCAAGGTTGAAGAGGGTGGAAACCTTGGCTACAAGCCTCGCTATAAGGAAGGCTATTTCCCCGTAGCGCCCACCGATACCCTGCAGGATATTCGCACGGAAATGCTGCTGACGATGGCGAAGTGCGGGGTGCCGATTGAGAAGCATCACCATGAGGTCGCAACCGGCGGTCAGTGTGAGCTAGGTATCAAGTTCGCTCCGATCATTCAGGCGGCTGATTTCTTGATGACCTATAAGTACTGCGTCAAGAATGTCGCCATGAAGCATGGTAAGTCTGCCACCTTTATGCCCAAGCCGCTCTTTAACGACAATGGCTCTGGGATGCACACTCACCAGTCCATCTGGCGAGATGGGAATCCGCTGTTTTGGGGTGATGGCTACGCTAACTTAAGCCAGATGGCACTGCACTATATCGGTGGCTTGCTCAAGCATGCTCCGGCTCTGTTGGCGCTCACAAACCCCACGACCAACTCCTACAAGCGTTTGGTGCCTGGTTTTGAGGCTCCGGTGAATCTTGCTTATTCGCAGGGCAACCGATCGGCTTCGATTCGAATTCCGCTCTCTGGTCCCAATCCTAAGGCTAAGCGGATGGAGTTCCGCTGCCCGGATGCCACCTGTAACCCTTATCTTGCTTTTGCGGCAATGCTCTGTGCTGGGATTGATGGGATTAAGAATCAGATCGATCCCGGTAGTTCGCTGGATGTCGATATCTACGATCTCAGCCCTGAGGAGCTGGCAAAGATTCCGTCTACGCCAGGTTCTCTGTTAGATGCGCTAGAAGCTCTGCGGGACGATCATTCTTTCTTAACGGATTCTGGTGTGTTTACCGCAGATTTTATCGAAAATTGGATTGAGTACAAGCTAGATAATGAAGTGAATCCTATGCGTTTGCGGCCTCACCCCTATGAGGTGGCGCTTTACTACGACTGTTAGGGTGCTCTGTTTTGCCCTAATTTAGTGATAGCTGCCTTCGCGGGCAGCTATTTTTATGCAAGAAGAAGGCCAGGATGTCAAAATCAAGAGCATGGCTTACCCCGGAAAACTTTAAATGACCGCAACTCTTTCTGAAAATATTCGCCAGTTCTATGATGCCTCCTCACTGCTCTGGGAAGGCGTATGGGGCGAGCATATGCATCATGGGTTTTATGGCTTGGAGGGGAAGCGAACGACGGAACGTCGCCAAGCGCAGATCGATCTGATTGAGGAGCTGCTGCAGTGGGGACAGGTCCAAGAAGCCCAGCAAATTTTAGATGTAGGCTGTGGGATTGGGGGCAGTACGCTCTATCTCGCTGAGAAATTTCAGGCGAGTGTGACGGGAATTACTCTCAGTCCTGTGCAGGCTGGACGTGCGACTGAACGGGCGGAAGAAGCTAATCTTCCGGCAACGTTCAAAGTGGCGGATGCCCTTCACATGCCTTTTGACGATGAGTCTTTTGATCTGGTCTGGACGCTAGAGAGTGGTGAGCACATGCCAGAGAAACCCAAGTTTTTGCAGGAATGTTACCGGGTTCTGAAGCCGGGTGGAACGCTGCTGATGGCGACTTGGTGCCACCGTTCGATTGAGGCGAAGCCTCTTGAGCCTCAAGAGCAGGCTTTATTGAACAAAATTTATAAGGTCTATCACCTGCCCTATATTGTTTCGCTGCCGGAATACGCTGCGATCGCAACTCAACTCCCGCTCAAAAACGTTCGCACCACCGACTGGTCTGATGCTGTGGCTCCCTTTTGGGGTGAAGTGATCCGCTCTTCTTTAAATCCCAAAGTGATCTGGGGCATCCTCAAGGCGGGTTGGGGAACGCTGCAGGGGGCGCTCGCCATGCGCTATATGTCCCAGGGCTACCGGCGGGGCATCGTCCGGTTTGGCCTGCTGTGCGGCACTAAAGAATGAAGCAGATGCGTCAGTGGCTGGCTGCTCTTTGGAAGTTTTCGCGGCCTCACACCATTATTGGAACCTCTCTGAGCGTTTGGGGACTCGCGCTCATTACCCTATCCGTGTTGTCTCTCTCTCAAGGGTTTTTAGAGACTCTAGGGCAATGGCTACCGCTAATTATTGGAGCCTGGATTCCTTGCCTATGTGGCAATGTATACATCGTTGGCCTGAACCAGCTCACGGATGTCGGCATTGATCGGATCAATAAGCCCAATCTACCGCTCGCTTCTGGTGCGTTTTCCCAGCGTGAGGGGGTTGGCATTGTCTCTATCGCGGGCCTGCTGGCGCTGCTGCTTGCCGGTTTCCAGGGACCGTACTTGTTGGGAATGGTCGCTGCTAGTTTAGCGATTGGGACAGCCTACTCACTGCCGCCTATTCGTCTCAAGCGGTTTGCCTTTTGGGCTGCTCTCTGCATTTTTGGGGTGCGGGGTGTGATCGTGAATCTGGGCCTGTTTTGGCATTTTCATCAGCGCTGGACCGGGGAGGCCGGTGTGGTGCCACCGCAGGTGTGGATGCTGACGGCGTTTATTGTTGTATATACCTTTGCGATCGCAATTTTTAAAGATATCCCTGACTTAGAAGGCGATCTCAAGTTTCGCATTCGTACCCTCACCGTCCGTCTGGGCAGTCAGACCGTTTTCAAGCTTGCCCTAGCTACCATCATCTTTTGCTACAGCGGCATGATTATCGCCGCCAGCTTGATACTTTCTCTCTATCCCGCACTTTTAATTGGCGTCTCCCACATAGGGCTGCTGCTCATCCTATGGCGATCCAGCAAGAACGTAAATTTGCGAGAGCAAAACACAGTCCGTCAGTTTTATCAGCTGATCTGGAAGCTTTTTTTTGCCGAATATATCTTGTTCCCCCTAGCCTGCTTCTGGGGAGGATAAAATAGAGCTACCCAGGTGAAAAAATGGAGAGGCCCCCATGACTGTCGCCACGCAGAAACGCATGAGCCTTGAGGAGTATCTGCTCTATGACGACGGCACCAATACTCGCTACGAGTTAGTGGATGGAATGTTAGCCGAAATGGGTGCTGAAAATCCGTTCAATGTAAAAATTGCTGTCTTCCTGCTGGCCTACTTCCTTCAAGAAATGGACTTTCCCTATTCTCGTTTAGCCATCGGGCATCAGATTGGCGTGAGTTCGACGAAGGCCACTGCACGGCAGCCGGATTTGATTGTCCATAGCGATCAGTCGGATGCAGCAATTGTGGCGGATGGAAAACTCCTTAGAGCCGGATCGCCTCCCTCCTTGCTAGTGGTGGAGGTGGTTTCTAATAGCAAGGAAGACAAGCGATCGCACGATCGAGATTATCTTGAAAAGCCCGTTGAATATGCGGAGATCGGCATTCTTGAGTACTGGATTATTGACCCCGATCTAGCGCTGGTCAAGGTGGGCAATTTGATAGATGGTGCGTATCAGTTTCAAGGTTTCACTGGGAATAACAAGATTGCTTCTCTAACATTCTCAGAACTGAGTCTAACGGCGGCAAAAGTTCTGAACGCGGGGAATTGACTTACCGTAGTCCCTTCTTGCCGCGCTTGCCGTTAGGCATTACCGTTAGCCAGTTCACCTGAGCAAAGGCAAGCTGAGACACAGACACGGAAGCCCCCGTCAAGTTTGCCCCGCAAAGATTGGCCCCGCGCAAATTGGCATTGGTGAGGTGGGCATCAATGAGGTTGGCGCCTCGCAGATCAGCCCCCTCTAAATCGGCATAGCTGAGGTAGGCTTCGCTCAGGTTGGCATCTGTAAACTTGGCATTGGTCAAAGTTGCTCGCCCAAAATTGGCCTTGTGCAGCTCAGTACCCTTAAAATTAACTCCCTGCAGCTTTGCCTCATGGAAATTAATTTCCGGGAGGATGGCTTTACGTAGATCAAGATCTCTTAAATCACGGCCGCTAAAATCTCGACTCCCCCGACTGTAGGCATGCAGCAGTCCCTTCGGCGTAACCTTTGCCTGCTTCGAGCGAGCAGCGGTAACCTCTGAACGAGGTTGGCCCGCAGTGAACGAACCCGCGCGATTGTGTCCACGGGATAGCGATCCGACAGACTCATCTAGCGGATCGCCCAAGCGCTGGTTCTGGGCACGAATTCGAGATGCAATCCGAGAGGTAGGAGACGACTTCTGTCTTCTGGCAGCCGCACTCTCTTGACGAGAGCTGATCTGCGATCGAGGCGTCGTCAACGGTGGGGGTGTTCTTTGGAGGCCAGAAGAGGGGGTTGAAGGTGCCGTTTGATAGGGGGCAAGTGGCGAGTGTGTCGGCTGATTTAGCTGCTCCAACGCCTGTAGGACGTGCTTGGCTGATTGATAGCGATCACGTAGAGAGGTTGCCATCATTGTGGTTAAGACTTTCTCAAATGCAGGACTGATGTTTACCAGGTTCTGCCAGTCTAGTTCTCCCGTTGTCGGGTTATAGTTCAAATCTTTGGGTGACTTGCCCGTGAGCAGATAGAGACAGGTGACGCCCAAACTATAGATATCGCTGGCGTAGACGGGGCGCATTGCCATCTGCTCTGGCGGAGCAAAGCCAGGAGTGCCCACCGCAAAGGTAGTAAACGCCTCATCTGGATCACTTCCCAGCATCGCAGTTTGGCTCACTTGGTCCTTCACCGCTCCAAAATCAATCAAAACATACTTGCTGTCGAGGGAGCGCTGAATGACGTTGGCGGGCTTCACGTCTCGATGAATGACCTGTTGCTGGTGTAGGTAATCTAAGAGGGGCAATACCTCAAGCAACACCTGCTTTGCCCGAGCTTCATCGAAGGCACCCGATCGCCGCACATCTTGCTGCAGTGTCGCACCACTCACGTACTCCTGCACGAGATAGAAGTCATTCTTGAGTTCAAAGTAGTCCAGCAGGCGAGGAAGTTGGGGGTGATTGCCAATTTTTCCGAGGGTGGCAGCTTCTCGCTGAAACAGTTCCCGCGACATTTCTAAAATATGCTCAGCCGTCAACACAGGTCTGAGCTGCTTGATCACGCAGGTCGGCTCCCCTGGCAGACTTTCATCGATGGCTAGAAACGTGGTCGCAAATCCCCCTCTGCCTAGAATGCGGCTTGATCGGTAGCGATCTCGCAGCAGTAACTGAGAGCCACAAGCCTGACAGTCTACATTCTCGTTGGGATTGTTGGGATTAGTACAGGCCGGATTCAAGCAGTAGCTCATTCAAAATATCTCGCGGGGTCAATCAAAAATTACAGGGAGCTGCTTCCTACTCTTTATTCTTCCCTGTTTTTACTGGATCACAAGCATGCTTACTAGATTTCGTTGAGACTAGCCTTGCTATTGTGCTCACTTTATCCATTGCAAATGGGTGTATAGCGCCGTGAAAGGGTGGCCGACTACGTTGCGCAATGAGCTGCAAGGCTTCTATTTCAATTGTAGTCAGAGATTCCTTCGTTTCTAAATTGAACGTCTAAAAACGGGGACACACGTTAACCTCACTCTCTTCGGTGTCAATACTAAGGTCAAGAGCAGACTTGCCTTATCCTCCTTAGGAGCGCTATGAAAATCATTCAAAAAACATCCGATACTTTAGTTTTACAGGAAAAACTGCTGGGAATCTGGATTTTGGGGTTAGGGACTGCGGCAACGGGTTTTTTTATCGTTATGTCTTTTGAGTCTCCTGTTGATTTGTTTGGCGGAGTTTGTATTGCGATCGCAGCTCTAGTGGCCACGCTCAGCCCCACTGAAACCTGTATCTTTGATAAAACAACTCGCCTGATTACACTGCGACGACAGCGATGGTTTAGTCACCGCATTCAGCAGCAAAATATCGCCCAGATTGCTGACGTAATGGTGGAGCCGTATACGGTGATGGGAACTCAGTTTTTTCGAGTCAGTCTCGTGTTGTCCTCAGGCCAGACGATTGCATTGACCCGCTCAGCTAGCACTGACAGAGCTGCCCAGCAGCACCTTGCCCAGCATATCCAACACTTTTTAAGCCTCAAGCAAAATTCTCTCTCCGCTGCCGTTGCGACGCGGTAGAAAAATTGCAAACAGCTCAATGGTTACTACTAAACTCCCCAGGTAGGATTCGAACCTACGACCAATCGATTAACAGTCGACCGCTCTACCACTGAGCTACTGAGGATAGCGAATCTTATCCTAACGATAACTAGCACCCTTTGGCAAGATATTAGGGCCATCAAAGGCAAAAAACTTTAGTGTCCTTCGCTCATTTTGGGGACGAAGCCGCTTCCTGTGACGCTCTCAGCCTAAAAGTCAGATGGCTCGACGGGCTGTGATTGGCTTGACGACAGCCAGCTCTTACCCACGCGAATGGTCAGATCTGAGCGCAGATCTCCGGTGGAGTTGACGGCCAGCTCACTTTCTTCTACTAAAGGCTGCACATACTTAGCCGCCTCCAAGTCGCCCCACTGGGGGATAACCTGCGTCGTTTTTAAAACCTGTGGCCATTCATCCGCAAGATACACGCGGTAGAATCCCTGCTCATTTAGGTATTCAAGCATTTTAGCGCCGCCCTCAGGGTCGCCCGATGCATTTTGAATGGAGATCTTTACGCTGTCCACAAAGGATCGCTCGATTTCATCCGCTTGGTAAGCATCTGGATCGGGCAGGATATCGAAATAGGACTCCATAATCCGATTTCGACCGTTGTTGCTCATAATCCAGTAGCTGTATTCGTACTCCTCTGGCTGGCTGAAGCGACCAGGAAGCAGGACCATTTTGAGTTGTTCTGGCTTGAGCTGTAGTCCAAACTGCATCAGCGCTAGCATCTCTCCTACGCTCAGGTTCGTATCTACATTCTTTTTCACTACCTCAAGCAGTTGGGGCAGTTTTGTCAAAGTAACGGGGTTGGCTAATTGCTTCTGCAGCGCTTTGACTAAGACCTGCTGTCGCTGAGCGCGTCCAATATCACCTAAATTATCGTTGCGAAAGCGCGTGAAGCCTTCGGCTTGATCGCCATCTAAGGTTTGCAGCCCTGGCTCTAAGTCAATGCTCAATCCCTGGGTCTTGTCTTCATAGACCATGCGGTGAGGCACAAATACTTCCACGCCGCCCACGACATCGACGAGTTCTCGAAAAGCGCCCGTACTCACCCGCACGTGCCGATCGATCGTGACCTCATTGAGGGTCTCACTTACCACTTCGCTTGCGAGTTCGGCACCGCCATAGTAATTAGCGGCATTAATTTTATCAATGCCCACATCGGGAATTCTGACGCGGGTATCGCGGGGAATGGACAGCAGGCTCACGCTCTTGGCTTTGGGGTCGATGCGGGCAAGCAGCATGGTGTCGCTGCGGCTTTTGAAGGGATCAAGGGAGCCGTCTTCTTCTTCGTCTTCAAGATTGAGATCAACGCCCATGACCAGGACATTGACGGGGCGCGATAGGCCATATTGCAGACCAGACCGGAATAAATCGGCAATGGGGACGGCGCCATCGTTAGATAAGCCTGGAATAAATCGGAGGGGCGTGACTAATGCAATAGTGGCTCCAATACCGGCGGACAGGCTGGTGACAAAGGTAAAGGTTAGACCCCAGGTGAGTAGCCGCATGGTTGTGCCCATGCGAGCGGGTGCTGCGCCCTGTGGTCGTGGCTTTCTCTGGCCCGAACTGGATGAATTAGACCCCATCGCTGTGATGACTCCTTGACCGCCGTTGATCGTTGGGGCGGTGCCTATTGTGGTGACGTGACTGAATACTTCCAGTTCCCTGGAAGATGACGGTATGATCCTACACAATTAAGTCAATACGACAAGTAAGTCGTTAGATTCCGAAACGCAATCTATACAGGACGTAGATACATGCAAGCTGTCATCATTGCTGGTGGAAAAGGGACTCGACTGCAGCCGCTCACCTTTGGCTCCCCGAAACCGATGCTGCCTATTTTGGACCGCCCCTTCCTCAGCTGGATGGTGGAGCGCTGTCAGCAGGCGGGCATTACGGATATCCTGATGAATATTCGCTATCAGGCAGAGCAAATTCAGGACTATTTCGGAGATGGTGAAGCCTTTGGGGTCAAAATTCGCTATGTGATTGAGGAAACAGCCTTGGATACGGCGGGGGCGATGAAGCTGGCAGAGCCTCACTATACTGGGGATTCCCTGATTGTCTTTAACGCGGATATTCTGACAGATTTAGATTTAGGGGCGTTGATTGAGGCCCATAAGCAAACGCAGGCCAAGGCAACGATCACGCTCACGCGGGTCGAAGATCCCACGGCATTTGGTCTGGTGGAGCTATCTGAGGATGGCTCGGTGGTTGCGTTTCGAGAAAAGCCAACGGCGGAGGAAGCGGCCCAGCTCGGAATCGATACGGTGAATGCGGGCACCTATATTCTGGAGCCGGAAATTTTTTCCCAGTATCCTGATAACCAACCGTTGAGCTTTGAGCGAACGGTATTCCCTGATTTGCTGACGCAGCAGCAGCGGGTGACGGGCTTTACCTGGGACGGCTATTGGATGGATTTAGGGACGCCTGCAAAGTACGTGCAGGGGCAAATTGATATGCTGACGGGCAAGATGCCCTATGCTTTGTCTGAGTTTGCCACCGAACAGTCCCCTAATGTCTGGGTGGCAAATTCAGCGACGGTGGATCCTGAGGTGAAGCTAACGGGGCCTTGTTTGATTTGCGATCGCACCCGCCTCGGCCCCAATACCGTTATCCCTGCGAATACTGTCGTGGGTGCATATTCTCTTATTGACCGCACGCTCTCGGCGGGATTCTATGCGCCAGGAACATTAGCGATATAGTGGCGATTGAGTCACGAACCCAACGGAGAGCGAGCCAAGGAAGCAAAATCAGTTCACCACTTCAATCTCAACTCCAATTGGATTCCTATTGAATAAAATTTAAATCCTGACTCTGGGGTGCCCGGGTCGCAACTTTCTGTGGAAAAGTGCTCTGCTTTTGAAAATTGGCTTGAATTGAGAAGATTCAGTAATTCTCCCCGCACTAACAACCCAAAGTAAAAATCACGCTTTCCCGGAGACATTCTAATACCAAGGAAAGCGGGTCTATAGTGACAAGATGCTGGAATATGAACGCAATCTAAGGTTTTGGGGATGTGCTGACGTGAGATCAGGGATAATGGCCCTTTCTCCAAAATATTGAAAATTAAACTGAGCTGGCGGATATTGATTTCCGATTGTAAATGGTAAGCGATAAAGTATGGGATATTCTCTCGCCCAAAATCATCAACGCCATCATTAAACAATCATCCAAATAAAGTAGAATGACTATCTTTCTGATTTAAGTAGACTGATTTTCGTTCAGGATCAGGAGGTTCGCAACTGTTCCAATACTGATGGATAATGGAACTCATAAAAAACTGACGTGTTCCTGCAGATGTCTGTTGAATTTTAAACAACTGAAATTCAACACCGCCGAAGCTAGTAAAGATGATTTGGTTGAGCTTTAAAAACGTATTTCAACTAATAAAGTGACTCACCAATCTCAGTCAAAAAATTTTAAATAGGTCACAGGATTTAGTGCAAAAAAAATAGGAGACTGACTGATAAGTTCCAAGCGATATAAGAAATTGGGGCCTAATGATGAATATCAAGCGTCTGTCGCATTAGATCTGCCACATCAACGACAAATGCAATGTGACTGTCGTCTAAAATCGTACACCCGCGCACCGATCTAGGAAGCTTAACTGCATCACTGAGGGGATTAATTCTCATCTCAGATTTTATGATGAGATGCTTGATCATTGACGTAATGGCAAATCGCTTCAGACCTTGCTGAACAACTAAGGTTAAGGCTGTATCACTCTTATCCTGACTTAAAGTTTCGGGCAGCCTGCAGGTAGAATTGAGCAGCTCAGATAGGTTGTAGAAAGGAACCATCTGCCCTTGCCAAGGCAAGAATTGCTGCTGCTTGGATTGAAAGAGTTGATCGAGGCGAGGAATTACACATCCCAAGATGTTGTCGTAGGGTAAGGCAAAGACAACTGAATTGGATAGCCAGATAAAGAAGTTATTTGTCTTGAGCGTGTTTGGAAAATTTTTTTCTACCTCGACAGCTGAGCGGTCAGGGCTGTTGAGAGGTGTAAACTTTGAAGTTAATGGAACGGCAGTATCCTCAAACTGCGTGGGTTGGTGTGAAGACGACGTAGTGTGATGACTAGACTCTATCTCGCATATTGCCTGTTGTTGATTGGGGAGAGTTATCACAAATGACGTGCCGTCATGAGATGTTGAATGAATGGTGAGTGAACCCTTCAGCTCACCTAGGCGTGCCTGTAAGTACTTAAACCCAACGCCTAAGCCAATACGAGCGTAGTTCCAGCGGTGTGAATAAGATTTCGCCTGCAATAGCAGGTCTAAAAGTTGCTGTTTAGATAAACGGGCTGCTTGTTCAGTTGACTGCAAACGAAGCAGGACTGACTGTTCGCGAATCTGTTCAAAATTCAAGCCTTGTCCATCATGGCCAATGCTAATCATGATGCGGTCTTTTTGCTGATCAGCCTGAATCTGTATCTGACCTTTTTTGGCTTTACTGAGGCGGTGACGCGTGTCTGGATCTTCAATTCCCTGCAGCAGTGACATGTAAATCAAAGACAAAATAAGGTGATTGAGGCTTCCACTAATCTCTCTATTGATGCGTACTTGATGATTCTGATAATGGACTTCTACTTCTTTGCCTGAGGCTTCTGCCCACTTTTCTATGAACAGAGGTAAGCGATTGAAAAGTGCATCTAAAGATAACGTACGAAGTTGAAACAGATGTTGCTGTATTTGCTCTAGATGGTGATGCTGCTTTTGCAGGGGCTGCTCAGCTTGTAAGTGGAGGTCCAAAAGTTGTTTTGAAAAGTATTCAATGTATCTGAGTTCATTGGTCATGGACTGGCTCAAGCTTTGCGGGCTCGCGCTAGAGACTGGCTGAGATGCAATGACCGTTTCCTGCAAGTGCAGTAGCTTTTTTTGAAAACTTTGAGCATAATGCTGAATCTTGCGATTCGCTACAGTTTGTTGGGTGAGATTGATGAATACATCATTGACGAGCTGGCTAACTGCTGTCAGCCGTTGATCATCAACGTGAATCTCTGCGTTCAAGGCATTTTTCGGAGTTGATCGCAGACCGAGTTCTCCCTGATGCGCCACAAAACCAGGTAGCTGGGGAGTCCGAGCAGACGGGTACTTGCTAGCTGAAAGCTGTTTGAGTTTTTCTGACGGTTGACCACCATGCGTGCGATCACCAGACAAGATGAGTATTTGTCCGCTGAGAAAATCTGCTAATGCTATCTGAGCGATGGTTGTAGCCTTCTCTGGATGAAGATCTAAGGCGGATACAGCTGTCTTCGCAATTTCTCCGAACCCCTCTAGATTTAGCTGTATCGATAGATCAATGAAGACGCTGCATTGTTCACGCAGGTAGGCTGCTACGGCTGCTGTATCCGCATGAGCCAACGTGAAGGCTAGATTCGCGAGTCGTTGACCAATCCATGTCTCGAAGATAGCTTGGGTTACATCGGTCCCCGGCAAGCAATAATCTGCAATTTCATCAATACTCTCTTCCAATCGGCTTATCTGACGACGGTCACCGAAACTTTCTAGCTTCAGATGAAGTTGAGCAAAAATAGTGATAATCCACTTGAGGATCTCAGGTTCATCTAGCTGAATTGGCGTTGTTTCTGCCTGTAGAGGCAACTTCAAACATTCATACCCTTGCAGCAGAAGTGACTCTAACTCTGAGTCAACGACAACTCGTGGGTTCAGTAATTTTTTAAAGTTTTCTTCAAGCAGATGGGCAACAACTGAAACTGTTGGAAATTCAAGACTCTCTGCTGTCCCGCCCACACCATAGGTGAGCTGTATCAGGTGATTGATTCGATCTGAATTGGGATCGTCTTTGAGATGGCTAAGATTACGCTCAATCTCATCCAGCCGCTCGGAGGCGTTGACAAGGAAGGTTTTGTAGACGAGGTCTCGCTTTTCAGAGTCGGTAATCATGATCCACTTGAGGAGTTTTGGAACTTCCTCACCAGGCTTGTATTGATTAAACAAGCTCCTTATAGCATCCGCCAAGGTATTTTTCTACCTCAGGAGTCCTTTCAAGATGAACGAATGACTTTTCTTCTACAAAACACAGATTGCTATGTGATTAATGCACCATCGCTGTATAGCCAACGGGGCCGTCGACAGCAAATTCCAATGCCCTTGAAGCGTCTCTACCTCAAAGCGACTATTGGAAAAGCTTTGCGCGATCTCACCCTGCGACTTTATGCCAAGTGCCTTGTGTAACTTCACACTCCTGCTGATTTATCAAATAGTCAAACAGACGCCAATTTCTGATCGTGAATTTATGTTAAGAATTCTCTGTTTAGGACGATATATGAATCAATTATTATGTTGAACTTGCGGTATAGCTTTTAGCTAAGAATTTCATCCCGCTTGTTGAGACTTCTATAAAAGAGTAGAAGCACAACGGCGCTCGTGAGATTTTTCGAGGTATATCGTTGTCACTGATCGCGATCGTCTATTTTATTGTGGCTTAACTGCTATGCAATCTTCGCCACCCCGTCGTCCCAGATTGGCTCAAGCATCGCTTGAAAAACTGAGTGCGCCTAGCTCCGTCGGCGGCAGTCTTATTTTAGTCTTTGTGTTGATTTGGGCGGCTGTGCTTATTGGTAGTGGGTTTAGTCGGTTTGTGCGGCCTGCAAAAGTTCAGCTCATGGGTGCCAAATCCTCATATCCTCACCGTTTTACGCAAGTACCGTCGGTCCCAACGGGCTCGTTTAAATATGGTGGCAGTACGGCTTGGGCGCCGATTCGACTGGTCGTTGATTCATCAATTCAAGCAGAGCGATTAGAGTTCCAGCTTCGCTATGTCGAACCTAGAGATTATCCCTCTAGCTCAAGCCAGGGCATTCGGATGCTGCTGTCGGGACAGTTAAGCTTTGCGCAATCAGCACGTCCTTTGATGAGTGCAGAGTATGAAGCCGCAAAGCGACAGGGTATTACATTGAAACAAATTCCTGTGGCAATTGATGGTGTTGCTCTCGCTGTTCATCCTCGCCTCAATCTGCCAGGATTAACCCTTAACCAACTGCAGTTAATCTATAGCGGTCAGGTGAAAAACTGGAAGCAAGTCGGGGGGCCTGACCTGGAAGTTCTTCCCTTTTGGCGCTTTCAGAATGCGACGCATTTGATGGATTTCCCGGTGGGGGGACTCTACAGCCGTCCGACCAAAATGATGAACTTTGAGGCCGTGCCGACAACGACTGAAGCACTGCGTCGTTTAGCTGGGTCTCCAGGCGGACTCTACTATGCTTCTGCATCGGTCTTGGTGCCGCAGTGTTCCGTCAAGCTTTTGCCCTTGGGGCGTCAGCCTGGACGGTTTGTCGCACCCTACGTTGGTCCTCAAGGCTCAGTTGGAGAATGCCCTAATCCTCGTCCTCGGATTAATCTAAGTGCCTTGCAGACGGGCCAATATCCGATCACACGCTATCTGTACGTCATTGTTAAGGAGAATGGACAGGTCGAACAGCAAGCCGGTGAAGCCTACGTTAATTTTTTACTCACACGGCAAGGGCAGGCATTACTTTCCCAGGCAGGGTTTGTCTCTCTTCGGTGAATACAGACTCTCATCTATTCTTCGAACCTTGGCAATTGTTTGTAGTCTAGAGGATATTTGAATCGCTTGTATAAATTAGCCTCTAGAATTAGCGCCCGCCTGACACAATGATTTTCTCTTATCTCAAGAGCGTTCAAACTCTAAAAGTATTTAAGGTCTGGAAATGACTCAAAGATTGCTTCAGTCAATACTTTTTCCCGTTCGGCAATTTGGGATGCATTTTAGGACTAAAGGCATTGTCCTCGCGATGACATTGAGTATGCTGCCTGTACTCATGGTGGGTACTGTCAGTTTCTATGTTGGAAACCGCGCCATTTTGGAGCAGGCAAACCAGGTGAAGCGGGTGGGGGTATTGGGGCCAGCTGAAGCTGAATTTTTGAGAGAAAGGCAACTCAGGCTACTGGGGCAAATGTTGATGGGAACTGGCCTAACAGCCTTGTCGGCAGGAGCTATTGCGGCTGGGATCACAGGTCACTTCCTTCAAGTTGTGAATCGCAACAGTCGCTCTGGAGAGATTAGTCATCCTACTGAATCTAAGGCAGAGCCGTTTGAGATTGAGCAAGATGCGAATTTTCAGGAGCTGCATCAAGACAGCCAGTCCACCATCAAAGGGACAGCGTCAGATCTAAATCAGTCTGTTGTTCTAACGGGGGGGCTCCGTCGTATTCTGGCAATTGCTGGCTCAGCGCGAGAATTAGCGGCCAATATTGAAAAAGCTCACATCCCAATGCAGCCTTCTCGTGAGCCGCTCACCGAACAGTTGTCTATTGATGATCCTGCAAGTGATCTCTCTGACATTCAAACAACCTTTGCAGAGGTGACACGCAATGCTCAACATATCGGTGACAGAACGCATCGAATTTCTGAAATCATAAGTTCTATCGATGATCTGGCGATACAAGTCAATCAAGTTTCTATCAATGCTCTGATTAAATCAGGCCGAGAAAAAGCGGTGGACCTGGAAGCTTCGCTGTTAACGACTGAGATGCTCCGATCTTTAACGAGTGATATCGTTCAAAAGACAACAGAAGTGACCCCCGTTGTCTCGAAGATAAAAGCCGATATTAGTGCTGTGGAGTCTGGAATTGAGCTTGGGACCGAAAAGATTGCGGCAAGAGTTGAATTGCCTCTAGAGACCTGGGGGAAGAGCAGACAATAGGCTGCCCTACTTTTTTGTTCGTGGCTCACACGCTGGCAAAATAAGCGATGAATTATTTAGATCTATGAGAATGGTCAGTGGCCATGGGGCAAAGGATCAGCTTTTGAGAACCAGCCTTGCTAACTCTGAGAGGCTGCGCTGTTCGGGTTGGGATGCGATCTCACCTAAAACCATCATTCCTGCCAATACTGTTGTGGATGCCCATTTGTTGATTAATCGCGAGCTGTCTCTAGGTTTTTGTATACCTGGAACATTCGCCGGTAGTCCTAAACGGGTAAGGATATTCTATCGATAAGGGGATGTATGTTCTCCTATGCTTATGCGAGTGTTGACTCGTCGTCATCCATCGTTTTCCGTGTCTTCTGCTCTACCAGCGTGT